>JAGCTJ010000194.1 GCA_017963665.1 Lachnospiraceae bacterium | reverse complement strand
CCATCGGGACGAAGATACTTCAGAGTGCCATCCTTACGAACCTTGGTCAGCTGGAATGCCAGCTTATGAGCAAGGCTGATGGGATAAGGCATGAGTTCGGGGGTCTCGTCGGTTGCATAACCGAACATCCTACCCTGGTCGCCGGCACCTGTAGCAAGGTCGTCTTTAAGATCGCCCTTCTTTGCTTCAAGGGCCTTGTCAACGCCCATTGCGATATCTGAAGACTGCTCGTCGATGGCAACCAGTACCGCGCAGGTGTTTCCGTCAAAACCGTACTCGGACTTGGTGTAACCGATCTCCTTTACGGTCTCTCTTACCACGCTTTGAATGTCAACGTATGCGTTTGTTGTGATCTCGCCTGTTACGAGCACGAAACCTGTACATGCGGTTGTTTCGCAAGCTACACGGCTTGTGGGATCCTGCTTCATGCAGGCATCGAGAATTGCGTCTGAGATTGCGTCACAGACTTTGTCGGGGTGACCTTCTGTCACCGATTCGGAAGTAAATAGTCTTTTTTCCATATAGGTATCCTTTCTTTGGTGTGTAAGGATTGATTCTATAAACAAAAATATCCGCTCATGTCGAAACATAAGCGGATTGTCTACACCGTATCAATCCTCTTATTGTTCGAACTGTCCTCTCGGACGTCTCGCTCAGGTTGGCACCTTCCTTTCGGGGTTGCCGTGGCTTCACAGATCCTATGTATCTCCACCACTCTGAATAAGAGATGAGTTGAATATACATCGAGACGACAAATATGTCAATATAGATTGATTTATTTGAATAAAGAAAGTATAATTATCTAACAGTTTTTGAAGTATCGCGACTGATTATCAATTGCGGTTCTTTATTTTTCAGGGGATTACTATGAGACGTGTAAGTACGGCCGACCTCTTACCCGGAATGATCACGGCAGAGGACGTATATACATACAACAATCAATTGATTCTTCCGCGTGGCCTTGTTCTAACGGACAGGACCATTACTACGCTTGAATTCTATTCCATCATCAACGTGAGAGTGGAAGACGAGGTGTCGGAAGAATTTTCTTCATCCTCCGTATCCTCAGAAAGTCTTTCCTATTCGGAGAAGATCAAGAAAAGCCCCCAGTTCATCGAATTTAAAGCCCGTTTCGACGAGGAAGTTCCCAAGTTTAAAAACATGCTGGATTCCGTTGCGGGACGTAATTCGGATCTCGATCTTAATTCCTTACTCGATTGCATAAATGAGATTTTATCAAGCAGTGACGGATATCTTAACGTATTCGACATGCTCCACAACATGCGCCAGTACGACGATCTTACCTACGTACACAGCATAAATGTGGCCCTCATCTGTAACGTATTTTCAAGATGGCTTAAGTTCACCGAAGAACAGACTCGCCTTGCGACGCTGTGCGGTCTTTTACATGACATCGGAAAGATCTCCATCCCCGAGACCATCATCAAAAAGCCCGCAAAACTTACGGACAACGAATATACGGTAGTTAAGAAACATACTCTTGAAGGCTACAACATTTTAAGAACCTTCGACATACCCGAAGCCATCATGAACGCGGCTCTCATGCACCACGAGCGTTGCGACGGATCGGGATATCCCTTCGGTATCAGAAATTCGAAGATCGATATGTACGCAAAGATGGTTGCCATCGCGGATGTTTACGATGCAATGACTTCCGCCAGAGTTTACAGAGGTCCCATGTGTCCTTTCAAAGTTGTGGAGATCTTTGAGTCGGAAGGCCTTCAGAAGTACGAAACACACTTTATCATGACATTCCTTGAAAACATCGTTAACACATACATGCTCCAGCGTGTTAAGTTAAGCGACGGACGCATCGGTGACGTAGTCTTCATAAACCGTTCGGCTCTCGCAAAGCCCACCATAAAAAGCGGCGACGAGTTCATCGACCTCTCAACCCTTCCCGATGTTTACATTGAGTCAATCATTTAGAAAGAAACAAAACAAAGCCCGTGTCTTGCGACACGGGTCTTTTTTATACTACTTCAAGTTTGAACTTCTGATATTCTTTTTCGTCGCTTACGACTTCGATCTGGGCTCCCAAAGATCTTAACTTCTCGGGGAAGTCTTCGTATCCTCTTTCAACGAAATGTATGTCGTCGATGAGGGTGAAGCCTTCGGCTGCAAGTCCTGCTACCACAAGTGCCGCTCCGGCACGAAGGTCCGGGGCCGAGATGTTTGCTCCGCTGTAGCGTGCAACACCTTCGATGACTGCTGTGTTACCTTCGACTTTAATGTTTGCGCCAAGCCTTGTAAGCTCGTCTACGTATCTGAATCTGTTCTCAAAAATGCTTTCGGTAACGATGCTGGTTCCTTCCGCAAGACCCAGTGCAACAACTATCTGAGGCTGCATGTCGGTGGGGAATCCCGGATAAGGAAGCGTCTTAACCGTTGTGGTTCTGAAAGGCTTTGCGCTTACGACACGGATAGCGTCATCGGACTCTTCCACTTCACATCCGATCTCCAAAAGCTTGGAAGTAATGGACTCAAGGTGCTTGGGAATGATGTTCTTTACAAGCACGTCGCCCTTTGTAACCGCCGCTGCCAGCATGAAGGTTCCGGCTTCTATCTGATCGGGAATGATGGAATAGTGAGCCTTGTGAAGTCTCTCAACGCCTTTTATACGGATAACGTCCGTACCTGCGCCCTTTATGGAGGCGCCCATGCTGTTTAAGAAGTTGGCAACGTCTACGACGTGAGGTTCTTTAGCCGCGTTTTCGATATATGTCTGTCCTTCGGCCATAACGGATGCGAGCATGACGTTAATGGTGGCTCCGACGGATACAACGTCCAAATAAATGTGGCTTCCGATAAGCTTCTCGGCCTCGGCTATGATACAGCCGTGCTCGATGTCTACCGTTGCACCGAGAGCTTTAAAGCCCTTGATGTGCTGGTCTATGGGGCGGCTTCCGATGTTACATCCGCCCGGAAGTGCAACTTCCGCGTTTTTATATTTTCCGAGTAATGCTCCCGCAAAGTAATAGGAGCCTCTTATCTTTTTAATGCTGTCGATGTCAAGTAACGTGGTGGAAATGGTGGATCCGTTGATCCGGACGGTGTGTCTGTCTACCTTTTCCACATATGCTCCGATGCTTCTTAATGCGTCGAGCATTACGTTGGTATCCCTAAGATCGGGAACATTTTCTATTTCAACAGTCTCATCGGCGAGAAGTGAAGCTGCAAGAATACCCAGAGCCGCATTTTTGGCTCCTCCGATCTCCACTTCGCCTACAAGGGGATTACCACCCTTGATCGCGTACTGGTTCATTTTCATCCATCCTAACGTGAGGGTATAAATTCAATATCATAAGATATATATCACAAATCAATATCTTTGTCAAAACGGTGACATAACATGTAAAAAATAACTATATATAGATATGAGGCGGTCATATGACCGCCTCAATAAGTATATCTATTTTTATCTTTCAACTGCATTTAACGGGTTGATGGGTGATCCGTTCTGTCTCATCTCGAAGTGGAGGTGAGGTCCGGTGGATGCACCGGTATTACCGCTTAGTGCTATCTTCTGTCCCTGTGCAACGGTCTGTCCGTTACTTACAAGTACACGGCTTAAGTGAGCGTAACGTGTCTGACGTCCGTCAGGGTGGTTGATGAATACAACGTATCCGTAACTTGACATCCATCCTGCCTGTACTACGGTACCACCGCAGGAAGCCCATACGCTTGAACCGATCGGCATAGCGATATCGATAGCGGGATGGTAAGAAGTCATACCTCTTACGGTAACGGTTCTGTATGCACCGTATCCGCTGGTGATCCTCCAGCTTGAGCAAGGCCAGATGTATGTAGGAGGTATCTTGGTACCCTTCTCTACAATCTTCGGAACGGCTTCTGCCACAACTTCTTCTTTTATGATCTCAGTGCCCACAAGGTCACCGTTTATGTAGCTTGTTTTTTCTACCGCTTTGTGGTAACCCGAAACGGGATCCTGAAGGGTAACCTCTTTGGTGGTGTACCAGTCGTCGTTGTATACGTAGATTACATCTGCTTCATAGGTTCCTTCATAATAGAAGAGGGAATCGTATGCGACACTTAACTCAGGTTTGGGAACCGTTATGATGAGTTCGTCGCCTACATGGATGGTGGAACGCTCGTCTTTTAAGATGTCGTTCATGGCAACCAGATCTTCAATCGAAACGCCGGTCTTTCCCGAGATGCCCGAAAGGGTATCTCCCGACTTAACTTCGTAAGTCGTCTTCTGAACCTTGTCCTTGGTTACCGCTTCGACAGCGTAACCTCTTGTCTTGATCTCCTTTGAAGGAAGGTACGATTCCACTATCTCGACTTCGTTGTAAAACTTCATGTCGGTTATGCCGTAATCGTAATCGTCAAAAGAAGGTTCTATATCAACTTCGATATTTGCAAGTACTTCGTCGAAAGCTTTGAAGATTCCGTCCTCGCCCATGATGGATGCGGCGGTAACGGGTTCTTTCTCGGGTTCTTCAACCTCTGTTTTGCGAATAACGGGAATGAGCACGGGAAGTTCTCTGGTGGTATCCTGGACAAGTTCAACGTAGAACTTTTTGTCTTCATCGTACTTGCGAAGGGATGCCTCCAAAACCGCGATGACGTCCGCATCACTTGCCACGTTGACCATAAACTCATCGATCTTGACGGTGTAGGATCTTTGCATCGTCTCCTTCTTTGAATTGTTGAAGGCGGCCACGACGTTTTTGATAACTTCCTCACGGTCGTCCACAGATGCCTTTAAAACTTCGGAACCGACGATCCTTGTTTCGGCATCGATGAGTACGAGGTCATTGCTCTCTTTTGCGATCTGTCTTCTGGCTTCGTTGAAGATGCGTCTTGCATCAAGCTCCGTATCCGCCGTTCCCATCTCCTTTCCGTCTACCATAAGAGTGAAGAGGTTGTTACCCTCGCTCTTAAAAAGACGTACGGAAGGGGTGAAGAGCGCAGCCAAAAAAGCAGCCAGCAATGCGACTCTTAAAAATGAAATTCTGCATTTTTTATGAAATCTTGAAATAAGTATCATGGTAAATGTTTAATATCCCCACAAATCCAACAACCTAATTATTCTACCAACAATAGACTTTTCGGTCAAGTTTGCGACACGACAGTCATTTATCGTTAGGTTTGTCGTGCCCTTTAACCTTGCCTTTTGTCACCGCATCGTCGCCGAAACGCTCTCTAATCTTTGAAAGCGCCGCCTCCAGATCTTTCTGCTTTTTGGTGTCTCTGGGACCCAAGTCCGCCTCTGCTTTCCCCCGGTCCATCATATCAAAAAGGCTTAACTGCACGGGCTCGTCGGTGGATACGAGTTTGGTGGTCCTTATGCCTAAAAGTCTTATGGGCTCGCCGCTCCAAAGACTGTCAAAGAGCGGTATCGCCGCTTCATGTATTGCCTTCGCCGTCTGAATGGGCGAATCGGTCCCGCCCTGCCTTGATACGGACTTAAAGGTCGCGTACTTTATTTCCACAGTTACGAGATTTGCCAGAAACTCATGCTTCTTAAGGCGCGAAGAAACCGATTCCGCCAGAGAATACAGTATGTCCAAAGCCTCGTTCCGATCCGTCACGTCGTGATCCGCCGTGGTGGAATTGCCTATTCCTTTTATCTCGTCCGGCTCGGTATTCACGCCCGAATCGTCTATACCGTTGGCAAAGTCGCAAAGCAGGTCCCCCATGCTCTTAAGGTTTATACGAAGCACTTCCCTGTTTGCCGTCGCAAGCTCCCCTATGGTATTTATGCCAAGCTTATGAAGGGCCGCAGATGAACTCTTTCCGCAAAGGAAAAGATCCTCAATGGGAAGGGGCCACATCTTTTCTTTTATCTCATAGGAAAACAAAGTATGTGTCTTATCGGGCTTTTGAAAGTCCGATGCCATCTTCGCCAGCACTTTTCTGTCGGAAATACCCACGTTAACCGTGAACCCGAACTTTTCTTTTACCGTTCTTCTTATCATGTCGGCGCAGGCAACAGGGGACTCGTACATATGGCTTACGGGGGTGAAATCGAGATAACATTCATCGATGCTGGCCTGCTCGATATCGGAAGTGATGGTGTGAAGATAGTCCATGAGGGCATGGCTGAACATGGAATAGATCTTAAAGTTGGGCGGCTCCATCAAAAGGTCCGGGCACTTTCTGAAGGCACTGACAATAGGCTCGGCAGTCACGATCCCGTATTTCTTCGCAGGTATCGATTTGGCGAGCACTATACCGTGACGTTTCTCCTTGTCGCCTCCTATTATCGAAGGCACCTCCCGAAGATCCGTCTCAAAACCTTTATTCAAAAGATCCACCGCGGTCCAGCTCAAAAAAGCCGAATTCACGTCGATATGAAAGATTATCCTGTCCATGGTAAAAAGAAAAAACGGGCCGTCAAAAGGACGGCCCGCGTAAATCAATGCGAATTATCAGAATGTAAGGTTGATTACCCCGAATAACTTAAGTAAAACTGCTATAACCCCCGACATACCGATTAAACTGAATACAAGAACCGTAATGGCAAGACCTTTGATGCCTTTAAGCTTTTTCTCGAGAGCTTTGTTCTGCATGCCAAGCGCCTCGGTCTGAAGCTTTAACTCATCAACAATGGAAGCCTGTACATTTCTGTAAACGCGAACGTTTTCTTTGTGAATGTACTCCTCCTGATCTTTTAAGGACTCCTTGATGGAGCCGATGTCCTCACTTAAGTCTTTGCCTACACCGCCGTTTCTGTACTCCTCAAGACGCTCAACGCTGGTGCTTACAAGCTGGTTGGTCATCTCGTTGGTCTCAACGCTCTTAAGGTTCAAACGTCTGATCTCGGAGAGGATGTCCTCGTATCCGGTAACCTTGTTCTCGTAATCGGCCATTTTGGCATTGTAGTCTGCCACCTTGGTCTCGTAGTCGGAAACCTTGTTTTCGTACTCGTTCATCTTATTCTTTACATTTTCAAATTCTCTTGCCTCAGCTTCCGAATTGGCGCGGATAAGATCCTCTGTGCCAAGGTTCTGAGTTACTTTGTCCATAAAGCCGTCCATTTTCTTCCTCCGATAACTGTTATGCCTCTGTTTCGGCTTCACCGCCAAGGCGGCGAACCTCTTCGTTGATCGACATCATTCGATCGTCAAGGCTTGAAACCATATGTGCGCATTCAACAAGTTCCGTCCTGATATAATCGGGAACGTTTCCTTCGAATTTGTAATTGATCTTGTGCTCGAGACTTGCCCAGAAGTCCATGGCAACGGTTCTTATCTGGATCTCAACCATGGCATCCACGATCTTGTCCGAAAGATAGATTGGAACCGTAACGAGCATGTGGTAGCTCTTGTATCCCGAAGGCTTCGGGGAGCTGATGTAGTCTCTGACTTCAATGACTTTGATGTCGGACTGATTTGAGAGCATGTCTGCGATCCTGAATATATCGCTGGTGAAACTGCATATGATACGAACACCGGCAATATCGTTAACGTAGGAGATCATGTTCTCGATTGTTGATTCCTGACCGTACTTTTTAAGCTTTTTAACGATACTCTCGGGAGTCTTAAGTCTTGATTTGATGTGCTCGATGGGATTGTACTGATGAACGTGCTGAAATTCGTCGTTTAATATTTCGAGCTTAGTATTTATTTCCTTGAGTGCAGATTTATATACCAGGGTTAACTCGTTCCAAGTATCGACCTGGTCGTTTTCCATATTAACTTCCATTATATTACCTTTACTCTTTAGTAGGCCGTGCGCCTAATTACACAACATAATTATAGCATTAACAAGCCGTTTTTGCAAAAATTATCCGTATAATAATTGGTTAAAAAAACGTTGAAAAATCTTAACTTTCCACCTCTTTGTCCTTGATGCAGAGAGTGAAAAAGAAAACGAAGGGAACCGTCATGAGTATCGGGAACCCGTATCTGACATGCTCCAAAAATGCGGGAGCCGCAAAGCATATTAAGAGGGCGATCAGCATGTAGACGCCAAAAAGCCTGTATTTTCTTAAGTTCTTCTCTTTTTGAAGCACAAACAAAAATGCGTAAACCCATACCCAGAACGCCACATTTTCAAGTGCACCCAGTATGGAGATGCGGTTAAGGAACCTGTACAGAAATACCATTCCCTTGTCGATTACTTCAAATACGCCGGTGGGAGTTAAGAAGTCGTCGTCCGGTGTCTCGTAACGCTTCTCGTTGGATGCCATGGGGCTTACCCAGCCGTAAGTGTGCACCGCAAAGCCGTCGATGTAAGCTCCCGGGTGCTTAAAGAACAGTCTTGTGAATGTCTTTAAATACGCAACGATCTCTCCCGTCGTGGCCTCAGAACGGTATTTAACCTTTATCTGATCCGCAAGATCGGGATTGTAGCCGTCCAGGGAATTGTCTATGGGACCCAGCACTCCCGCAATGGCCTCCCGGTCTTTGTCGGTAAAGTCATCGGGAAATTCGGTGTAGTAACGGCCAAGCATCTGGAAAGTAAGGGAAAGCATTTCCCCCTTTGCCCCCTTCTCGGCGTTCACCGCTTTGGAAAGCCCCGTATTTATGAGCATTCCAAGCACCGCTGCCGCAAAAAACAGTCCCACAAAGGACATAACCTTCTCTTTCGCGGTCTTTTTCTTTATACCGTAAAGCCATAGTACGATGCCGGTGGGAACCATCATATATATGCCGTTGTTTCTGAGTAACACCATGAATATCCCGCTTACGATGAGGCCGACAAAAAATTTCACGTCGGTGATGCGGGAGTTGTCTTCGATGTAAAGGATCGAGAGCACTGCGTAGACGATGACGAAAGCCATGAAGGGCACGTCCTTGATGGCGGTGCTTACGATGTTGGTGTAGACGGGAGTTATTGCATAAAGAAGCGTAAGCGTCCAAAGGCAGACATTTTTAAGCCCCTTCTTTGCAAGTACGTACACGGTGAAAGAAAGCGCCGCCGCAAGAAGCGCGCACTGCAAAAGGGTGTAAGCGAAAAGTCCCGGAGCCTGAGAACCCGTTATGTTGTCGAAAAGTTTTACGAGGCCGCCCACAAGAAGTGTGGAAAGAATGGGATGATGCTCGCTATACGGCATCTCGCCGTAGACCTGATATATCTGGCCGATGGTGTCGGCGTTTATGTTGCCGGGGTAACAGATGAGCGTTATTAAAGCGTAAACGGAAAACAGCAGGATATAAGCCTTAAGAAAAGGCTTCTTATCAAAAAATCCGGGTTTGTCTTCATTTGTTTTCAGGAAGTTTTTTTTTTGAAAAAATTCCTTTAAGAACCCGAGCATCTTTGTAAAGAACATCGCAAATCCGATGGTTATGAGAATGAACTTGATCACATTTACGGCGCTTAAAAAGATGTATGATACGGTCTTAAAGTCTCTTGCGCACTGCCCTATGGGAACAAGAAGGGCAAAGATAAGGGAAAGAACGGTAAGAGCCCTGTTCTTTTCACTCTTTCCTTCCATGAAGAAATAGAAAACGGTGCACACCGCGAAATAGAACAAAAAGACGAAGTCGTACTCCCCAAGAAGAGCAAATACGTTTCCGATCACGTAATCACGCGCAGACTCGTACCACTCGGCCCTTAAGGGCACGTCTATGGTGGCGCGCATCGCATATGCAGTTAAGAAGCCCTTTATAAAGGGGATCGATTTGTTTTTCATTTAGCCAAATATACCCTGTATACGTCGTTTTCGTATCTGATGTCGTAACCCTTTTCGTCAATAAACTTTGCAAGGCACTCAGCCTTTTCGGAGTAGGGCCATATTGCGGGGTTGAGCGGGTCGCCACCGGAATAGTGCTTGTTTATTACGATCACGGGCCTGTCCAGTGTGGCAAGCTCCCGCTTGAAAGTCGTTTCCGTAAATTCGTCCAGATCCGGCCATGCGGTGGAGAATGCGCTCTTACATTCAAGTGCGTACGTCATGAGGGGTATGTCACCCCAGGTGATGATATCTCTTCCTGTAAGTCCTTCTTCGGTAAAGTACAAAGAAAGGCCGTCTATGGTGTTGGCATTTGCTCTCGTTTCGTAAGTGCCTTTAAGGGGACCGTAGGATATCCTGGCGTTAAGCTCTTTGATACCCGGGGTGCCGTAGGAAAAGTTCGTAAAGAAGAAGAACGACTGGAACAGCGTTACCGCCGTCATAACCGCGCCTATGCCGATACGGCCTATATAATTTTGAGTCGCGTTCTTTATACCGAATAAAGAAACTCTGAAGGAGGTTCTTGTGATCATCTTATCCCAGGCGATACCCAGTGCCAAAGGATAGAAAAGTATCATTGCGTTCTGGTAGGATCTCATGCCGGTGTTGTCGCCTAAGGGAATGATGAATATGAACACCAGCACTATAAGTGCCAAAAACTTGTGCATGTAGTTTGAACGCTGTGACCACATATCGATGAGTGCGAACAGCGTGCTAAGTACAAGGGATGAGAGCACGAATATCTCCACTGCCTTAAACTCGCTGTAGTCGGTGGTGAAGACACCTTTAAATCTCATCCGGAACAGCACATATATTACAAATACCGAAAGGAACACCGAAAGGAACGTGGAGATGGCGTTAAGTTCCTTTTTGGAGGAATCGACGTAGCTTAATACGATGGAAACAAATATCGCGCCGCACACCAGAAGCACCCACAAATAATTTTTGTAGATGGCAGACGGGAAGGTCATTAACATCGTGGAGATGGAGTAACCGTACTCGGCGTCGGATATGGTGCGAAGGGAGCCTACCATCTTTGCAAACGCGTCGGGGCCGTGAGTTATGATCGTAAGTGTATAAAAAAAGGCAAAGCCTGTGAAAAATCCCATGGCACTGAAGCAAACGTCCTTGACAGTGGAGCGGATTCTTTTTACACAAAGGAAATCATAGTAAAGAAGCGGAAATACAAGGAGAAAGCCCATTACGTTGGAAAAGCGAACGAAAACGCAAAGTCCAAGCATCGCTCCCGATGCGAACAGGCGGCTTCTTTGGCCGTGCTTTAAACCGCTTGCCAGCAAAAGCACCGTTGCGGCAAGAAGAAAATAGGACAGATAATAATCCAGCGTTACGCTTGGAGCCCACATCATAAAGTTAGAGATGAGAAGGCCCAGGTAAATCGGAAAAATGTGGTACTCTTTTATGAGTTCAAAAAACAGTATGAGATTAAGAGCCGAGATGGCAAAAGTACAATAAGCACGGATACCTATGTAAGTCGAGCCCCCCGGAAACGCCATAAAAAGACGGCCCAGGGCATTGGCTCCGTAAGTCTGGAGTGACCAGAAGGCCCGGTCGTCAAAAAAGTTTATGAAGTTGGCGATGGAATATCCCGAATATGTCATTTCCGCACCGAAAAAAAGCTTTGCGTAGGGAAGCAAAGCAAGGACGGCCGCCAGTACGACCATTATCGGGATGTTACGCTTTTTACTCTCCATTTTTTGTAACTGTACTCACCTTTATTCCTATGAGATATTTTATAATATTTGCTGTAAAAAATCAAAGTAAACGTAAAGGATGACATCACTTATTTTGATGTGTTAAAATGAGTGACGTATGAGGATCTGGGCAAGAGAATTTAAAGACAACAGAATGCTTAAAGACTTGACCGTTGAGGACTACTCCGAGGAGACGAGAACACACAAAGTGTTTTCCGCCATCGAGAAGATCTGCGTCGAATTCGACCTTTCAAAGCCCATCTGGCTTGATATGAACATCGCAGATTTTAAGCGTAACGGCAAAGTCAGGTTTTACAAAGACAGCTTCATAGATTCCATACCGTTTGACTATCTTGAGATACAGGTCATCGAGGAAGATTATTAATATGTTTAAAGCAGAAAAGAGATTACTTGAGTTTATCGAAAAACACATATCGGTCATCGGGCTTGCGGGCTTCTTTATCATCGGTGCCCTCATGCGCCTTGCTACAAGAAACTTTGTAAGTGAAGATGCCTACAACTACTTACTCGGCTGGTACGACGACATCAAAAACGCAGGCGGATTTAAGGCTCTTTCCGAGCAGGTGGGCAACTACAACGTCTTATATCAGACCCTCATCGCACTCTTTACCTACCTTCCCATCCCGGCGCTCTTTGCTTACAAAGGCTTAAGCATCGTATTTGATCTTTTGCTTGCGCTCCTTGTTGGGTACATAGTGTACAAAGAAACCGTTTCCGAAAAGGCCTTCGACCTCGGCGCCATCGCTTTTTGCATCGTATGGATGTCCCCGGTAGTGCTCTTTAACTCCTCTTTGTGGGCACAGTGCGATTCCATCTACGCATTTTTCACGGTGCTTTCGATCTACCTTCTGTACAAAGAAAAAAATATCGCAGCCTTCGTATTTTACGGCATTGCCCTTGCTTTCAAACTTCAGGCGGTGTTCGCCCTTCCTTTCTTTTTGCTGATCTATTTTTACAAAAAGAGCTTTTCGATACTTAACTTCCTTATAGCTCCCGCAGTTTTGTGGATCTCTTCCATCCCGGCGATAATCGCGGGCCGCGGCGTTTTCACCGCATTTACTTTGTATCTTAACCAGACCAACGAATACGGCTGCGTCATCATGAACTATCCAAGCTTCGTTATGACCATGGCCTACGACTATATGCAGAAGTTTTACGAGACCGCCACTCCCATAGCTTTTGTTATCGCGGTGTTCGCCCTGGCATTTTTGATGGTGTCCATAATAAAGCTTAAGCCTGAGCTTACATTCGAAAACTACATCCTGATTGCGTTAACGCTCATATTTACGGCCGTTTTCTTTTTACCCGCAATGCATGACAGATACGGTTACGTTTACGAGATACTCGCCATCGTTTACATGTTTAAAAACAAAAAAGCCATCATCCCGACGATACTTTTGATACTCATATCCACCTCGACCTACTCGAATTTCCTGTTCCACGTAGGCATCGATCTCAGGTGGATAACGGCATTCAACTTCGTGGCCTACGGTGTATATCTTTGGTTTTTCTTTAATAACCTTAAGACAAAAAAAGAAGAGGCATGACCTCTTCTTTTTGTTTACAGCCAAATTGCTTCGCTTATGGCCTGGCGCACGTTGTTGTCGTTTATGATCGTAAGGCGCGAAAGGTACCACGCTCTGTCTTTGTCGGAAAGTGAAGAAAGATTCGTTTTCTTGTCGAATTTAAGAGTGCACCCCAGCTTATCTATCTCCTCCATCTTTGCTTCCGCGATCCAGATCTTTTCCTGCCACTCCCGCTTTTTTGCGGAAAGGATAAGATCGATATCTTCCTTGGCATATTTCCCCGAGAAAATGATCTTGATCTCTTTTAGGGAAAATCCCATATCCCGCCACTCAATGAGGGTTTCCACGTCCTTAACCTGATCGGCGCTGTAATATCTGTAGCCCGATTCCCCGTCGATCTTTACAGGCTTAATGAGCCCTCTGTTTTCGTACACCCGAAGTGCTTTGGGCGTTATGTTGCAAAGTCCCGCCAGTTCTCCGATCTTAAGCAGTTGTTCTTCCATCGTCTTTTTCCTCTAAAAGTACTTCATTTACGCGCTCAACGCCCACAAGGCTTCCGCGCATGTTGATAACGGAATTGAGCACACAGTTAAAGCTTAATACGATGTTGCCGCGGTACTGGGTGACTTTGCAAAGATCCGCGAAATCATCAAGCTTTGTCTCTATTATATCATTACCCCGGTACAATAAAAGAACATATCCCAGCATCCCCGAAAAAGCGTAGAACATGTTGCAGATTGCCCCTCTGCTGTGGGCTTTCATGTTCCGGTTGAGTATCTCAAGACTCTTTTTCGCGATGCGTTCTTTTGCAAAGTCTTTTGCGTCGTAAACCGCCAGCACTTCCTTTTCCTTAAGGGCCGCATCGATCCGGTCGGTGTAGCCCACCAGCGACTTCTGCGCCTCTTTCTTAAACAGGTTTATCTTCGCCGATATCACGAACACGTTAAGCATAAAGAAGGGCACCAGACAGCATATTCCGATGATATAAAGTTCCACGCTTAAAATCATCTGTATCACCGACGAGATCACAAGGTTCACCGACGCTATCACCATGTGCATGAAGTTGATGGGGCTCACAAGATAACCCACCGCCTTGTCGATGTCGTTGTTAAGTCTCGTAAACCACTCCGCCTTGAAACTTCCCATAAGTTCGGCGGCAGGCAGCTTCATGATCTTGTCAAACATCTTCTCCCGTAAGGTCTTTTGAAGCTTCACCGTGAACCTTACCGCAATTGTGCTCCATATCGTCATGTTGTAACCAAACAAAAGGACAACCAGTACAAAGAAAACGCCCAGAGTCTTCCCAAGGTTTTCTCTTTGCCCCTGTTCGATAAGACGCATGAATTTCTGCATCATATTGGCGGTGAGGACGGAATTGCAAATATCGAAAGGCGATCTGAGTATCATCATTATCACAAATTCGCGCCACACTCCCGCTTCTTTTAACATTTCCCGAACCTGTTTATTCATAAAAGCGCCCTTCTTTTACGGTGATGATACGGTCATAGCCTTTTAAAAGATCGGGGTGATGAGTTACATGAACGACGGTCTTTCCTTCCATGAGGCGGTCAAGGGCCTCGAGCACTTCCGTAGTTGTTTCTTTGTCCAGTGATGAGGTAGGTTCATCCAGTAAGATGATGTCGGCGTCTTTAAGCATCGCTCTTGCTATGGCGATCCTCTGGGCCTGGCCGCCGGATATCTCGTTGGCCCGGTCCCCGAGATAGGTGTCGATGCCCTCTTCAAGAGAATCGATCCACCCATCCAGTTTTGCGGCTTTAATGACTTCATTGATACGTTCCTTTGGCACATCTTTTCCCAGAGTGATGTTTTCTTTGATAGTAAGGGGCATTAACATTGCCTCCTGCATCACCATGGATATCTTTTTGATGATACCCTCGGCCTTCGTCTCTCCCGCCACGCTCACAACACCTTCCGTGGGTGAAAGAAGTCCCGCCAGCAATCGCAAAAACGTGCTCTTTCCCGAGCCGCTCTCCCCCACTATCCCTACACGTTCACCTTTTTTAAAGGCGAAGTTTAAGTCTTTTAATATTTCTTTTTCTTTATACGAAAATGACAGGTTTTCTCCGAAAATGATCGGTTCCATATTTGTTCTCCTAATGCTGTATTTCGCTTGCAATATCCGTTCTTGAGAGATGTACCAGGAATTGCTTTATCCTCACTACCCAGGACGGAAGATTTGTGATGGTTCTTATAAAGCTTCCGGTCATGTTTAAAAAGATCATGAGGGTTCCTATGGTCATGTATCCTCTCCAAATGAGCAGTGCCCCCACACCGAAAAGTATAAGTAACGGAAGCTGGGAAAGTATCCCCGAGACCGAATTCGTAACGGCGCTTATGCGTTCTTTCTTCGTTTCAAGTCTTCCCCATTCTTCAAGCTCTTTTTTGAACTTTTCTTCGAAGAACTCTTCCGCTCCGAATACCTTTACCGCTTCAAAATTCGAAATGATCATGTACGCGGTCTTGTTGTTACTTATCCTTTTGTCCATGGCCGCGTTTACCAGGCCCGGAAGATTTTTCCCGATCCGATTTATGAGCAGTACGACCGCGATCAACGGACCCAGTACAATAAGCGTGAACCTTAGGTTTGCAAAGAGTAAAAAGATAAGAGCAAGTATTCCCGACAAAAACTGTTCGATCACGTCAAATATCCCGCTTAAGCCTTCCGACGATGCGGTGAGCTCGTTTTGCGCTTTCGACATGGCCTCATAGCCCCCTATGGCTTCCCTTTCGCTCTTTAGCAGTTTTCCCGCAAAATCCATCCTAAGCGTATGCGCCATCCGCTCCGTCGCATACTTGCCCGCCAGGCTTTTAAGATATATGAACAGACACGACGCCAGCAGTATCGCGAACATGATGAACATGAACTTAATCTCTATCTTTTCGCGGCTTACTATGGCATCGGCTATCATACCGATACGGATCGTCCAGAAAAACTGGATTATTATGGATAAGAACAGGCAAACATAGGCTGTTATCACCCATATCATGTTTGCCGCCGTAAGTCGTTTAAGTACCTTCATATCCGCTCCTTTTTCTTTATACCTAAATGCTAAACTATGTCCTTGGGGCAGAGTCAAGGTTTAGGGCACAAAAAAAGCAGGCACTTGGCCTGCTCTTCTTTAAACTGTTTAATAACCGTTAGGATTGTTCTTCTGGAATCTCCAGGAATCCTCGCACATTTCTTTTATGCCGTACTGAGCTTTCCAACCCAGTTCTTTGTAGGCTTTTTCTGCGGAAGCGTAGCATGTTGCGATGTCGCCGGGGCGTCTTTCGCCGATCACGTAAGGGATCTTTACTCCGGTGGCATCTTCAAAATTCTTTACTATATCAAGGACGCTGTATCCCACGCCGGTGCCGAGATTGTATATCTTAAGGCCGGCATTTTCTTCAATCTTCTTAAGGGCAAGAACGTGTCCTTTTGCAAGGTCCACTACGTGGATGTAGTCTCTTACGCCGGTGCCGTCGGGAGTGTCGTAATCGTTGCCGAATACGGTGAGTTTATCTCTCTTTCCAACCGCAACCTGGGTGATGTAGGGCATGAGGTTGTTGGGAATACCGTTGGGATTCTCGCCGATGAGGCCCGATTTGTGGGCGCCTATGGGGTTGAAGTAACGAAGCAGTATCACGTTCCAGGTCGGATCTGCCTTCTGAATGTCGGAAAGGATCTGCTCAAGCATGGACTTGGTCCAGCCGTAAGGGTTTGTGCAGCTTCCCTTGGGGCATTCCTCGGTGATGGGCACGAATGCCGGATCGCCGTAGACCGTTGCCGACGAAGAAAAGATTATGTTCTTTGCGCCGTGCTTTTTAAGTGCGTCTACGAGAGTGAGTGTTCCCGCTATGTTGTTGTCGTAATATTCCCAGGGCTTTGCCACCGATTCGCCGACTGCCTTGAGGCCCGCGAAGTGAATGCAGGCGTCAACGTTTTCTTTGTCCAGTATTTCCGAAAGTGCGGCGCCGTCGCGAATGTCGGCTTTGTAGAAAGATACGTCTTTGCCGGTAATCTCTTTCACTCTCTTAAGTGATTCCGCGCTTGCGTTAGACAGATTGTCGATAACTACAGGCTCATGGCCGGCGTCGATGAGTTCTACTACGGTATGCGAACCGATAAAGCCCGCTCCGCCCGTTACAAGTATTTTCATTAAGATTTATCCTCCTTTAAAACGATACGGTGCGTCCGGCAGGTACGTGTACCTCTTTGTCGCCGTACGCAAACCAGAGATCCCTTGAGGTAGGGTTCTGGCATACCGTCATTGCCGTGTTGAATATCAGCTGATTGAATGCTTTGCAGTAATCGTATATTTCAATGTTGGTCGCGTACCAGATATCGTCTTTGCCGCTTACAAGCTCTGCGAACTCTTCGATGACGTTCCAGTTGTTGTCCGCTTCGAACTCGTAGCTGTGGCCCCAAAGGTAAAAGAACATGGGATCCCACCATCCCTTGATGTCCACAAATCTCTTTGCGAGATTCATAAGTTCGGGATCGTTGTGGTGGCATGTTGCCTTGAGTCTTAACCAATCCTTGGGAAGATGATAATCGTGGGTGGCCTCAACGGTTCTTGCGTAGCAGATGCCGCAATTTTTTAGGATCTCTACACATGTGTCGTCGTATGCGCCATAAGGGTATGCAAATCCTCTTACTATCTTTCCGAAAGTCTCCTCCAGTTCCTTGCGGTCGCGAAGGATCTCCTCCGTTGCGATGTTACCGGGAAGTCCAACGAGGGAAGGATGAGTGTAAGCGTGTGCCGCTATCTCCCAACTGCTCTTTGCATAAGCTGCTTTTGCGCGGCTTAATGGCATTCTTCTGTGAATGGTACCCGGTGCGTAAGTTATGTCTTCGGGAGGAAAACATCCGCTGTTAAGGTTGAATGTTCCTTTAAGACCGTACTTCTCCGCAATCTCGATAAGCTTCTCGTCCTGATCGACACCGTCGTCGTAGCTTAAGGTAAGTGTCTTGGGGCGTCCCCCGGGAAAGCGCATTACCATATTTGCCATAGTGTATCTCCCTCCGATTTTCTGCTATAATTGACATGTCTTTTATATAGTATCTCATTTGCAAAGAAAAGTAATTAAGAAATTGAAAGGATTTTATTAATGTCCGGAATTTTATATGTGGTGGCCACTCCCATCGGAAATCTGTCCGAAATGAGCCCAAGAGCCGTGGAGACACTGCGCTCGGTGGACCTCATCGCAGCGGAGGACACCAGAAACACTTTAAAACTTCTTAATCATTTTGATATAAAAACGCCCCAGACTTCCAACCACAAGTTCAACGAAGACAAGACCGTGGACAGACTTGTGGGCGAGCTTAAAGAAGGTAAGAACATCGCGGTGGTCTCCGACGCCGGAACGCCCTGCGTCAACGATCCGGGATTTATACTCGTTAACAGAGCGGCAGCCGAAGGCATCACCGTTTTACCCATAAGCGGTCCCTGCGCCGCCATCGCGGCTCTTTCCGCTTCGGGCCTTCCCGCCGACACCTTCCGTTTCATGGGATTTTTCCCTCGCGAGAAAAAAGATGCGCTTAAAATCACTTCACTCATAAAGGAGGGCGGGAAGGATCTTTACATCTTCTATGAATCTCCCATGCGGATCGAAGAAACACTCTCAGTCATTAAGGACGAGCTGCCGGATGCAAGGATCGCGCTCTTCAACGACCTCACAAAGGCCCACGAACGGGCGTACAGAGGCACTTCGGCGGAAGTGTTCGCAGAGGTTTCTTCGAACCCCAATGCCAAAAAGGGCGAGTATGCGATGCTGCTTTATTATGAGCCGGCGCCCAAAGAAACCGCTCCCGACGCCCCCGCCGCCCTGTCCCCCGAGGCACTTCTCGTCGATGAGATCGTAAAAAGCGGCTGCTCCGTCAAAGAAGCTATCTCCAAGCTTTCAAAAGACAAAGCGGTTCCCGCCTCCAAAAACGAACTTTATGCGGCTTCGCTTAAATTGAAAGAGCTGTTTGGATAAACTGACAGCCCCCATTGAAGACATATGTAGTGTCAAATCGAGAATAGACCCGATTTGGCACTACGTTTTTTTGTATATTTAACCGGTTTTTTGTGCGACCGTAGTGCCAAATCCATCAAATCACCGGTTTGGCACTACGCCTTTCAAGAAAATAAAGCTTGTTTGAGCATATCCGGCGCATTTTCGTAGTATCAAATATGAATTTTTCGGCATTTGACACTACGCCCCCTCGAAAATATGGCCTCAAAAAGCAAAAAAAGTAGTGCCATTTTGTTTTAGAAAAACATTTGACACTACACATCATAAAATATGCCTTTATAAGGTAACAAAAACGCAATCAACAGTTTCTTAAAGAACCAGTTTGCTCATTTGAGTGAACTTAATTTATTTTTAAACTTTTTTAAAAACGAATTTCTTGACATGAATATCCCCAACTCGTATTATTCAATTGATGTAGGCATTTTTATAAGTTGTTAAACGGGTGTATATGGGGTAAAAATGAAATCGCTGTTCTACATTTTTCAAAAAGATCTGATATTGATAGTCTGCTTATTTACTTTTTCCTACTTTCTGCTTAACATATGTCATTTATTTAAGCAGGTCGAATCAATCAATGCGCAGACTACGGAAGGCTTTAACAATTCTACAATTGAATTTAGAATCAACTCAAACGATCTGAGTGATTTTTCTTTTCTTGATACTGACAACAGCTACGCAATTGTTACCAGAATCAATGATTATACCCCTATATATCGATTAATAGCTTCGAATAATCTGTTCTTTCTAAAAAACGGAAAGACGCTCTTTTCATACAATATGCTTGATACAAGCAAACCTGTATATATTCGCGGTGCAAAAGCGGACGAAATCTGTGATCTGGATCCTTTGATAATTGCTGATAAAACTATTCCTGAGTGGGACATAATACAAGGATCTGATGTCATCAATGTTGACTATATGATCTTTATTTGCGATAAATCATATGTTGCTGCAGCAAATACTACATTTCTTCTTATGGGAGATAAAGACTCAATTGATTCTACCTACAAGCAACTGACCGATCGCTTCGGCGATAAGATCATAAGGCTGGATATCGGTTATACTTCCATTCAAGATGTTCAATCCATCGACAACAACAGTTTCCTTGAGTACTTCTTTGTATTTTTGCTCGTGTTATGCGGGTTCATTTTACTTATTTACTGGTGGACCTTAAAGTATAAAGAAACATTCTTCGTAGGCATGCTGATTGGCAAGAGCAAACTTGAATTACTCGCTGTAAGAGATTACCTTGCAATTTTCACACTAAGCTTTTTCCTTGCATATTTGTTTAATCATAAAGCTGCTTTTATATCCGCACTTATCACATACGCATTGGTGATAGGCCTTTCAACTTTTGTTCTGATCATTATTGTTGCATTAAAACCCGGAGAACTTAATTATGAAAAGAATAATTAGGGAAGTCTTGTTTGAACTGAATAATCATAAGCTTATCTCCATAATGCTTGGAGTGCAGATTTCTCTTTTCATTATCTGCTCCGAAATAATGCTCTTTATGCGAAACACCGAATTGGCTCCTGTCAAAGAGAAGATAGATGATTATGGAAATATCGGTTGTTACAGCATATTCGACAATTTGGTAGGCGAGGCAGAAACAGAATTCTTAAGTAATTCAGACGCTTGTCTGATCTTAAAAGAATTTGAAGCCGAATTGAAAAGAAAAAAAGAATATGGTTACTGCGAAATATATTCAAACCCACTTCTTTTATTTTCGGATAAGATTCCCGAGACAGCTTTGTCACAATACGAATATGGCAACAAAGCAAATGATATCGGAATGGTTGATGGTCAAATTGCCTGCCAGATTAAGAACATCTTTCTTGACAATGAAACAGTCGACAGTTTCATATTTAACGAATCAGCTTACAGCACAGTTATAGATTGTCTTTACTCCGATGAGCTTAGAACAAATATCAATCCCATCGTCTTAGGATATGATTACAAAGATAATTACGAAATTGGTGAAACACTAGGCATAATCACTCCTTTTTCGGATAAAAAGGAATATACGGTAACAGGCTTTTTCGAAAAAGGGGACAACATTCTTTGCAAAGGAAGATTTGTAAATCTCGACAGATATGTTCTGACACTTTTTCCCGAAGGTAAGGAAATAGTAGATTCGGAAGAAGAGAATTTTAATCAGATAAGGCTTTATCTTATGAAGATAAACGGACAATTTATCACGACATCATCACCAACCGATGTACAGAATTACGTCAATTCGCTATGTTTGGAACTAAACATAATACCTGCATCTACAGTTTCCAATTCCGGGAACTCTCAGTTAACCATTACAAAAGCAGCGATGGAAAAGATAATGATATCTATAACGGATATATCCGTTTTAACAGGCATTTTTTCATTAATAACGGTCTTGCTGTTTGTAACATTAAGGATCAGCAGCAATAAACGCTATTATACGATCCTCTATATAAACGGTTATTCGATAAGTGAGTTGCTTCTCATACAGGTCATTTCGTTTGCCTTTATTCTGCTGGCGGCTGACATCGTGGGTTACTTGGCAATGTATGCAATATCCAAGATAGGATTCCCGTGCAGATTAGATGGTATATATATTTTTCTTGTTGATCTGACAATAATGGTTATAGTAACTTTTTCTTCTTACATAGCTGTAAAAAGAAAAAACATCGCCGATTCTTTAAGGGGGATAAATGATCACTCTATCTAACGTTTATAAAAGTTTCAATGACGGAATGAAAACCGTTGATGTTCTCAAAGGAATAGATTTGAACATTTCCGAAGGAGAAATGGTCGCTTTGATGGGCAAGAGCGGAAGCGGAAAGAGTACGCTGATTAATATAATCGGAGGACTTATTGCACCTACTTCCGGTTCGGTCTTTATTGACGATAAAGAAAATGATTATACCGATTCCAACGCTTTGTTTAAGCTAAGACGTGCGAAAGTAGGGTTTGTTTTGCAAGACTTTGCGCTGATAAACAGAAGGACTGTCCTGGATAATATAACATTCGCTGTCAGAACAAAAGAATATAGGGAACATAAATATGCCAAAGTCAAAGATCTGCTTAACGAAGTCGGACTTGAGAAAAAGATCGGTGAATACCCTTTTAATCTTTCAAATGGGGAGAAGCAAAGAGTAGCTATAGTGCGTGCTCTTGTGGACAATAAGAAGATACTCTTGGCCGATGAACCTACAGGATCATTGGATGAATACAATTCAAGCCTGATCATAGACATAATACGAAGACGCGTCAAAGAAAATAAAACAACTGCATTGATAGTTACGCATGATCCGGATGTGGCAAAAAAATGCGACAGGATACTGCGAATTGATTACGGAAAGATTGTTGAATAGTATTTGATTTCCTATGAGTAAAAAGAGCTGTTTGGATAACCAAACAGCCCCAATTGAAGACATATGTAGTGTCAAATCGAAAAATGACTTGATTTGACACTACATTTTTTTTGCGTATTTAAGTGGTTTTTTGTGCGACCGTAGTGCCAAATCCATCAAATCACCGGTTTGGCACTACGCCTTTCAAGAAAACAAAGCTTGTTTGAGCATATCCGGCGCATTTTCGTAGTATCAAATATGAATTTTACGGCATTTGACACTACGCCCCCTCGAAAATATGACCTCAAAAAGCGAAAAAAGTAGTGCAAATTTGCTTGAAAAAGGCATTTGACACTACGCACCATAAATTGAGCCCTTATAAGGAAAAAAGATGGGCCCCATGATAATAAATTGTAAACAAATTAGAGCCTGAAAACTCTACTTTTGAATAAAGTGCGCTAAAGCGCACAAATATCCTTGATCTGCTTGACTACAGAATAACTGCCGGGAAATATCAGTCAACCCCATAGCCGCCTTGCGGTGCGCTTTGCGCAGGGTTGACAGTTATTTCTCGGCAGTTATAGTAGTCAACAAGCAGATTAAGGATAAATATGGCAGCTCCTTTTTATGCTTTTTTAAGTCTCACTCCGATGCCCCAGACGGTATCGATGTAATCGCCTTTGGTGTGCTCGGATATCTTTTTTCGCATGTTGCTGATGTGGACGTTTACGGTCTTGTCCTCGCCGATGTAGTGATCCTCCCATGCAAGCTCATACAGTTCCTGCTTGCTGTATATCTTGTTGGGATGCTTCATTAAAAGCTCCATGATGGAAAATTCAATCTTTGTAAGGGGAATGGCCGCGTCGTTTGCAAAGAGAGTGTTGTTTTCTTTGTCCAGTACCAGCTCTTCAAACACTATCCTGTTTCCGCCTCCGCCGCTCGCACCGTGCTTTTTAAGCTGAAGTTCTATCCTCGCTCTTACCTCACGTACGTCGAAGGGCTTTGTGATGTAGTCGTCCGCGCCGTTTTCGAGAAGATCGAGCTTCGATTCGATCTCGTTCTTTGCGGAGATGACGATCACGGGTACAGATGACTTTTCCCTGATCTTTTTAAGCACATCCTCACCGCTCATTCCGGGCAGCATGAGATCCAAAAGCACAAGAGAATAGTTTTCCTGATCGAAATACAGAAATCCTTCGGGGCCCGAAAAAGCCGATTTTACTTCGTATCCGGTGGTCTCGAGCATTTCTCTTAAGAGCTTGTTTATTTCATCGTTGTCTTCGATTATCAATATCTTTTCCATCAGGTGTTTCCTCCGGCGGATGTTTTTAAAGTGATGACGATCGCGAAAGTGTTCTCGCGCGGTGAGATCGCCTTTATGCTGCCGCCCATTCTTTCGGTAAGTTCTTTTGCTATGCAAAGTCCAAGCCCCGTTCCGAGCTTGCTTCTTGCGGGGTCGCTTCTGTAAGTCCTGTCAAATACAAGGTCTAAGTTGTCGGGAAGTTTTTCTTCCGTCATGTTCTCAACGCTTATCGTTGACGACTTTTCGTCTCTTTCGATTGAAACCTTAAAGCCGGAATTGCCGTGCGTTATCGCATTCTTTATGACGTTTTGAAGCACTCTTTTAAGCGATGAGGCTTCGGCGTAAACATATACGTCGTCCTCGGGATATTCGATTTTAGGCGATCCAAGCTTCGCCTCTATGGCATCGTAATATAAAAAAAGCGATTCGCTTAAAAACTTCGTAAGGTTCAGCGTTTCGATCTCAAACTTCTTGTCGTCGCTCACCGACGCGGAATATGCAAAGAAATCGTCGAGCATCGTCTCCAGATCGTCGAGCCTTCCGTGAATGATATCAACGTACTCCCGGCGCTTTTCAGCGTCTTCGGTTTCGTTTAACAGCTGGAAATATCCCGTGACCGAGGTGAGCGGAGTCCTTATGTCGTGAGCCATGTTGGCGATCATCTGCTTTCTGGATGTCTCCATTTTTTGAGCAGCCGCATTTTCTTCGAGTTCTTTCTTTATGCCTTCATTCAGCTCTTTTTGGAGTTTGCCGAAAGGTCCGCGGATGTGGTCTAAGAAGATCTCGGTGGATGAATCCTCAAGCCTGTGAACCCGAAGCTGGCGACAGATCGAATTGACCTGCCGCCTGTAAAGGATTAAAGCACCGATTAAGATCGCGCATATAAGCGTGAGTATTACGATGATCAGTTTCATTTAAGCTTACGCTCCGTTTTGTCTTTAGACCATTATACAACGTCTTTCTTTCCGTACAAAGTCATTCCTGCCACAATGTAAAGAGCAAGTCCGATTGCACCTATCACGATCGACGGAACCTTTCCGCCGGAAAGATCGCTTACGCTGAGAGCGCCAATCCTGGTGGAAAGGAAATATTCCGGGAGAACAAATCTTTCGCAAAAGCTGTCGCTTAACAGGCCGAGCTTGTTAAGCCCAAACTGGATAAGCATAACAATCTGGCCGGTAAGACCGATGGCCGTAAAGGTTCCGAAAATGATCGCAGGCACGTTTCTTCTGAAAAGCTCGTAAAGCGCCATTGAGAACATTCCGAATGCGGTAATGAGAACGGTTTCGATCCCGGTGAATTTAAGGGCCGACACAACATCGCCGAAAGGGATCCCTTTGAATGTAAGGGTGGCAAACCACGTGCCAAGGAATATGCATAATTGCAAAAGAACCGTGAAGGTCACCACCGGCGCCAGTTTTGCCGCAAATACAAGGGGTTTTTCTTTCTTTGCCACCGACAGATTTTTTACAAATCCGTTCTTTCTTTCATTTTCGCAATATACGATCGCGAAGATCGATACAAAAAGTGCGCCTATCTCGTTGCCAAAGCCCGTAAACTGGTCCATGACCGTAAATTCGGGGGCAACTTCCTCTGTTTCCGTTTCGGTCGTTTCATATACAACATTGCCGTCACCGTCTATCGTAGCGGTTTCTATTGATGCCATGCCGGTTACAAGCATAACCTGAACTTTTGTTATGGCGAATGCAAGCACGATCATTACTATAAGTGCGATAAAGTTTTTGCTCTTTAAGAGTCTGTACATGTTCATTTTTATAAGATTAAGCATTTTTGTTTCCTCCGTTATCTACGCATGAAAGATAGAAATTCTCAAGAGATGATCCGATCACGTGGATACCCTCTACGTTTACGCCTGCGGTTACAAGCTTTTTGTTAAGATCCGCTACCGATGTTGCGAACTGATATACATGGATCTTGTTTGAATCAACTACGGTGAAGTTCGTAATGTTTTCTTTCTCCAGTACTGACACTGCAAGTCCGCTGTCGTCAGTAATGATCTCGATCTTTTCTTCGCTCTCGGTCTTAAGTTCATTCTCGGTAAGTTCTCTTACGAGCCTCCCGTGATTGATAATGCCGAATGATGTTGCCACTTTGTTAAGCTCTTCAAGGATGTGGCTGGAGATCATGATGGTGATGTTTTCTTCTTTATTGATCCGCGTGATGAGCTCTCTTATCTCGGTGATACCGAGAGGATCGAGGCCGTTTATGGGCTCGTCGAGTATCAGGAAATCGGGGTGACCGAGAAGCGCCATGGCGATTCCGAGTCTTTGCTTCATACCGAGGGAATAGTTTTTCGTTTTCTTTTTATCGTTTGCAAGTCCCACAAGATTCAAAAGATCCAGGATGTTCTGCTTATCATAAACGCCCATGGCCAATGCCTTAAGCTTCATGTTATCGAACGCGTTGAAGGTTCCGATCACGCCCGGCTCCTCGATGAGCGCTCCGATACGACCTCTTTTCTCGCTGTCCGCGAAAAGGCATATCTCGCCTTCACTCGGACTTGCCAGCCCTGCGACCATCTTCATGATCGTTGTCTTGCCTGCGCCGTTGGGCCCGATGAGTCCGTAGATCTCTCCTTTCTTAATGTGAAGATCTACTTTATCTACCACGCATTTGCCACCGTACTTCTTCGACAGGTTGTGTGTTTCAAGAATGTAATTTGTATTTGTCATTTTGTTTTCCTCCGTTTCTGTTTTGAAGTATAGGGGCCGAAGTTTAAAGAATCGCCAAGAGATTATAAAGAAAATATAAAGATGAAAATTAAATTATAAAGACGTTTGACCCTAGGGGACGGT
>JAGCTJ010000193.1 GCA_017963665.1 Lachnospiraceae bacterium | reverse complement strand
TATACCTTATAAGAAAGCGTTACCGACGGACACTCGGCAGTAAGCATGTTGGTGTTTTGATTGATAAGTTCTATCTTTCTTATCGGAATGTCGGTTTTGGCTTCCGATTCGTAGTTGGCATCCATGAAAGAAGCGCCCTTTAAAACATCCGCAGAAACGGCGTTTAACGTAATGCTCGCGCTTTCAAGTTCGGGCGATTCGGCCTTTAACTCTATAGTTCCGGTCGTTGAATCGGACGCTATTATCGCTATGAGTTTTCCCGAGAACAGCTTTCTTGAAGTCCCTTTATATTGTTCGTAATCGGTAGAATCTCCGTTATCGACACCGACCAGTCTTCCGGCGCCCGTTACGGAAAGGTTTATGCGGTTTCTTGCATTTTCCACAGTTTTCCCGTCTTTGTCCACCGCACTTATCTCAACAAAGATGAGGTCTTCCGTATCTGCTTTAAGTATCGATTTATCGGCCTTAAGAACTATTTTCTTCGGATCGCCGAAAGTTTCTTTGATATCGGTCACTGCCTCTTTTCCGTTTTCATCGTAAGCGACGGCTTTTATCGATCCTTTTTTATAAGGAAGAGTGAACACCGCCTTAAGCTCGGGACCGTTGTGATCAATCGCTTTTTCCCCTATAAGTTCATCATTTAAGAAAAGTGCAACTTTTGGTGCGTTTGAATATACGCACACATCTATGATCTGTCCGTCGTTAAAATCCCAATAAGGAAGCACATGGATCATCGGATCTTTCTTAAAGTCGGTCCACTCAGCTTTATACTGGTAGAAAGAATCCTTTTCGAATCCGGCCGTATCTATCTGCCCAAAATATGAGTTTTTGGTAAAGTACGGTGTAGGCTCACCGATATAGTCCCAGCCTGTCCAGATATACTGACCTGCCGCGAAATCTCTTTTTTTGTGCTCATGGATCACAAAATCCGTATTGGGCGCGCCCCAGTTTGTGGAGCAGTTACCAAGGCTCGAACACTGTCCGTCCTCATATGTAAGAAGTCTTTTCGAAAGGGGGAAATGATATATTCCGCGGCTTTGAACGGTCGATGCGGTCTCGCTTCCGAAAATGCATCGGGAAGGATTCTTTTCGTGATGAGCATCGTAGAGCTTTTCACCGTAATTATATCCGGCGATCTCCAGATCATCCGCGCACTTCTGAGCATTTTCCCATTCCATGTAGTTCGATCCGCTTCCTATATAAGCATTGTGATTGTAATCATATTTTCTTACTTCGTCTCTTAACAGAGCGTTCCACTTTCTTCCGCTCTCTAGATGACAATCGTATATCTCGTTTCCTATGCTGAAAATGATGACCGACGGATGATTTCTGTCCTGAAGCACCCATGAGCGGACATCCTTTTTATACCAGTCCGGGAAAAATCTTGCATAGTCGTACTCGGTCTTTTTGTTCTCCCACATATCAAAGGCTTCAGTATTGATGAGAATTCCCATCTCGTCAGCCAGTTCAAGAAGTTCGGGAGCCGGCATATTGTGGCTGGTACGAACAGAATTAATCCCCATCTCTTTTAATTTTGCAAACTGCCTTCTGAGCGCAGTCTTGTTAAGAGCCGCACCCAGACTTCCAAGATCGTGATGCATGCAGGCACCGTTGATCTTTACACTCCGCTCGTTTAAAAAGAAACCTTTATCGCTGTCAAAGCGGATAGTCCTGAAGCCGACATTTGTGATCACACTGTCGACGATCTCTTTGTTTTTAATAAGATCGGTCTTCAAATTATAAAGATAAGGATCGTCTATATCCCATCTTCTCGGGTTTTCTGCTAAAAGCTTTGCCTTTACGGTAACAGGCTTTTGGCTTAATATCTCGTCTTTTGAAAAAGAAGCGATCACTTCGCCCGTTGCTTCCGTAAGGGTATGTCTTAAGGTGATCTTTGCGGGGGTTGTCACATTTACGTCGCAGTCAAGCATCAGATCGAACGATCCGTTTTCTTTGGCCCTTGTTGAAACATATAAACCGTCCAAAGGGATATATGCCGAATCTTTATCAAAGAAATGCACATTTCTGAAGATACCCGCTCCCGAGTACCACCTTGTATTGGGACTTTGGTAGTTTGCCGATACTTCTATCAGATTTTCCCCATCTTTGACATACTTTGTTATATCCACATCAAACGCGGAATAACCGTACTTCCACTCAAATATCTTTTCGTGATTTAAGTAGACAGAAGAATCCATATATACCGCATCGAAACGGATGATATATGTATGGAAGTTTTCCTTTTTGAGGGTAAACACCTTTTTGTAAAAGCCGATACTGTTCTCGTAAAGATCTGAGGTATCCCATATCTGCCAGTCGTGAGGTATGGCAACCGGGTTAAAAGAAACAGCCTCGCTCATTGTTTCATACGGTGTGTTAAGAGGAAATTTGGCGAACTGCCAGTTATCATTGAAAAGTGAATGTATGCTCATAATGATCTCTTTCGAATACGTATTTTTATTCTATTCACATTTTATTTGATTTCTTACAAAAATGAAAGAAATTTGTAAGAGTATACAATTGAATCGGATCTTCTCAGTTGATAGTATGTACTCAACAAAACAAACAGATAAGGAAGGTACATAAAATGAAAAAGTCAACACGTATATTTCTCTACTCTTTAGTCCTCTTCGGTATCGTAGGATTGGCAATCAGCATTGTTCAGTACTTCGTAAAAGGTATTTCCATCGACTGGACTTCATCCACACTCTTCTTTGCGGTCATCACCTGCGCTCTTGCAGCGGAAGCAACCGCTAAAGAGAAAAAAGAAAAGAAGAAAGCTGAAAAAGAAAAAGATAACGAATAAAAACAATGCGGAAGACCTTGATCTTCCGCATTTTCTTTTATGTTTCAAGTTCCTGATTGGCCTGTATTACCAATCCGTCCACAACCGTCTGCTTGGGAGCACAGATTGCTGCGATAAGTTCGTCCTGCGACATATCGCTTGTATCTGCGGCATTGGCAGCATTCATTTCTTCGGTCGCGGATGCGACTATACTGTCTACGTTTAACGACTTAGCCTCTTTAAATCTTGCCATGATATCTGCTACCAAAGCCTGATCGTCTTCACTGAGGCCTGTGGCTGCAAGATCGACTTCTTCATCAGAATTTGCAGTTGTCGCACATTCGGGTTCCGGAGCGGGTTCGGGTTCAGGCTCGGGTTGAGGGATGGGCTCCGGCTGCTGTATCGCGGGAGGGGTAAATCTGTACTCATACCACTTTATGATCCTGTTTACTCTGTTTCTGTACCCGGTCGCTATCTCCTGGAGCATCTTATGAATTTGATTTATCTTTATTCTTCTCATTTGATCCTCTTCAAAGATTAAAAGCGTTTCGTTTATACATAATAATGAATGAGCGTTACATGATAATTAAAAATCGCCATGTGGTTTTACCCACATGGCGATTCGTGATCGATTATCTCTTTTTCTTGAATGCTCCGGAAACGATTCCTATTATGATCAGAATAAGAATGACCTTTCCCACATGAAGTTTTCTGGTTTCGGGTTTATCTTCATCCACATCAAAAACAAGATTTGTTCCCTTTTCGATCTGCTTTTGTATGGTGCCGTATGTGGACCAGCCATACATAAGTTCACTTATGGGATTGTCTTTTTGCTGTGTGACAACACCGGTCTCTTCAACCTGTTTGTATGTATCGGATCTCATCTCGCCAAGCAATACTGCCATGACGATACAGATGACCATTATCATTGCCGCAACGCTTGTCTTTTTTAAAGCTTCCATGATTATACTCCTTTGAGTTCCATCAACTTCTGCTTAAGCTCACCTTCGATCCTGCCAAGCTCTACCTCAGCTTCTTTACGCTTCTGCGCGCCTTCGGTCTGGATCTTCATAACCTCATCAAGTGTGGTGATGAGCTGTTCGTTTGTATGCTTAAGTGTTTCAATATCAACGATCGATCTCTCTGCTTCTTTTGCAGTCTCAACTGTTGCCATCTTAAGCTGATCGGCATTCTTCTTAAGAAGCTCGTTCGTCATCTCGGTAACCGCACTCTGTGCTGCGGTCGCCTGACGTCCGTGCTCGATACCCATGGCAAGTACCATCTGACTTTTCCAAAGGGGAATGGTGCTGGTAAGAGAAGTCTGGATCTTTTCGATCATCAAAGTATCGTTGTTCTGAAGAAGTCTGGTCTGAGGACCCATCTGAATGGAGATCATTCTTGTAAGTTCAAGATCGTGAAGTCTCTTCTCGAATCTCTCGATAAGATTTGCATAATCATTGTATGCCTGCGCATCTTCCTGAGCACCGGTCTCTTCGGCTTTCTTGCGAAGTTCCTCAAGTTTAACGGTCTTTGCATTCTCCAATGCTTTCTTACCTGCGATGATATACATCGTAAGTTCTTTGTAGTAGTTGAGATTTAACTTGTACATCTCATCGTACAAAGCCGCATCTTTCATCAAAACTACCTGATGCTTCTCAAGTACTTCGGCAATCTTGTCAACGTTCGTTTCAGCCTTCGAATAGTTTGCTTTCAAAGCTTCGAACTCGTTTTTCTTCTTTTGGAAAAATCCGCCGATACCCTTCTTTTCGGGTTCCTGGCAGGTCTTTATCTGTACTACGAGATTTGCAAGAGTCTCACCGATCTCGCCAAGATCCTGAGTACGAACCGCATTAAGTGCGCCTTCGGAGAAATCGGCAATGTTCTTCTGTGCGGATGAACCGTACATAAGAACCTGATTGGTGTTTGTGATATCTATCTTGCTCGCAAAATCGTTAACGATCGCTTTTTCTTCGTCGTTAAGCATATTTTCGTCTACAACGACGGGTTCGACCTCTTTTTTCTGAGCGGTAGCCATTCCCGACTCATCCATCTGAGCCTGAGCCATAGCCATTCCGCCTCCTGCTGAAAAGGAAGGCATCGTGGGCGCAGCCGTTGATGCTCCGTTAGGATCGAGTGTTAATGTAGGAATATTGTTGTCTGCCATTTTCTTTCTCCTTTATTTCTCGGTAAGGCCCTCAGATTTCATGAGGTTTTCCATAACCGTTATATCTGTGGAAATATCAAGTGCTTCGTCTTTATAAAGATAGTCGAGCTGCTTATCGTAAGCATCTACGGCCGTCTCCATCATCTCTTCGATCTTGCCTTTCGTGCCGTCGATGTTGATACCCGAGATTCCTGCCTCATCCATTCGATCATAAGCGTTCAAAAGCTTGATCGTGGTGGGAAGATAGTAATTGAAAAATCTTCTTACCTGTTTCTTTTTCGAAGGATTCTCGACTACTCTTGCAACTATCTTATCGGTCACATCCTGAAGATGAACTATCTGGTTTGATATCTTCTCATTGATGATGTTTGCATCAAGTCTCTTCATTTCAAGAAGTGCAAGGGTCTTATCTTCGATCATCTTGTCTATCTCGGGATCTCCCGTGGAAGCGATCTTCTTTTCTTCTTCCTTGGCCTTCTTGTCCTCGACCTTCTTAACTTTCATCTCAACCCGGATCTTCTTGGGCCAGATCTGCCATGAAGTGATGAACAATAGCAGCATCACTATTCCGAAACTTACAAAATGAGCCACTTCGTAAAGAGGAAGCGACATTGCCCAGAAAATCGAAGCTGCTGCAACTACATAATATGAAACTGCTGAAGGGATCTTTTTTTCTTTCATTTCCATTCTCTTCTTTTTTTGATAAATACCTAAAGATAATAATACTTCCTACTTAATTTACAGTCAAGAAAACCCGGGCACCAAAAAGGCACTCGGGCTCTTAAATTTTTATAAAGAAACTGCGGTTTCTTCGTCCTTTATTCCCTTAACATACAGGTACGAATACGTGATATAGATCATCGTATTTATAACTGCGAGAAAAGTAAGATTTCTCGGTACGTACATAAGATACCAGGCATACGTCACAAGAGAAACGACCTGTATCGCAAGACAGGGCAGCTTCGCTTTTTTGTTGTAGAAAAGATAAATGATCGCAAGCACTTCGTATATGTAACCGTAACGTTCATGCATTACAGGTAAAAAGAAAACGGTCGTGAACGTCAACAGTAACGCAAGTCCCAGAAAGTTCTTCGCATTGAGCGTGACCTTTTTCTTTATCGTAAAAATCATCCACGCTGCAAGCATCATAAACGTAACGAGCAATGCTATCGGATACAGATAATCGAAATACTCGTATTTCTCAACAAAAGTCTCGTAGGAAGTGAACATCCAAAATCCGGGATAGTTCATCTCCATTCGGTAGTATTCCGCTTTTTGTATGAAGTAAACCTCTACTCCTTCCAGTATTCCTCGGCCGGCGATGATGCCCGGAAGCGTGCTTATAAAGAAAACCGCCGGAACTATCAAAAAGTAAAGGACCGAAAATCTTCTTTTATAAAAGTAGTAAAACAAAAAGAACGGTAATACAAAAATCGTTTGAAGCTTAAATGAAAATGCGAGGCCCAAAAACACCATTGCGGTCACGTCTTTTTCTTTGTACAGATAGTACAAAGAAAGAATCACAAAAAACGTATATATCGAATCGCATTGTGTCCACATTGCGGAGTTCATGGCAATGACGGGCGAAACCCATACAAAGGCAAATGCCGCTGCCGCGCCGTTTAAACCATACTCGGTATTTTTGCAGACAATCCTTGCGACCAAAACGGCAAGCAGCATATCAAAAAGTATGCTGAACGCTTTGATCGCATAGAGCGGTATCATCGGAAGATAAGTAAGCGCAGCCAGCATGAACTGGTAAAGTATCGTGTAATCGCAATCTCCGACCTGCTGACCCAAAGCCTTAAATCCGCCCAGACTTTTGAAATCGTCGTACCATGGCAGATAATACTCAAGCGTATCTCCGCTTAAGAAATATCGCATGGAAAAACGAAGATACGCTCCGAGTAAAAATGCGAAAGCAATGATAAATACGCTTAAATGTTTCTCTATATAAGCTATTACTTTCTTTTCTACTAAAGTCATTTTATAAACCTTATTTGATCTTGATAAGATGTCCCGAAACCTTCATGGATTCGATGATGGCGTCAACATGCTTCTCACACTCTTCGTTGCTGCCGGCTTCGGACATAACTCTGAGTACCGGTTCGGTTCCGGACTTTCTTAATAAAACTCGACCGTTATCGCCAAGTTCTGCGGTTGCTGCTTCAACGGCAAGTTTAACGGCGGGATCTTCAAGTGTGCCGTCCTTGTCGTCAACAACAACGTTTTTAAGAACCTGAGGATACATCGTAACTTCGCTTGCAAGTACGGAAAGCGGAAGCTGAGTCTCCACCAGAACGCTCAATAACATGATAGCGGTAAGTATGCCGTCACCGGTACGGGCATATTTTCTGAAGATAACGTGCCCTGACTGCTCGCCGCCGATCATGTGGTTAAACTCTTTCATGTTCTCGTAAACATATCTGTCGCCGACTGCTGTTTTTTCGTAACTGATGCCGATCCTGTCGAGAGCTTTGTAAAGACCGAAGTTACTCATTACCGTCGTAACAACTTTGTTGCTGGGAAGCTGTCCGATGCTCTTTAAATATTTACCGCATATGTACATTATCTTATCGCCGTTAACGATCTCACCGTTCTCGTCGACCGCAAGACATCTGTCTGCGTCACCGTCAAAAGCGAATCCGCAGTCAAGCTGGTTTGCCTTAACATATTCACAAAGTCCCTCGATATGTGTTGAACCGCAACCGAAGTTGATGTTCGATCCGTCGGGAGAATTGTTGATAACATAAGTCTTCGATCCGAGCGCATTGAAAACTGCCGGAGCGATCATCCATGAAGAGCCGTTTGCGCAGTCAAGAGCAACCTTTCTGTCCTCAAAAGACTTGGTGGCAACATTTGTAAGATATCCGATGTATCTGTTTCTTCCCGAATAGAAGTCAACGGTACATCCCACCTGATCTCCGGTAGCAAAAGGGATCTCTTCGATAAGACCGTCAATATATCTTTCAATCTCATCCTGAAGAGCATCATCCATCTTTTCACCGTCGCAGTTCATAAGCTTGATACCGTTGTCGGTGAAAGGATTGTGACTTGCGGAGATCATAACACCGCAGTCAAACATCTCTGTTCTGGTGATATAAGAAACACAGGGTGTAGTAGTAACGTGCAAAAGATATGCGTCCGATCCTGAAGATGTGATACCTGCGGCAAGTGCGTTCTCATACATATAAGAAGAACGTCTTGTGTCCTTTCCGATGACTATCTTTGCATGATGGTCTTTTCCGTAATACCATCCGAGATATCTTCCGATCTTGAATGCATGCTCGGCTGTAAGTACTACGCCTGCTTCACCTCTGAAACCGTCGGTTCCGAAATATTTTCCCATAATAAACTCGCTTTCTAGCCGTTGTATGCCGCTTCGTCGCAGACTAAAACAACGTCCTTATGAAGATTTAAAAATGATGCGGGACACTGTGTGGTGCAAGTGCCTTTAAGCATCTGCTTAACTGCATTGTGCTTTCCTGCGCCCGTTGCAATAATTATTATTTTCTTTGCGGAAAGAATGGTTCCCATTCCCATGGTGAGCGCCTTGGTGGGAACGTCGGCAGGACTTGCGAAAAATCTTGCATTTGCATCGATCGTATCTTCCGTAAGACCGGTTACGTGGGTCACGGGAACAAGCTCATCATCGGGCTCGTTGAATGCGATGTGTCCGTTTCTTCCTATACCAAGTACCTGAATATCCGCTCCGCCAAGTGACCGTACATATGCCTCGTAACGCTCAGCTTCTTTTTCTCCGTCGGGAGCTGCGCCGTTAGGAACATTGGTGCGTGCCTTGTCTATGTTAACGTGATCGAAAAGATTCTTGTTCATGAAATATCTGTAGCTTTGATCGTTATCGGGACTTATCGGATAGTACTCATCCAAGTTTACAGTCGTAACGTCTTTAAAATCGATCTCGCCTGCCTTGTTCATCTTAACAAGCTCCGCATACATGCCTTCGGGTGTTGAACCCGTTGCAAGACCAAGTATTGCGTTGGGTTTTTTCTTCAGTACATCGGCAACGATCTTAGCCGATTCCACAGATACTTCTTCGTAATTTTTGCATACGATAACCTTCATTAATGTCTCCTTTGCTATACCCTCTTTTTTTTGTAAACAATAAATATTTACTGCTAAATTTTACTACGCGAGGCAATATGTGCGCAATAAAAAGATTTCACTTCGCGCGGCAGACGAAGTGAAATCCGTGGAATAGCAATTAATTGATTTTCTACATATTATTTCTCTTGTTCGAATGTCTTCGATACATTTTTGCCCTTTAATAACATACCCAAAGATATCACGAACATAACACCGACCATAACTTCATTTACAGAATAGAAGGCATTAAATACTGCGGAATCATTAAACTTCATGTAGTCAACAATATTTGCGGGAATATCATATATAAAGTGCAAAATCATCGGAAGTATAAGGTTATGTGTATTCAGGTATATTGTTGCAAAAACAAACCCGATGGTTCCTGTATACAGAAACGTATATGTGTTCCAACCGGATATAACATGTCCAAGACCAAACAGTATAAAGCTGACAGACGCATATGCCACTTTATTGATCTTACTCATCTTTGAACAATAAAACCCTTCAAGCAACAAACCTCGATTTAAAGCCTCTTCGAAAAAGCCGGTCGTTAATTGTTGAAAAAGTATTCTTGATAAAAGCAAAGATACCGTAAGCCCGGTTATTTCCACAGGAAAATAGCCCAATGTAATAGCTGTTACAAAATATATGACATATATAAAGAAACCCAGTCCGCATATAAAAACCGTTTTGGGAGAATAATTTGTAAATATATCTTTTAAGGACCTTCCATAGATCTTATGTAACAGGAATATCGAAATACATCCAAATATTAAACGTAAAACACTGCTGAACGTGAACCACGCAGCTCCGTCAAAACATTTACGTCCGATTATAGAAAAACCAATGAAAAATGCTGTCAATATTATTGTGGATAGTATTCCTGCATATCTTTTCATCGCCATATCGTTTTTCCTTTTTGTATTTATTTCCTACACACTCTTGTCCCGTAGAATAGGAAATACTTCTTACAAGAGAAAGTTCCATTTACTAATATAACTCATTTTAGGGTTTTTGGAAATGCTTTTTTCATTGGTTTTCCGAACTGCTTTTCCAAACGGGTTTTAATTCGTTTTTCTTCCTGCCTAACATGTTTGAATCGTATACTCTCTTTCAAATTTGATTTTTCGGAAGAAAGATAAAGATACTTAACGGTGACGGTGTCAAATGCATCAATGATATCATGCTGTATTTTGTAACGCCCTGCGTTATCATCCATGCTTTTCAGCGGGAATTTGACGTAACGATGCTTAGGAACCTTTTGTTATTAGATTAGTCAATTGACATATTATCACCAAAATTCCAACCGACATTCTCTTAGATAAAATCGGTGAATGATATGAAATCACTCACCGATTTTCATGAATACTATCAGTAGTTATTAGCAGCAACAACATGAGCTTGACGATGAAGAACATCCAGAAGAACAACTGCAGCATGCTCCGGGAACTACGTCAACAGCCTGGCTCTGACTACTCATAGAATTGTCTGAATAAGAAACGCTCATGAACCCTCCTCCTTTCTTCGTAATATATTATTAATTAATAATATTTTTTCATCTCTTTACCCATTTAAACGACTTTATGGATAAAGCAATAAACAAAAGAGAAAAAATTATCGTTGATCCGCAATATAGCCCCATTTTCTCACTACGCTCAAGCCAGATATTTTGTAAAAATCTCACCATATGTGTAAATGGAATATAGGAGGTTACATCCTGAAATCCTTTCGGGAGAATTTCTAACGGAACAGAACATCCGCTTAAAAACAGTAATGCAAAATATATCAACAGACTTACCGACAAAGCAGATTGAAACCCTTTTACTATGTTTGCGATCATTAACCCGAAACTGCATATTCCTACGGATATGAACATAAAAGTAATTATAAAAAGCAGGATGCTGCTGACCCTTATAGGAACTGCGACATCATACTTTATCAAAGCAATACTGAACAGAACCATAAGTGAAATAGATGATGCGATGATATTGCCAAGTATTATTCCTAACAGAAATTCGTGTTTTTTTATCGGAGTATAGGCATATCTCCTTATTACTCCCGTTTCTATATTTTTAGCCATAGTCTGGGGTAACGATGACAATCCGGTCACCAAAATTATTAGAAATGAATATGCCGGTAACATGTAATCTATGGTACCTATTCCTTTAAATAATGGGGAAGGGTCATTCCCATACATGAGACCATTCATTATTATCCAAAAACCGGGGAAAACCACAGCGAATACGATAACCATTGGCTGTCTGAAATATTTGATCAATTCTATTCTTGCTATAGACAGTATTCTTCCGATTCCGTTTGATTTCATAGTTAGATACGCTCTTCCTCTCGTTCTTCTTTTCCTATATGGTTAAGTATTGCCTCTTTAACGCTCGAATAATCGCTTCCTAGATCTTTAAGCTGATCAATTGTATGTTCCCCATTTTCTTTTAAGATCAATACTTTATCTGCCAGTTTATAAATCTCTTCGAAATAGTGACTGACTATTATTATCGTTTTACCTCTTTCTTTTTGCCTCTCGAGGTAATCCAATATTTTGTTTCTGGATATCGCATCCAATCCCGTAGTAACTTCATCAAAAAATAATATGTCCGGATCATGCATACCGGCCAGCAAAATGTTCAATTTTTGCCTTTCACCTCCGGATAGCTTAGAAATTGCATTTCCTCCTACCTTCCCGAGTTCATGCTTTATCAAAAGTTCTTTGACATCCTTCTTTTTTATCGAGTATAGATTCATATACAGTTTTACTATTTCGTTAACCTTTAGCATCGGATCAAAATATCCGTCTTGCATCTGAATACCTATCTTATAAGGAAGCTCTTTTTCAGTAAAAGAGTAAGTTACCGATCCTTCCGAAGGTTTTAACATATTAGTCATGATGTTTATCAGAGTCGTTTTTACTGTACCGTTTCTTACGACAATTCCCAGACCTTATCCAATGTTTAAATAAAAT
>JAGCTJ010000192.1 GCA_017963665.1 Lachnospiraceae bacterium | reverse complement strand
TGCTGAAGAGTTCTTACGGGAATTCCAAATTTAGCGGAAAATTTACTTTGCGATAATCCCGTTTTCTTTCGTAACTCCTTTATTTTTTCTGAAATATCCATATCATCGTCTCCAAAAACTTCTTTGTACTTTATTAAAGTATAAACCAACTCGTATACGTTGTCAACGTATATATCCACTTATTAGTGGTAGCAGTCAATTATATCATTGTCAATTTCAATTTTATCATTTTGGGTAAAAAGATAAAATTGAAATTGTTGATGAGGAACTTGAAATTGCTTCCGGGGTTTGTCGCCGGCCCCTCTCGGGAAAACACAATAGACCGTCATCGGAAATGTGACCATTTCCTCTTCCGGTTTATTGTGTTTTCCCTCGCGTATGTTGTCGCCAAGGTCATTAGATATATTGCAACGCTTACTTTGTAAGCGTTGCAATATATCTAATGACCTTGGCTCGTTATCACTCCCATTCGCTCCTGGAAAGCTTGACTTAAACAGTTTTGTATGGGCGATATGGTACTGAGTGTTTTGATTATCTGAATTCTCCATCGGATATGGGCTATCCGATTTTTTGTTGCATATATGTTGCCATGGATAGGCAAAAAAAGCATTATTAACACTGGGACGATATTGTTAAGATGTATGTGTCTCTTCCTCATCAAAATCGTCGTCTGGTTCAGCGTTGAGTTCGTCCTGGCGCTTTTTTGTGGCTCGTGCCGTGAGGCGCAGAATGAGATAGGTGAGAGCAATGGTAAAAACTACTCCGATCGCGCCAAAACAGAGCGATCCGATGGGTTTTTGATAGCGTGCAAAGGTAACGGCAAACAAGAACAGGCCTGCACAGATCCCTGCTTCCAGAGAGAAAAGCAGGCAGGTCCTGCGGCTCATATCCGCTCGTCTGTCCCAAATGCCCGCCCGCATGCACGAGATGGCCAGATACAGCGCAAGCCCCATGAGCAGGACCAATTCACCGATAATCGCGCGCAGATCCTTTGTCATCACCACGGTTTCTACAATCAAAGCGAGCAGAATCCCCCAAAAAGCCAGCCAAAAGCCCCGGCTTTCGATTTCCAGCAGCTTGCGCTCCTGCTGTTCATCCAGATTAGTTTTCCTCATCTTCATTTTCTTCTTCCTCCCAGAATAGATCATCTAGTGTTACTCCCAGCGCTTTACAGATGGCTACGCACAGCTTGATAGAAGGATTGAACTCCCCGGATTCGATCAAGCCAATCGTCTGCCTTGTTACCCCTGCGCGTTTCGCCAGCTCAGTCTGAGAGATGTTAAGTTCAATGCGTCTGAACTTCATTTTCAAGTTTCTCACGGACTTCCCTCCTAACAATGCCAATTATATATTAGATCCTGCGAAATGTCAAATATATATTGCATTTAATATTTATACTTTGCAGTATATCTCGGATGGTAGTGACAATTATCGGCGGCCATTTGTTTTACCAGCTCAAGAAACATGTTTTCTGCCTGATCGTTCAGATTGGCAAGAATAGACTTATTAGAGAGAGACGATCATGCATATAACGCTTTATCTCTGGTTCATTCTGCATTCAACCTTCATTGGTGTTGCTTAACTTGTGAATTAAGCTCTCATCCCTATCATGATCATCTTGCAACAGAGCCAAAACTATGGAATCAGGCAGACGGACTTCAAAATTAAGAGTCCTCCTCTTATGAATAGGGAATAACCCTTGGGGTTATTCCCTATTCATAAGCATATGTTGTCGCCAAGGTCATCTTCGATATATTGCAACGCTTACTTCGTAAGCGTCTCAAAAAAAGAAAAGTAACATCCTTTCAAGCAAGCTTGAGGATGTTACTTCTTCTTTTTTTGACACCTTCGGTGTAAGTTGCAATATATCTAACGACTTTGGCTCGTTATCACTCCCATTCTATCGTAGCAACCGGCTTCTCGCTCATATCCCAAAGAAATCTGTTAACGCCGGGGATCTGAACGATCTTATCGCGCATTGCGCAAAGGGATTTGAAGGGGATCTCGGGTACGGTTGCGGCTACGGCGTCGGTGGTGTTTACGGCACGCATAACGACTGCCCAGCCCATGTAACGCTCGCCTTTTCCGTTAACATACTTGATACCTGTGGACTGAATGTCGGGTATTGCGCAGAAGTACTGCCAAGGTGTTTCGGGAAGCTTTTCGATCTCTTCTCTTACGATGGCATCGGCTTCTCTTAATGCTTCGAGTCTGTCTCTGGTGATGGCGCCCACACAGCGGACTCCCAGTCCGGGACCGGGGAAGGGCTGACGATATACCATGTTGTCGGGAAGACCGAGAACTTTGCCGACTACTCTTACTTCATCTTTGTAAAGGAATTTAACGGGCTCAACAAGAGCGAACTGAAGACTTTCGGGAAGTCCGCCTACGTTGTGATGAGCTTTTACTCCGTCGGATTCCAAAATGTCGGGATAGATGGTTCCCTGTGCAAGGAAGCTTATTCCGTCAAGCTTTGCGGCTTCCTCGGCGAATACGTTGATAAATTCGGCACCTATGATCTTACGCTTCTTCTCGGGATCGGATACTCCCGCAAGTTTATCAAGGAATCTGTCAACCGCATCCACATAGATGAGGTTTGCATCCATCTGATTTTTGAATACTTCTATTACCTGTTCGGGCTCTCCTTTACGAAGAAGACCGTGGTTTACATGAACACATACAAGCTGCTTACCGATGGCTTTGATCAAAAGTGCGGCAACTACCGACGAATCCACACCGCCGGAAAGAGCAAGCAATACTTTCTTGTCTCCCACCTGTTTTCTGATCTCTGCCACCTGCTCGTCGATAAAAGCATTTGCCAGTGTTTCATTTGTGATCCTTTCAAGTGACTCAGGACGTAATTCTCCCATTTTCTCTTATCCTCCTCATGTTGAAAAATATTTATGGTCTGACCGTTGTTACTTCGTCAGTATTTGCGTAGCTTACGCCGTCTTCAAGTAAAACGGCATTGTCACCCGTTACCTCATATATGGCAACGCTGCAGTTAAACTGCCATGCACCTGCCCAGTAATCTTTAAGGTCTCTCCCCAGAAGATTTAAAGCAAGTGCTTTGTTTAAGGCTCCGTGACCGGATACAAAGACCGTTGCGTTCGGTTCCTTTATAGATAAAGGTCTTATGACCTCATCAAGAAAAGATTTTGTACGCCCGATCAGTTGTTGGAAAGATTCGGCGCCCTCTGCGGGCACATAGTGCGGGGGATCTTTAAAGAACAATACGCAGCCGGGTGTTCTTTCTCCCGGACAGGTCCCTTCATCTATGCCGAAGCATACTTCTTTTAATCTGTCATCTTTAATGATCGGAATTTCTCTGTCACGCCTTATGATCACAGCGGTTTCGTAGGCTCTGTCAAGAGGGCTTGAATATATATGATCGAAGGGGATGTCTTTCATTCCTTCCGACGATTCTCTTGCTATCTTCCTTCCCGCTTCATTAAGCGAGGTGTTACTGTTTCCCTGGATACGCCTTGCTTCATTCCAGTCGGTGGTACCGTGACGCATAATGTAGAGCTTCATCAGCGTTCCTCACGGAAATAAGGAAGTCCCAATGATTCGGGCGGCTGATTCTCGCGCTTGTTACGCATACTTGTTATAACCAGCACTATAAGGGTTACAACGTAGGGGATCATCTTGTAAAGCTCTTTGTACTCCATGTGATCCATACCTGTGGGAAGGTAAAGATAAAGGATATAAAGACCTCCGAAGAAGATCGATGCGAATACGCCTACGTTGGGGCGCCAGATCGTGAAGATTACCAGTGCGATGGCAAGCCATCCTCTGTCACCGAACGCGTCGTTACTCCAAACGCCGCAAGCGTAGTCCATTACGTAATAAAGACCGCCGAGACCTGCGATCATACATCCGACGCAGGTTGCGATATATTTGTAGGCTATTACGTTTATACCCGCAGCATCCGCCGTTGTGGGGCTCTCACCTACGGCACGAAGGTGAAGACCGGGACGGGTGCGTTTTATGATGAAGGATGCCACAAAAGATAAAATGATGGCAACGTAAGCCAAAAATCCGTATGATAAGAAGATCTTTCCGAACCATCCCAGATTGTTGGCAAAAGGAAGAGATTTGCTGAAGCATAAACTCGTCCTTGAAAGTGCTATGGAAGGAATGTCTGCTCCGGAGATCTTTATTAACGATCCTCCGAAGAAGTTACCGAAGCCTACGCCGAAGGTGGTCATTGCAAGACCGGTAACGTTCTGGTTGGCTCTTAGGGAAACCGTCAAAAAGCAATACAGAAGTCCCATCAAAAGCGAACCCAAAAGGCAGCTTAAGAGCGGGATCGTTATTGCAAGAAACGGATTTAAAGTTCCCGGTTCGGGAATACTCTTTTCGTAGTAGAAAGCACCGATAACACCGCTTATGGCTCCCACGTACATAACGCCGGGAATACCGAGGTTAAGATTACCGGACTTCTGGGTGATTGTCTCACCGGTACTGCCGCACATAAGGGGGATGCCCTGGCCGACGGCTCTTGGAATAAACGCTACAAGATCAAACATTTACATCATCCTCCTTCTTTTCAGATTCTTCGGGCTGTTCTTCCGGCTGTTCTTTCGGCTCTTCGGATTGCTCCGCCGAAACAGGAGCTGTTTCTTCCTGCACTACTGCCGTTACGGAAGAAGGTTTCCTGAAGTTTATTTTATAGTTTATGAAGAACTCACATCCTATGATGAAGAAAAGGATGATACCCGTAACTATATCCGAGAACGACTGATTAAGCTCGAACTTTGTCGAGATCTCGCTCGCGCCTCGTCCAAGGAATACGATGAGGAGCGTTGTGAAGATCATCGTGAACGGATTGAACTTTGCAAGCCACGAAACCATAACGGCCGTGAAGCCCTGTCCGTTCGAGATCGTCGTTGTGATCGTATGGTTGATGCTGCCGACAAGGAGTAGGCCCGCAAGGCCGCAAAGACCGCCCGAAAGGAGCATCGTTCTGATGATGACTTTCTTGACCTTCATGCCGACGTATCTGGCGGTACGCTCGCTTTCGCCGACAACGGCTATCTCGTAACCGTGTTTACTGTATGTGAGGTAGATGTACATGCCGATCGTAACGATGATCGCAAGAACGATTGAGAGCATGTATCTGCTTCCGAACAGTTGGGGAAGCCAGCCGATGTTGGTGCTCTGGTTGATGATACCGATCTTTCCCGATCCTTTCGGAACTTCCCACTTGATGGTGAAGTAAGCCACGAGCTGGATGGCGATGTAGTTCATCATAAGAGTCGAGAGCGTTTCGTTGGTGTTCCACTTGGCTTTGAGCGCCGCAGGGATGAATCCCCAGAACGCACCGGCAAGTATACTGCTCACCACCATGCATACCATTACGAACCAGTTGGGGAAAGAAAGTCCCGCGGGAAGTCTGTCACCCATAAGCTCCATGCATGCCGCTGCGGCAAGGCCGCCGATAAGCACCTGGCCTTCACCGCCGATGTTCCAAAATCGCATCTTGAATGCGGGTGTAAGTGCAAGTGAGATTATAAGAAGTATTGCCAGGTTCTGGAGCGTTACCATGGTCTTTCTCACGGTTCCGAAGGCACCCGATGCCATTGTTATACAAACCTGGAACGGATTGTCATCCGTAAGTATCGTTGTAAGTATGGCGCTTACCAAAATTGCAAGAACAATGGCTATAAGACGAATGCACCATGCCTTTTTGCGACTTACGTTGTCGCGTTTTACGATGTGAAACAAAGGTTCCGAAACTCTATTTGCCATTTTCTTCACCTCCCACCGTAGTCATCATAAGTCCGATCTGATTCTTGTCTGCGGTCCTGCCGTCCACAATACCGCTGACTCTTCCGCCGCAAAGAACCAATATCTTATCCGATATTTCAAATAACACATCAAGGTCTTCGCCGACAAATATAACGGCGACACCTTTTTTCTTCTGCCTGTTTATAAGATCGTAGATCGTGTAAGAAGAGTTGATATCAAGTCCTCTGACCGCATAAGCCGTAAGCAATACCTTGGGAGCCGATGCGATCTCACGTCCGACGAGAACCTTCTGAACGTTACCGCCGGAAAGTCTTCTTACCGGTGTCGAGATACCCGGAGTTACAACATCAAGTTCTTCAACCACCTTGGAAGCAAGTTTCTCGGGAGCCTTACGATCCGTAAACACCGAAGAGCCTTTTCTGAAGGATCTTAACATCATGTTGTCCGCAAGGTCCATGTTTCCCACAAGACCCATACCTAGACGGTCCTCAGGTACAAAAGAAAGGGTTACACCCATCTCCTGTATCTTTAAGGGATCCTTTCCAAGAAGTTCTTCTTTCCTGCCGTCATCTGCAACATATGAGATACTTCCCGCCTCAGCCTGCTGAAGTCCGGCTATCGCTTCGAGAAGTTCCTTCTGGCCACAGCCCGAAATACCTGCGATACCGAGTATCTCGCCCGAGTAAGCGTCAAACGAAACGTCGTCGAGTTTTAAAATGCCGTCCAAACTTCTGACCGTAAGACCTCTTACCGCAATTCGCTTGTGAGGGTCTACCGGATCGGGACGTTCTATGTTGAGCGAAACGGAACGACCTACCATCATGTCGGTCATTTCCTGCGCATTCGTATCTTT
>JAGCTJ010000191.1 GCA_017963665.1 Lachnospiraceae bacterium | reverse complement strand
GTCAGGATCGTAAGAGACAGCGAAACGCTTTGTGCAATAGGCCTTATGGGAATGTATCCCTGCTGCGAAGGAGCCGGATACGCGGGCGGTATAACATCCGCTGCGGTTGACGGCCTCAAAGTATACGAGGAGATCATAAAAAAACTGAAAAAAAAGAGCTGAAATATTATTCACAAAAGGAATCGGAAAATGACGGATATATATAATGGGGCGCCCGTAAACGAACCGGAGCGCCAAATGTATTTCATAGAGGAATGCAAAAAACTGATCGACGGGATGGGGCTTTTTGCCGACGGAAAGAAACCGACCTATCATATTTCAACATTCGGGTGTCAGATGAATTTCCGTGATTCTGAGAAGCTCGCCGGCGTTCTCGAAAGCATCGGATATACGCTCATTGACAGCGAAAAAGCCGATCTTGTCCTTTATAATACCTGCACAGTTCGTGAAAACGCGAGCACGCGTGTGTACGGCAGGATCGGTTATGTCGGAAAGCTCAAAAAAGAGAAGAATCCTTCGATGGTGATCGGAATTTGCGGTTGTATGATGCAGGAGCCCGATGAAGTTGAAAAGATGCAGAAAAGCTACGGCTTTATCGATATCATCTTCGGAACACATAACAGTTATAAGATAGCCGAGCTTCTTTATACGCTTTTGATGAACCGCAAAGCCAAAGAGAAGGATCCGTCACTTAAGACACGCGTGATAGACGTTCAAAAAGAAGCAACCGGGATCGTTGAGGATCTGCCCGTTAAATACGACAGCACCTTCCGTGCCGGACTCAATATAATGTACGGATGCGACAATTTTTGCACCTATTGCATCGTTCCCTATGTAAGAGGGCGCGAAAGGAGCAGAAGGAGCTGCGACATAATCCGTGAGGCACAGGATCTTGTCGCAAAGGGCGTTAAAGAAGTCATGCTCCTCGGTCAAAACGTAAATTCCTACGGAAAAGGACTTGAAGAAGACATTACGTTTGCAATGCTTCTTGATAAGATCGCTTCTGTACAGGGGATCAAAAGGATACGTTTTATGACGTCCCATCCCAAGGATCTTTCGGATGAACTTATCGAGGTCATGGCGCGTCATGAAAATGTATGCAAACATATACATCTGCCTCTTCAAAGCGGCAGCAGCAGACTTCTTAAACGCATGAACCGCCACTACACAAAGGAAGATTACCTTCTTCTTGTAAAAAAACTTCGTGACGCGATGCCCGATATCGCGATAACAACGGATATTATCGTAGGATTTCCTGGCGAAACTGAAGAGGACTTTATAGAGACTCTTGATGTTTGCGAGACCGTTTCGTTTGACAGCGCATTTACGTTTATATATTCAAAACGCACAGGCACACCCGCTGCCACATTTGAAGACCAGGTTCCCGAAGATGTTGTCAAGGAGCGCTTTGACAGACTTCTTAAGGTTGTTTCCCGCTGCAGCGCTGCAAATGCAGCCCGCCTTGTAGGCACCGTGCAGGAAGTTCTTGTCGAAACGGTTGGCCATGAACTTTCGGATAACTCCTCCGGAAACACTGTAGAGAGTATTTCGACCCCCGACGGGACAACAGCTCTCACGGGACGTCTCGGAAACAACCTTCTTGTTCACTTCGTCGGCAGAAAAAGACTGATCGGAGAGATAATAAAGGTACAGATCGACGAATGTAAGGATTTTTACTATATCGGAAGGCAGATATAGGTGTTAGGATTGAATAGATCGTATTGAGAATAAAATTCAGGAGGTATTTGCTATGAGAATGTATGACATAATCGACAAAAAGAAGCTTGGCGAAAAACTTACAAACGAAGAGATAGCTTTTTTTGTTAAAGGATATACAGACGGTTCGATACCCGATTATCAGGCGAGCGCGCTTCTTATGGCAATTGCCATCAACGGAATGGATGTTCGGGAGACCACAGAACTTACGCTTCTCATGGCAAAGAGCGGAGAAATGCTCGACCTCTCGGTAATAAAGGGCGTTCATGTTGATAAACACAGCTCGGGAGGAGTCGGAGATAAAACAACGCTTATAATCGGACCGATGGTCGCAAGTCTTGGGATCCCCGTTGCCAAGATGTCGGGAAGAGGACTCGGACATACGGGCGGAACCATAGATAAGCTTGAAAGCATTCCCGGATTTAACACATCGCTTTCGAAAGAGACATTTTTTAACAATGTAAATACACTCGGACTTGCTGTTGCGGGACAGACCGCAAATCTTGCTCCCGCCGACAAGAAGCTTTATGCACTCCGTGACGTCACAGCCACGGTTTCAAGCATTCCGCTTATAGCGGCAAGCATTATGAGCAAAAAACTAGCTGCGGGAGCCGATGTGATCGTTCTTGACGTCAAGACGGGCTCCGGAGCGTTCATGAAGACGGTCGACAGTGCAAAAGAACTTGCCCGCAGGATGGTTGACATCGGAAACAATGCCGGCAGAAAGACATTTGCAGTCATCACCGATATGAACGATCCCCTCGGCATCGCGGTCGGAAACTCTCTTGAAGTGATCGAAGCCATAAACGCGCTTAAGGGTAAGGGCGATGAAAAGCTTATGGAAGTGGTTTATAAGCTCGCTTCATATATGGTTTACGGCGCAGGAAAAGCTTCTTCGCCCGAAGAAGCCCGCGAGAAACTTGAAGAAACCATCACCTCGGGTAAAGCGCTCGAAACATTCGCAAAATTCGTAAAAGCACAGGGCGGAGATGACAGATATGTTTATGACACTTCGTTTTTTGAGCTCGGAAAGATAAAGGAAGACCTTTTGTCCGATATTGACGGCTATGTTTCCGATATACGCGCGGACGAAGTAGGCATAGCCTCCCTTATCCTCGGCGGCGGACGCGAAAAAAAGGATGATGTGATAGATCCCGGCGTGGGCATAATCATTAATAAAAAGACTTCCGACCGTGTTTTAAAGGGAGAACCTCTCGCAACACTTTACGCAAATGACGCGAGCAAGCTGGCCGAAGCGAAGAAACGTTTGCGCGGTGCATTTACGATCGGAGCCGAAAAAGTCGGTGCTTATAAGATGATCTATGATACCGTAGAATGAATTGTTGACCGTCGCGACGTATAAAAGATGTAAATTACGAAAACCTTTTACTTGCTAAATCGGAAATCGTGTAGTAATATGTCAAAGATGGTTTTTTGATAAAAAAGCTTCTATTTCTTTTGAGGAGTATAAAAAATGGCAACGATAAAGACTTTCGAGTGCTTAAGACCCAACGAGAATGTAGCGCACAGAGTCGCGGCGTTACCTTATGACGTATATGACAGAGAGGAAGCCAAGGTTAAGGTCGCTGAAGATGAACTTACATTTCTTCGCATAGACAGAGCCGAAACCCAGTTCCCCGATTCTGT
>JAGCTJ010000190.1 GCA_017963665.1 Lachnospiraceae bacterium | reverse complement strand
TCCCGAGAATGCGTGTCTGGGCACAGGCTTCTTTCCCTTTGCCTCGTTAACGGCCGCTTCTGCGGCATCAAATATACCTGTCTCCTTAAGTGCGGAGATCTCAACAATCTTGCATCCCAACTGTCTTGAAAGTTCTTCCGTATTGATGCTGTCACCGTTCTTCTTTACAACATCCATCATGTTGATGGCGATGACTACGGGAATACCCAGTTCGGTAAGCTGAGTCGTAAGATAAAGGTTACGCTCAAGGTTGGTTCCGTCTACGATATTTAAGATCGCATCGGGACGTTCGCTTATGAGGTAATTTCTTGCAACGACTTCTTCAAGTGTGTAAGGGGAAAGTGAATATATACCCGGAAGGTCGGTGATGATAACATCACTGTTCTTCTTAAGCTTTCCTTCTTTTTTCTCTACCGTAACGCCGGGCCAGTTTCCGACGAACTGATTTGATCCGGTAAGGGCGTTAAATAGCGTTGTCTTACCGCTGTTGGGGTTTCCTGCCAGAGCAATTCTGATACTCATTTTCTTTTCCTTTCCATTGGGTTACCTTGAGGTAACCGTCATTCAAAAAAAATAGTGCTTTTCGTACTATTCAACTTCCACCATTTCTGCATCGGCTTTTCTTATCGAAAGCTCATAATCACGAACCGTGATCTCTACGGGATCACCAAGAGGTGCAACTTTTCTTACATAGACTTCAACGCCCTTTGTAAGTCCCATGTCCATGATCCTTCTCTTGATGGCGCCTTCGCCGTGAAGTTTAACAACTTTGGCAGTCTCGCCGACTTTGACTTCTTTTAATGTCTTCATCTTCTCATCCTTTCAAAACAGTTGTGCGATTGCATTTCAGATCATTATCTTCATTGCCATTTCGCTGCTTATGGCTACCCGCGATTCCTTTATGTTTACGATCACGTTTCCGCCCATGGAAGTTATAACGGTAACTGCCGCTCCGACAACAAACCCAAGATTTTCAAGGTGTTGCTTGACTTCCGAATTTCCTCCGACCTTTTTGACAATATTTTCTTCGCCTGCGTCGGCCAGTGCCAAGGGCATCATATCAGTAACCTCTGCTTCCGTTTTCTTATTTGAAGTTAGTTTCTGCTAACCTCCGATTTGCATTATAGTTACCCTTTGCTAATTTGTCAACACAAAATAAAACTTACAAAAACATAAAGGCAAAGAACGGTCATCCCGCTCTTTGCCTTTAGTGTGCTTATAAACTAATTTTCAATCATTCAAAATTATCAAGCATTTTATGCAACAGTCTGTATAACTGCGCAGCGTCTTCTTTTTCAAACTTGATGCATCCCGACATTTCCATAGGAACTTTTACTGCTTCATCTCTTAACTTAAGCCCCTTGTCGGTAACTTTGACGATAAGATTACGCTCATCTTCTTTGGACCGTTCCCTGGTAACAAAACCTTTTTTCTCAAGCGTCTTAAGAAGCGGAGTCAGCGTCCCCGAATCGAGGAAAAGATATTCGCCGAGCTCTTTAACGTTCACGCTTTTATGCTCCCACATGACCATCATGGCTATGTACTGCGTATATGTTAAGTCGATCTTATCAAGAAACGGCTTATAGCGTTTTACCACTTCTTTGGCGCATGCGTAAAGCGGAAAGCATAATTGGTTTTCAAGTTTTAAAGAATCGTATTTATCAGCCATTACAGTTCCTTTTTGATAGCTTCTTTAAGATCGTCCATGGAAGCGGTAGGCTCAAAACGTCCTACGATCTCGCCTTCCTTGTTAATGAGGATCTTTGTGAAGTTCCATTTGATGTTACCGTTTTCTTTATAATCCTTATCCATCTTTTTTACAATAGGTGAAAGGACCAATTTTGCGGGGCCGTCGAATCCTTCAAACTTTGTATTCTCGGTGATCCACTTAAATAAAGGTATCGCGTTCTCGCCGTTAACATCAATTTTTGCAAACTGAGGGAACTTAATGCCGAAGCGCCCGGTACAGAATGTATGGATCTCTTCGTCTCCCTCGGGAGCCTGATTTCCGAACTGGTTGCAGGGGAAATCAAGTATTTCAAGCCCTTCGTCGTGAAGTTCGTCATATATTTTCTGAAGATCGGTATACTGAGGAGTAAATCCGCAGCCTGTAGCCGTATTTACCACCAAGACAACTTTTCCTTTGTACTCATCAAGTGATACTTCTTCGCCTTTACGTGTCATAACTTTAAAATCATATAAGTTCATGTTGAAACCTCCATCTGGTTGTGCGCAATTCAATTGCATTTAACTTATTTGCAATTGTATTGTACACAATCTAATTTCGGTTGTCAATATTTTTTTTTACTTTCCTCTACGCCCGACGCATTTAATATCCTTACTTTGAACAATTCAGGGATGCTTTTAGCGCAGATGAAATCCGTCCCGATTCCCCCTGCGAAGGAGCCGCTCCTCCGAGCAGGGCAGGCGTAGCCTGCGAGAATCGTAGCAGAGTGCATGACACCATGTATTTGAACTATTATGCGAAGGATTAATTGTCACAGGCAAGGCGCCTGAATGAGATGATGTGTGTACATCATCGATTGAAGGCAACGATGCATGTGGCAATTAAGACAAGAATAAAGTTCAATTATATGGTGTCATGTGCTCTGGGTTCATCGGAGCGTTATCCCGTTCAAAGAAGGATGTTAAATGTGGCGGGCGCGGGAGAATGAAAGAGCTACAAGCCAAGCACACAAAAAGCCCCTCCGGAAAACCGGAAGGGCTTTGAATTCTGAGTTTTAATTACTCGATGACTGTAGCAACACGGCCTGAACCAACTGTTCTACCACCTTCACGGATAGCGAAGGTAAGAC
>JAGCTJ010000189.1 GCA_017963665.1 Lachnospiraceae bacterium | reverse complement strand
CTTTTCCGCTCTTAACTTGGTTACGAATCTTTCAAGTCTTTCCATTGCAAGACGAAGTCTGTCCAGTGAGTAAGCATAGGATATTCTTAAGAAGCCTTCGCCCGAATCACCGAAAGCGGTTCCCGGAACTGCGGCAACTTTTTCTTCCTCCAGAAATCTCGTTGCAAACTCTTCGCTTGTCATTCCGAATTCTTTTATGCAGGGAAATACATAAAATGCTCCAAAGGGTTCAAAGCACTCAAGACCCATCTTCTTAAATGCGTCAAGAAGAAAACGACGTCTCTGATCGTATGAATCCCGCATCTTTTTGACATCATCGTCACCGTTTTTAAGTGCCTCGATGGCTGCGTACTGACTTGTGGTGGGAGCGCACATGATGCAGAACTGGTGGATCTTTGTCATCTGCTGAATGATCTCCTTGGGTCCGCAGGCATAACCCAGTCTCCAACCTGTCATTGCGAAGGCTTTCGAGAAACCGTTTATAAGTATCGTACGCTCCTTCATACCCGGAAGGGAAGCGATGGAAACATGCTTATTTTTGTATGTCAGTTCGGCATAGATCTCATCAGACATGACATAAATGTCTTTTTCAACACAGACCTTTGCGATGGCGATAAGATCTGCCTCTTCCATGATGGCACCGGTAGGATTGTTGGGAAAAGGAAGTATCAATACTTTGGTCTTATCGGTGATGGCATCCAATAGTTCCTGTGCGGTAAGTCTGAACTCGTTCTCTGCTTTAAGATCGATGATGACAGGTTTTCCGCCTGCAAGTATGGTACAGGGCTCGTAGGATACGTAGCTGGGCTGAGGGATGAGTACCTCATCACCGGGGTTGAGCATTGCTCTTAAGCCCACATCGATAGCCTCGGAACCGCCCACCGTGATTAAAACGTCGGTGTTCCATGCATATGATACGTCGTATTTTCTTTCTACATAACGGCATATCTCTTCTCTTAATTCTTTAAGACCCGAATTTGATGTGTAGAAGGTCTTTCCTTTTTCCAGGGAGTAGATACCCTCGTCTCTTATGTGCCAAGGAGTGTCGAAATCGGGTTCGCCGACACCCAAAGAAATGGCATCCTTCATCTCGGATACGATATCGAAGAACTTACGTATCCCGGAAGGTTTTATCTTTATTACTTCATCGGATAACGGATTTCTCATAATACAAAGGTCTCTCTTTCGTCAGTTTTAGGTTTAGCCATAACAGTGCCGTGCTCTTTGTATTTCTTTAAGATGAAATGTGTGGATGTGCTTAAAACCGACTCAAGGGTTGAAAGCTTGTCTGATACAAAAAGCGATATCTCTTTTAAACTCTTTCCTTCAAGGGACACCAAAAGGTCGAAGCCGCCGGAAATGAGGTATACCGAATTTACTTCGGGATACTGGTAGATCCTCTCGGCTATGTTGTCAAAGCCCTGGCCTCTTTGAGGGGTTACTCTTACTTCGATTATGGCGCCTACGGATTCGATGGAGGTCTTCTCCCAATCGATAAGTGTATGGTATCCGCAGATGATGCCTTCTTCTTCCATTGCCTTAAGCTCGTTCGCAACGGCAAGTTCGTCCATGCCGAGTATTACGGCGAGTTCTTTGATATCTATTCTTGAATCTTTTTCAATAACGGAAAGTATTTTTTCTCTCATATCTTTCTCCTTTATAAATCGTATTCTTTAGTAAGTTCGTCCGACCTGAAAGGTTCCAAAAACCTTTTCGAGTCGCCGTTTATGACCACTTTGTCATTTGAATCGGTTATCTTACCGACACATACGGCTTCAATCCCTTCTTTGTTAAGATCGCTTACAAGCTTTTCTCCGTCGGTCGACGTCATTACCATGGCCCCCGAACTGTCCAGGTTGTAAGGGTTCAGATCAAAGAAGTTACATATCTCGATCGTTTCCTGTTTGATCGGTATCCTCTTCAAATCTACCGAAAGTCCGACATGACTTGCCTCTGCAAGTTCCCAAAGAGCGGTAAATATGCCACCCCTTGAAGCATCGTGCATGGCACTCACACCGGACTTAACGGCGGGTGCGGCCTCATACACAACAGTCAGATATTTTTTAAACTGCAGAGCCGACAATATCATGCTCGCAGGAAATTTCTCTTTAAGTTTTTCTTCGTATTTACGGGCCAAAAGATATGTCCCTTTAAGTCCGGCCCACTTTGTTATCACTATGTCGTCACCGGGTTTTGCTCCCCCTGTTTTGACATATGATTCTTTCCCTGCTTTTGCGAATACGGTTACAGCCATAACGGGACGATTTACGGAGGTTGTAAATGACGTATCTCCTCCGATTATCTCGACGTCACCGTCTTTACATGCACCGTCCAAGTCTTTAATAAGGCTTTTCAGAGCGGTTTCTTCGTACCCCACAGGCAAAAGAAGCGCCGTCTCGATACCTACGGGCTTGGCACCGACTGCGTAAACATTGTTGAAGATATCTTCATAGACAAAACCGTCTTCAGAGGTAAGTAGTTTCTCGCACATGACTGCGACTTCATCTTCTTTAAGGTCCAAAACAGCGCAGTCTTCCCCAAAGGATGCCCCTGTAAGGACTTCACTGCGCCGTGTTTTTACATTCTTAAGTATGGATCTTTTGAAGATATTTTCAGGTGTCTTTCCCGTGTTCATGATACCTCTGAGTTCGTTGTCTTACATAGTTAATGATGATACAATGGGAATGACCATGGCGACTACCAAAATGATGACAACGATCAGAGTAAATATCCTTTTGTTCTTTTTGTTATAAATGTTAAACATGTCTTTACCTTTACTTAGTATTCATTGAAAGGAATTATAGTCTATGTATTGGAAAATAGCAAGTTTGCTAATATTTGCAATGTTCTGTCTGTGGGTCTATTATGAATCCCACCGGACCGTAAATAAAGCAAAAAAGGAAGAAGAAGCTTTCTGGGAACGGGAGGAAAAAGCCAATTCCACCAGACGTAAGCCCATCGACCACCTTGATTATATAAAGATTCCCGACGACCTCCCCTTCGGACTTAAAGAAGATAACGTAAACATTTCTTCTTACAATAAGATCGTTTCCGAACTTAAGGACCAGAAGATATTAAACCTCACAGGCTACACCAACACGGATCTTAAGCTTGAGTACGGTGCTCCCAACATAACGGAGCTCTCAAGATACGATCAAAACTATACGACCCTGGTCACAACCCTTCAAAAATGGGCCGATGAATTAAGCTATCTTAACGAAGAAGATGCCGCATTCAGGATCATGGAATATATGATCGAGATAAAGTGCGACATCGGAAAAACTTATCGTATGCTCGGTAAGAAATATCTAAAAGAAAACAATACCGAGGCTTTTGACAACCTTATAAAAACCATTTCGGGAACGCGTTCAATGAACAAAGAATACATTAAAGCGTCACTGGAAGAAATGAAAGTTAAGGCGGAAGAATGAGATTATCTCACTCTTCCGTTCTTCATTTCTGACTTAACCTGATACATCATATCATCAGCCTGCTTAAGTATATCGTTGAAAGTAGTCTGCATATCGGGTTTGTATTCTGCGTATCCTGTTGCTATGGAAATACGTTTTACAAAGTCTTTTTCTTTGGCCTTCTTTGTCATCGCTTCACGCATGGCCGCGATAAGCGTTCTGTAATTCATATAATCGTCGCCGATGGCAACTACCACGAATTCATCGCCGCCGATTCTGAATACGGGGCTTCGCTTGAAGTTCTCACAAATAAAGGAACAGCAGTTTTTAATATATTCGTCACCCTTCTCGTGTCCGTGGGCATCGTTGATGACCTTAAGATCGTTAATGTCAAGGTAGATGGCCGCAAAGGCGGGTGAAGTCTTGTTCTCAATATCCTGCTCGATCAACGCGACATATTTTTCAAATGCGGTTCTGTTCTTAACTTTTGTAAGGGTATCCTGCTCCATAAGTGAAGCAAGACGATCGTTCAGTTTTACAAGCTCGAGATTCATCTTGAAAGATTCAAGGGCTCTCATGATCCTGCTCTTGTATTTTAAGAATATAACATCCTGTAATGAAACGGCCGTCTGGGAAATAACGACGTAACCGCATGAAAACTCGTTGTAATGGATCACGGCAAATCCGTAAAGCATGTTGACACCTTCTCCGTCATAATCGGGTATCAGCTCGCTTCTCTTGATCTTTTCTGTCTTAACCGGATAATCGTCTTTCTTGCCCACCAAAGTTATAAGATCGTTTGAGAACTCATACTCGGGACTTGTAAAATCATCGTCGGCGAGATGACCTATCTGAGGATCCATCATGATATAGAATGTGCCGCCTTCTTCACCGGTAGTCTTATGGAAGATGTCGCGCATTCTTTCCTTCATCTCTTTAAGATCTCTTGATGAGGCTATGGCACGCTCAAGAAGAGTCAAACGACCGTCGGAGTTGTCTCTTCTTATCTTCTGAAGAGGGATCTCACGTACGAGTTTATGTCTTAATCTGTCGGTTGTCTCACTGCCGCATCCGCAGGATTCACCAAGCTTAAATTCACATCCGATGATAGCTTCTTCTTCGGTCTCGGTTTTGTCAAAAAGTTTAAACAGATGCTCGGCCGCCTTCGCGCCCATAAGATCGTAGCGCTGATCTACGCTGGCGATGGAAGGATAGAACAACTGACCGTCTTCAAGGAAGTCAAAACCTGTAAGTATTACGTCTTCGGGTGTGGAAATGCAAAGATTGTCAAGGTTTACGCTTATGTCCATGGCAAGGAGGTCGTTTGCGCAAACGATGGCGTCGGGGAGGGGCTCCATGGAATATTTGCCGAGAATGTATTCGACGGCTTTTCCTGTCTCCCAATCGGAATAGAAGATATCTTCTTCACCGAAAGGAAGGTCTCTTTCGTTCATGGCGTCTCTTACCGCACGGATTCGTTCGTTGGAATCGTTGTTTTCCGCGGAACCCGCAACAAAGAGTACTTTTTTAACACCATGCTTGTCCATGATATGATCTGCAAGGGCTTTCATGCCCACATAATTGTCTATTCCAACATAGAAAGTGCCGGGATGTCTTATTCCGACTGAGATAACGGGGATACCCGCTTCATCGACAATCTTAAAGATGTGATCGATAACTTCGGCAAAGTTAAGACCGGGTCCGAAAACCACTGCTCCGTCAAAGGTCGAAAGATCCGGAATGTCATATACCGTACTCTCGCTTCTTCTCGTAGAGAAATCGTACCCGTATGATGCATAACTTAAAAACAGAAATATGTCGGCACTGCAAGGCTCAAACACCTCACTCATGCCGTCAATAAAACGAAAAAGATTTTCCGAATTCCATCCGTTTGCAAAAACTGCAATCTTCTTCTTCATAACAGTCCCCCGAAAACGTTATTCGCACAGTAAATGCTATTCACACAACCTAAATTGTACCATACTTTTTATGTTTTGCATAAAACTAATCTGCGAAAAAAAAAGGAAAATAAAACTTTATTTTTCCCAATAAAGTAACTCGAATCGTCAATGCGGTTTCTTTTTACCTTTATCCACGCAGATATCTTTTAAATAACAGTTCTCGCAAGAAGGATTCACAGCTTTGCATATCGTCCTTCCGAATGCGATGAACCAATGATTTATGTAAGTCCAATATTCCCTGTCGGCTTTCTTCATAAGTTCAAATTCCACTTTGACAGGGTCATTTGAGGAAACAAGCCCGAGCCTGTTTGATATCCTGAGCACATGGGTATCGACCACAACGCTGGGTTCGCCAAACACGTAAGAGCGGACCACGTTGGCGGTTTTTCTTCCTACCCCGGGTAAAGATGTGAGGGACTCGATATCCGAAGGCACTTTCGAATCGAAGTCTCTTACAAGCTTTGTGGCACAGCCTATGATGTTAACCGCCTTGTTGTGATAAAAGCCCACGGACTTTATGTCCTCTTCCAGCTCTAAAAGATCGGCTTTTGAGAATTTTTCCAAAGAAGGATACTTCTTAAACAAAGTCTTGGTGACTTCGTTGACTCTTTTATCCGTACACTGAGCAGACATGATAGTTGCGATAAGCAGCTGCCATGCACTGTCATGATCAAGATAACATGTTAAGTCTTTTCCGTACTCGCGCTCCATTCTTTCAAGAACGGTGCCCATTCTCTTTTGCATATCCCTAAATCTCTTTCGGACCGTCTCCGATCTCTACGGTATAAAAATCCGCATCGTAACCTATCTCATTTTTATAAGCTTCGCCGACACTCTTTATGAAGTCGTCCACCGCTTCGTCTTTTACTATGCTTACGGTACATCCGCCGAAACCGGCGCCGGTCATTCTTGAACCGATAACGCCTTTGACCTTTAACGCCTCTCGTACAAGGGTATCAAGCTCTTTACCGGTAACTTCGTAGTCTTCTCTTAATGAAGTGTCGGAATCGATCATGAGCTTTCCGAAGGTATCGATATCATCTTTTAACAGGTACTCTACCGCCTTTACGGTTCGTCTGTTTTCGTATACGGCATGCTTTGCTCTCTTTTCAAGTATGGGATCGCCTATGGCACTTCTTACCGATTCAAACTCCTCTTCCGTAAGATCTCCCAGAGTTTTAACATCTTTTACTGCCTGTATTCTCTTAAGAGCTTCTTCGCACTGCGCGCGTCTTTCGTTGTACTTTGAATCACCAAGTCCCCGCTTTTTGTTGCTGCATGCGATAACAAGCTTCGCATTCTTTAGTTTCACCGGTGAATACTCATATTTTAACGTGTTCGTATCAAGGAATATTGCGCTGTCTTTCTTGCCCATGGCTATCGCAAACTGATCCATGATACCGCAGTTTACGCCGTTGAACTTGTTTTCGGAAAACTGTCCTATAAGCGCAAGATCGATGTTTGTGACATCCTTAAATCCGTAGAGCTCCTTTAAGATGTAACCGATCAGGACCTCTACCGAAGCAGATGAAGAAAGTCCCGAACCGTTTGGAATGTTTCCGTACAAAAGGATATCGAATCCCTTATCGATCTTCATTCCTCTCTCGGCAAAAGCCCAAATGATACCAAGGGGATAGTTTGCCCAGTCTCTTTCTTTATCCGGTTTTAACTCATCTTTAAGATCTGCTGTAATAACCCCGATATTTTCAAAGTTAAGGGAGTAGAATCTTAAAAGACTGTCGTCTCTTTTCTTTACTGCGGCATATGTGCCTATCGTAAGCGCACAGGGAAAAACGTGTCCGCCGTTATAGTCCGTATGCTCTCCTATAAGATTAACTCTTCCCGGTGCGAAGAAACATCTTACGCCCGTCGTGTCACCGTATACTTTCTCAAATCCTTTTAAAACCGTATCTTTCACTTTACACCTCTAAATTACAATAATGAGATCATCTCGATCGCCTGTTTTTTCGTTGCCTCGTAGTCGATCCTGTCGACACAGTCCTTAAGACGCTCAAAGCTTTCGGCAACAAGACTGTCATACTCGTATTTGTCCAGTTCCTTTATCGTCTTCTCGGCGGTATCGTAGTCGAAATCGTTCATGGCATGGAAAAGATCCCTTAATATTTCGCCCGCTTTTTCTCGAAGGAGCGGAACTTTCTTTTCCTTGGGCTTCAAAGAATCAACTATCGAAGAGATTTCTTTCTCCACTTCTTCAAACTCGTTAAGCAATCCTTCGTGAAGTGTCTCGATGGCATCGAGATCTCTTAAATGACCTTTCTTTTCAAGCTCCGCCGCCTTGTAGTTAAGCTCCTCGGCACCTATCGTGGCAGCCAAAGATTTAAGGGCATGAACTTCGATCGTATATCTTCCCACGTCTTCGTTTTCAAGAAGACTGGAAAGAAGCGTCTTCTTTAAAGGAGCGCTCTTCTTAAAGTCTTCAAGTATCGCGCTGTACATCTTAACGTTCTCACCCGTATAGGAAAGACCCTTTGAAGGAGTGATGTGGGACAGATTAAGCGACGAAAGATCGGGCAGCGTATAGAAATGAGTGTACTCGTCGTCCTCAGCCTTTTGCTGCTTGGACTCGGGTATCCACTTCTTTAACATGGCCTCAAGCTTCTTTAATTCTATGGGCTTGGGAAGAAAATCGTTCATTCCCGCTTCGGCAAACAGCTTTCGGCTGTCATCCAATACGTTTGCGGTAAGGGCAATGATGGGAAGCTTTTTATAATATTCGTCCTGCGCCTGTCTTATTACCTTCGTGGCTTCCGTACCGTCCATCTGAGGCATCATGTGGTCCATAAATACAAGATCGTATCTTGTCCTGTGTATCATTCTTATGGCCTCTTCACCGCCGGTAGCCTTGTCGATCTTTAATCTGTAAGGCTGCAAAAGCCCCGTCGTAACTTTTAAGTTTATGGCGTTATCATCTACCACGAGAACTCTCGCGCCCTCGAAATATACTTCACCTACGCCTTCTCTTTCTTTCTCATCTATAAAGTAATCCCTAAGCTGCGGATAAAAGAAAGGTCTCTTTAAAAATATGGTATCGCCGGATCTTTCCACCGTATCGTTATAATTAACAAGACAAATAAGTTTCGTTCCGAGATCTCTGAACTCTTTTACGTCCTTTATCTTTCTGTAACGGTCATACTCAAGTATGAGATAATCGGGCCTTTCGTCTTCTTTCAAAATAAAGAGTTCGGTAGGATTGTCTATCTCAACATAATCGATCTTGGCCTTTGAGAAATACAGGGCAAAAGAAGCCTTTTCGCGAGCATTTTTAAGGCACACTCCAAAGTATGCTTCGATGGGCTTTTGCTCGGTCTCCTCCGGAACATCCTCAGGCACTTCGAGATCCACATCAAAATAAATGTTTATTCCGCCGGAATCGTTTTTCTCGATCTTAAGATTGCTGCCGAGATACTTTATAAGATCCTCCATTATGGGAAATCCGGGACTGGTATTTTCCACTTCGAACCTTATGGATCTCTTTTTCTTGTCGGCATAATCCACAACAAGAGCTATATAGCCCCACTTTGTGCACTTGGCCGCATTGGTAAGATAATATACCAGCGCCTGTTTCACTCTCGTGGTATCAAGCATTATATACTTGGGAAGTTCGGGATTTAATTCAACTACGAACAAAACGTCCTTGTCGCCGATGTTGATCCTGGCCATATCAATAACATCCGACATGACTTCCTCGAGCTTTACGTTCTCTCTGTGACGCACAAGTTTTCCCTGGGACATCTCATCGTAATCGATGATGTTGTTAATAACCATCAAAAGATTCTGCGTAGCGGCCTTTAACGACACAAGCTGCTCTTTTTGCTCGTTGTCCGCCGTACGCGCAAGAAGCATATCCGATATACCGATTATGGCGTTCATCGGCGTACGCACTTCATGACTCAAGTTGGAAAGAAAAGGATACTCCCGCTCCCTTTCATACTCCTTGACGTCTTCAATATCTTCGTATTCGTAATATTCGGATTCGTCTCTGTATCGTGCCATATGACTCCTCTTAATCTGCAGGCTTTTTGTTACCTCAACTATATAATTATATAACAGTTAGTATGTTATCTCAAATAAATATGCGTTACGTTTTGCTCCCATCACCCGCTTACAAAAAAAGACCCATTGGAATACCGATGGGTCTTTCTTGTAAGCGGGTGATGGGAATCGAACCCACGTGTCCAGCTTGGAAGGCTGGTGTTCTACCATTGAACTACACCCGCAAAACAGATATTGATTTCAAACAAAGGCAATTCTACAATATCTGCTTTCTTTTGTCAATTAATAGTTCCATCTCTTTTTATCTCAATGTATCCGGTTGAGAAGCCAAGCCCCGGATTATTGGGATATTCGAACATAAGAGAAAAGTAAACCGTATCTTTATCCGGCTCATTCATGAACAGATCCGTCGTGCTTTCTATAGCTATATATCCCGGGGGAATAGGTTCGTTAAAGATATATATTGTATACACCGTCTGATCGGGACCGTCGAGATCGTACGTAAGTCTGTCGTATATTTTTAAAACCTCGTCTGACTTATTGACAACATAGATACCATATCTTTCATAAATTTCTATATATGAATAATATATGTCCACCAGGTCGTTGGAGAACATAAGAGTTTTTCCCTCGATCGGCGAAACGGGAACAAAATCGGCTGTCGTAGTGATCGTAACCGGACGGGCCAAAGATTTGTTATTTCTGTAATCTCTCGTGGATACTTCACATCTAGTAAAAACAAGTTCCGATATCGTCTGCAAAGGGATGTTTGTAAATACTTCATAGAAAGTAGTTTCTTTTTTCTGTGCAAACCAGTCATAGACAAAGAAACCGCTGTATTCTTTGGCCACTCCGTTTATACAGTTACATGCCATCGTCACCTGAGCCGGTTCTTTTCGGTTGTTCTTGACTGTGATCTCAGCTTTTACATCTCCGGCATAATCGTAATCGTCAATGCTTCTGCGAAAACCGTCCTGAACATAAAACCCCTTGAGGGTGACGGTTACTTCACCGTCATCAAAGATAACGCCGTCGCCCACGATCTTATAGTCGGCTTCAACATATTTATCAAGCGAATCAACATTGAGTTTTTCGGTCTTTCGTATTGTACGCCGGTTTGCCATCATCAAAGAAAAAACGATAAACAAAACGTAGAGAAGCAACGGAACAAAAGAAAGCCAAAAGTTCTTTCTTGCTCTTTTTAACTCGGGTACCTTTTTTTCAAACCGGCTTTTTTTGAGATTTTTGAACACATTGTTTGTAGTCTTTTGAATGGTCTTTTCGTCCAGTTTATGGCGCTTAAGCCATTCGGAATCTAAGTTATAAGCGCCTCCGCAGTGAGGACAAACTTTATATTCACGCGTATCTACCTTGCATCCGCAGTAATCACAAGTGATGACCGGATCTCTGAGTCTTATATTTTTCGCTTCTTCTTCCGCTGCTTTTCTGATCTCATCCCTTCCGTAAACATCATTAAGCACTTTAAGATATTTAACCCCAAAAACGATTATTACGGCTATACAGATTGCCAACATACCAAATATGAATATCACCGGTCCAAAATGCATGTATCATTCTCCTGTTTGTGAACAATTGGCTGTATCAATTATTATCGTACAACATAAACGATACTATGTCTATAAAAGCAAAAATTCCCGCCAAAAGGCAGGAATTTAAAAAAACTATTTCAACTCCGATAATTGTTTGTCTGCTTCGTTCCATTCTTCCATGGCGCTCAGGAGCATTTCCTCTTTTTCGTCGATATCCGACTGTATCTTTGAAAGCTTCGTAAAGTCACTTGATATCGCAGGATTTAGCAGTTCGTCTTTTAACTTTGTTATCTCTTCTTCAAGCAAAGATATCTTTTCTTCAACCTTTTCAAGCTTTCTTTCAAGCTTTGAACGCTCTTTGCCGGGATTGTAATAAGCGGGCTTCTCAGCAGGCTTTTCCTCCTGCTTTTCAACTTTGACGGGCTTTGTCTCTACGGTCTTTCCGCGTTTCTTTTCTTCATATTCTTCGTATCCGAAGTTATATGCCGCCACTCCGTCTTTTGTAAAATCCAGCACCTTCGTGGCAACCTTTTTCACAAAATATCTGTCGTGGGAAACAAAGATAACGCTGCCGTCAAAATCTTTGAGCATGCTTTCCAAAGTTTCTTTACCCACTATATCCATGTGGTTGGTGGGCTCGTCGAGAATAAGGAAGTTGGGACCGGTCTTGAATATTTTGGATAAAGCGAGTCTTACGCGTTCTCCTCCGGAAAGAAGGTCTACCGTCTTAAATACGTCGTCGCCGGAGAAAAGGAAGGCCCCCAGGTCGCTTCTTACTTCCGTTTCCGTAAGGGTGGGGAACTCGTCCCAGTAATCGTCGATAACCCGTTTGTTTGACGTATACTGCGCCATCTGCTGGTCAAAATAGCCGATGTCCACGTTGACGCCGTATTTGTAATAGCCCGAAAGAGGATCGATGATACCGACAAGCGTTTTAAGAAACGTCGATTTGCCGATACCGTTTCCGCCGATGATACCGATACGCTCACCACGTTTCATATCGAGGGATACGGTCTCAAGCACGGAGTCGTAACCTACTTCAAGCTTATCGATGAACAAAACATCCTTTCCCGTTTCTCTTAAGGGTTTAAACGATGCCTTGAAGGATCTTGTGTCGTATCTGTCGGGGCATTCGATGATGTCCATGTGCTCGATGGCTTTGAGCTTCGACCTTGTCATGCTCACTTTCGTGGGCGTGTTTTTGTACTTCTCGACTATGGTATTGAGGCGCGCGATCTCTTTTTGCTGAGCCTCATAATCTTTAAGCTGCTTGTCGTGGTTGAATTTCTTGGTCTCGACAAACTTTGTGTAGTTACCCGGATATCTTGTGATCTTTTTGTATTCGATCTCGTAGACCGTATCCACGACTTTATCAAGAAACATTCTGTCGTGAGATACCACGACGATGGCTCTTTGATAGTCTTTTAGATAGTCTTCAAGCCACTCCACCGTTTCCATGTCAAGGTGGTTGGTGGGCTCGTCGAGAAGCAGGATGTCGGGCTTTTCCAAAAGAAGCTTAACGAAAGCGATCTTTGTACGCTGGCCTCCGGAGAATTCGGAAAGTTTTTTGTGTTTTTCTTCTTCGGTGAAACCGAACTTCTTAAGGACGATCTCGTACTCTTTTTCGTAGTAATAACCGCCCAGATACTTGAATCGTTCTTCCAATGCGGTATATTTGTCAACCAATTCCCCCGTGGGATCGTTTTCCATCTTTGCAACCATATCGTCGAGAGTGGCTTTCATTTCAAGTATGGGCTTAAAGACCTTCTTGACTTCTTCTTCCAAAGTTACGGAATTGTCTTTGAAGGTCATCTGCTTTAAGTATCCGATAACGGGATTGCCCGTCTTTGCAACAAACATATCCTCGTCGGAATCTCTTTTTGTAATTTCAATCTCATCGGAAATAAGTCTCAGAAGAGTAGTCTTGCCGCAGCCGTTTCTTCCGACTATGGCAATCTTCTCGTTAGAATTTTTTATTTCGAAATTGATGTCTTTTAATATGGTGTCGGCACCGAACATGACGGTACCGTTATGAATCTGATAAAGCATAGTCTTTTCCTGTCTTTTATCTTACCGAACGGAAGATATACGTCGATAAGGGAGGAAGAGAAAGCGTAACTTTCGGACTGTCAAATTTAAGCTCTACGACGGTCGCATCGAATCCGTTTGAATCCGAATACATGACTTTTTCGTATTTTAAGTCCGCCGGAGCGATCATATCAAATAAGAATATAGTTATCTCTCTGTCTACGCTGTCTCTGTTTACAATGGTAACAGTGGCATTTTCGCGGGTGAATCTGCCAAATGCGATGATAAAGGGGTCCGTTGAAAGTCTCTTTATCGATCCCGAGATCAATTCATCCGTTTCTTTATGAATACGGATCATTTCTTTGTGGAAAGAAATGAGTTCGTGGTCTTCACGTCCCCAAGGGTACGTTCTTCTGTTATCGGGATCGGTAAAACCGGTAAGTCCCGCCTCGTCACCGTAATAGATGGTGGGAGCGCCCGTCCAGGTCATCTGAATGGCTACGGCCTGACGCATGACCGCTTTGTTGATGCCTTCATCGGCCCTGTATGCACCCACACTTCCGCTTCGACCCACAACCTGATTTGTACGTGTCAAAAATCTGGAATGATCGTGGTTGGAGAGCTGATTCATGGCTACCTGGAGGGATGAGTTGGTGAACTTGTATCCCGCATACATCATAGCGCTCCAAAAAGCGTCCGTATTTCCTACCATGTCGGGTCTGAAATCGTCGCTGTGTTTTTGCATACCTGTAAGGAACCACGTAACAGGCTCCATGAAGCCGTCGTAGTTCATTACCGAATCCCATTCGTCGCCACCAAGCCAGCTTCCGGGATCGCCGTAGTGCTCCGCCAAAATAAGGGCCTCGGAATTGATATCCTTAACCGTTCTTCTTAAGCGTTTAAAGAATTCATGGTTGAACTCAGGTGAATGTCCGATGTCCGCAGCCACATCGAGACGCCATCCGTCCACGCCGAAAGGTTGTGATATCCACTTTGCGGCGATATCCATGATCTTGTCATAAAGTTCGTGCGAAGCTTCGTAATTTAGCTTCGGAAGTGTGTCAAATCCCCACCAGCCGTCGTAATCCGAATTGTAGGGCCAATTGTTGGATCTGAAGTCGAAGAAGCTTCTGTAAGGGCTGTTCTCGTCAACGTAAGCGCCCTTCTCGAAGCCTTCCGCATCTTCGTATATTCTTTCTCTGTCAAGCCACTTGTTGAAAGATCCGCAGTGGTTGAACACGCCGTCCAGAATTACCTTTATGCCCAGTTCGTGAGCTTTGTTTACAAGCTCGCAGAACAATGCGTCGGAAGCTTCAAGGTTTTCCTTGGAGCAGACGCGGGTCTGATACTTGGTTGCTTTTCTGTTGTCGCTTTCTCCGAAATCAAGGCATTCTCCGCCGTCTTTTACGATCACGCCGAAATGAGGATCTATGTGCTCATAGTCCTGACTGTCGTATTTGTGGTTCGAAGGAGAAACAAACAGGGGATTGAAATATATACAATCTATGCCGAGATCTTTAAGATATCCCAGCTTATCGATAACACCTTTAAGATCTCCGCCGTAAAATTCTTTTGTTCCGTCGATGTTGGGGATCTTGAACCAGTCATCGACCTTCTGAACGGGACCGCCGACGTAGAAATACTCTCTGTCTTCCACATCGTTTGTGTAATCACCGTTACAGAAGCGTTCAACATAAATCTGATATATGACCGCTCCCTTAGCCCACTCAGGCGTATGAAATCCCGGTATGATTTTAAAGGGATGGACGGGAACTTTATCTTTGGATACGCCGAATGAATCGTAGGTGCATACTATCTTTCCGGCATGTACTTCGAAATAATACTCGAACATCGTATGCTCCAAAGTTACCGTGCACTCGTAATAATCAAAGGATCTGTCCGATTCTCCTTTGTGCATGGGATACTTTTCCTGTCCGGAAACGAGATCTACCGTATCTACATTGTTCTTGGCTGTACGAAATTTGATGGTAACCTGTCCGTAAGGATTGGGTTCCGGCGGATCGACAAAATTGGCCGTAGTATCAGAAAACAAGGCCTTTTTCAAAAAAACAGGTCTCATTTCCGATAAATACTTTCTTTCGGTTTCGGTTTTTTTGCCGTCTAAAAAGTCCATGACACACCTACATGTGATTGATCGACATATATTCTACCACATGTAGTATAAGAATTAAAGACAGTTACAAATGATGGGATAAAAAAGATAAAAAAAGAAAAACGACACTCGCGTGTCGCTTTTTCTT
>JAGCTJ010000188.1 GCA_017963665.1 Lachnospiraceae bacterium | reverse complement strand
GATGACTTCGTAGTGCTCTTCAAGATACGACTCACCGAGTTTTCCGCTCTTGATGGGTCCTCCGAATTCGGAAGCAAGGTTACATGCTTTCACAAAATCTATCATATCCATCTTCGAACGCTTTAATATAAGAAGATATTCTCCGCTCTCTTTGTTTTGGTACAGCTTGCTTTCATCGGAATAGAAGTCTCTTAAACTCTTTGCGACGGTAGATATATCTGCCATCGAGGAGAAAGAAAACGCCATTCCTTCCAGTTTGATCTCGCTGCCCGAGAGTTCCTGGGATTTCTTTTCGAGAGCGTCTTTAAATCTGTTGAACAGATCGCTTAAGCCGGTCTCGTCTTCTTCTTCACCTTCAAATTCGTCTTCTTCGTCGTAATCGTCGTCATGAACACCCGGAGCGAATTTGGAGAATCTGGTATCAAGCTCGTCGGGATCTTCAACCTTGGTGATGATTAAAACGATACATTCCGAATTCATGGGAATCGCTTCGATCATGAGAGGAATGTTGTCGGCTTCGAAACCGTACTCGCAATGAGCCATCTCCATCATATCCCTAAAAAGATCTTTGGCCTTCTTTGTGCCGTATGCCAACTCGCTTATCTTAAGTTTACGGGAGGCAAGATCCTCACGGGTCAATGTGCACCGAATCTGATAGTCGTTTACTTTTTCAATTTTCACGTAAGGGCCTCCTTTCTTCCTCGTTTATTATGATGTAAATATAGTATCAAAGGCGACTTTAGTCAAGTAACTGAGGGTTTAGTTTATAAAAAAATAAGAAGTTAATCCGTCAATATTTTTATATAAAATATACAAAAAAGCACTTGCAAACAATCTAAATATTGTGTATTATTACCACACAGGGCATCCATCAATCCGCGTTCGGAAAGGAGAGATGGAGGGGTTACATTTTTAAAGTTCTGAAATTCTTTTCAGTTCTGTTTATCTGTCAACATTAATATCCGGACAGCACAGAAATTGTCATGTCTTGAATCCGACAGAGATCATTTTAATTCAAAACAATATTCACAAACCGTATCGAATAAGTGTAATTACAGTATACGCTTTAATTATTTACTACAAATTATATGAATGCCGGTGGAATCCCTGTAAACCGTACATGAGCGGTTATCTTATCATCACGAATATCATGTGGAGGTACAATATGGAGTGGAGTGAAAACTTATATGAAAAGCTGATGATTCTTTCTGATTTCGGCGTTGTTTTGCTCCTGAACGGAAGACCTGCGTCGCCTGAAAGCGTCGCTTCAAAGGTCAACAAAGACAGGGGGTGTTACAAAGCAAGGTTTTCGTACTCCGTTACCGGTGATCTTTCCGTATTAAACTATGTATCGGCGGCATAAGCCGGAGGGCGCGCGGTGTGCTCTTTGAAAGATTATCGGACAATATTCGGAGAATATTAAGTATTAATTCAGATGACGGACTTAAAATAGTCTGATATAATTATGGGCGGTCAGGAGGAACGGGAATGAAGAAAATTATTCCGGTGGTCATCGCGATCGCCCTTATTATAATCATATTTGCTCTAAGCTTCGGAAAAGGTCTTTACGAGAAATATTCTTACGGACACGATTACGCCGATCTTAACGATTATTTCGAAATATTTACAAAAGACGATGTGCCGATCATTCTTCAAAATGAAAAGATCGGTATGAACGCCAAACTGTACGACGGAAATCTCTACTTTGACAGAGAGATTGTAGAAGAACTTTTCACCGAGAGATTTTATCTGGATACAAACGAAGGTCTTTTACTCTATTCGACCCCCACAACAACTTACGAAAGTGCAGTGGACGGTAAATCTTCCACCGATGTAAAGACCGGTGAATCAAAAGATTACGGATACGTTATTTCCTATATTAAGAATGACAAGCTTTACATTGCGGCAGACTATATTAAGCAGTTTGTGAATTTCTCTTACGAAGTATTTGACGATCCGCACAGGGTTCAGGTCTATACCGAGTGGGGTGCAAGAAACATCGCAACGATAAAGAGCGATACTCAGGTCAGAAGAAAAGGGGGCGTTAAAAGCGAGATCCTTTGCGATATTTCGGAAGGAACCACCGTAGAGATCATCGAACCCATGGACGAGTGGACAAAGGTCAAGACCGACGACTGCTTTATCGGTTATGTTGAGAACTTCAGATTAAAGGATGAAAGAACCGATTCACTTACGCCCGTAAACGACGCGGCAAAAGAAGATTTCAGCTATCTTACGAGAGACCATAAGATCAATCTTACATGGCACAATATCGAGTTTGCCATGGGCGGAAGCGAACTTCGTTCGGCCGTTTCGGGCACGAAGGCATTAAATGTCATCTCACCCACATGGTACTGGCTCGTTGACAACGAAGGCTCCTTTACGCATGTGGCAAATGTTGATTATACCAATGCCGCACATGATATGGGCCTTGAAGTATGGGCACTCATTTCGGATTTCCATACGGGTGTCGAGATTGACGATTACGAGATACTTTCCTATACAAGTAAAAGAAGAAACCTTGTAAGCGAATTGGTGGCATCAGTTCTTTCTTACGGAGCTGACGGAATAAACGTTGACTTTGAGTACGTTACTTCACAGTGCGCTGACAGTTATGTTCAGTTCATAAGAGAGCTTGCCATCGCATGTCACGAGAACAACCTCGTAATCTCCGTAGACAACTACGTTCCTACGGAATATACGGCTCATTATAACCGTCACTCTCAGGGAGAGTTTGTGGATTACATCATAATCATGGGTTACGATGAACATTACAAAGGTTCGCCGGAAGCCGGTTCGGTTTCTTCGATACCCTGGATGCAGAAAGGTATCGAGACTACGATCAACCTTGTTCCCAAGGAAAGAGTCATAAACGCGGTTCCTTTCTATACGAGAGTATGGAAAACGGAAGGCGAAGAACTTACTTCCGAAGCGGTTACGATGGAGGTTTCACAGGACTTCTTAAAGCGAAACGGTATTGAGACCAAATGGGATGAAACGACCTATCAAAATTACGGCGAGGCAACCATCGGCGGCGTTTATTACCAGGTTTGGATGGAGGATAAAGATTCCATCGAAGTAAGACTTAACGTAATGAAGCAGGCAGGCGTTGCAGGCGTCGCGTCCTGGAAGCTGGGACAGGAAACTCCCGACATCTGGGATTGCATAGAAGCATATATGAATCAGTAAACAATGGGGCTTTACAAGCCCCATTTTCGTGTACAGAATTTTCAAATAATGCTATAATGGAAATGGTGTGAATACTAAGATAATAAGAGTAGAAGAAAACGATATAGATGAAGCCCTAATCAAGGAAGCGGGAGACGTGATCAAGTCCGGCGGACTGGTTGCCTTCCCTACCGAGACGGTATACGGGCTGGGAGGAGACGCTCTCAATCCCGAGTCTTCAAAGAAGATATATGCGGCAAAGGGACGTCCAAGCGACAACCCGCTGATCGTTCACATAGCGGACATGGAATCCTTGGCGAAGATTGTAAAGAAGATACCGAAGGAAGCTTACATTCTTGCCGAAGCTTTCTGGCCGGGACCTCTTACCATGATATTTGAGAAGTCCGATGCGGTCCCTTTTGAAACCACAGGAGGTCTTTCGACGGTAGCGGTAAGGATGCCTTCCGATAAGATCGCCAACGCGTTCATAAAGGCTGCCGGCGGATATGTGGCGGCACCCAGCGCAAATCTCTCGGGCAAACCCAGTCCCACCGAAGATAAATATGTAATAGAAGATATGGACGGGCGCATCGATATGATCATATGCGGCGGACGCTCACTTGTGGGACTTGAATCCACGATAGTCGATCTGACCGAGGAAAGACCCGTTATATTGCGACCGGGTTTTGTCACGGAAGAGATGCTTTCAAAAGCACTGGGCACAAAGGTTTTATGGGACAGAGCCATAAAAGAGCCGGCTGCGGATGTGGCTCCCAAAGCACCGGGAATGAAGTACAGGCATTACGCTCCGAAAGCGCCCCTTACGATAGTAGAGGGCGATGCGGACAAAGTTGCCGATACGGTAAACAGGCTCGGAGACAAAGACATTAACGACGGTAAAAAGGTTGCCGTAATTGCGGCAGCTGAAAATACAGAGAAATATGACAGACGTTTTTTAATAAAGAGTGCAGGCTCCTTCGATAATGAGGAAGAAGCGGCGCGGCTTCTTTTTACCATATTGCGTGAGCTTGATGACGAAGACGCACAGGTCATATATTCGGAAGCATTTAAGGAGACGGGTGTGGGGTGCGCCACCATGAACAGGCTTATGAAGGCTGCCGGACACCATGTTCTTACAGTATAAAGAAAAGGAGAAGCGATATGATAGCAATCGCAAGCGATCACGGCGGATTTGAACTTAAAGAGGCCGTAAAAAAGCATCTTGAAAAGAGAGGACTTGAGTACAAGGATTTCGGAACACATGATACCAATTCATGCGACTATCCCGATTTCGGACAGCCTGCGGCTGAAGCGGTGGGTTCGGGAGAATGTGACAGAGGTATCGTTATATGTACCACAGGAATCGGTATCTCGATGGTTGCCAATAAGATAAAGGGCGTAAGATGCGCTCTTTGCTCGGAGAAAACATCCGCAAGACTTACAAGAGAGCACAACGATGCGAACATGCTTGCCATGGGAGGCGGTATGATCGGTACTCTTCAGGCACTTGAGATAGTGGACACATTTTTGGACACACCTTTTTCCGAAGAAGAAAAACACAGACGCAGAGTAGCAAAAATCAATAATATAATGTAAAACCAGGAGGACGATATGGCAAAAGTAGTAGTTATGGATCATCCGTTGATCCAGCACAAGATCGGTTACATCAGAAGAAAGGATACGGGTACAAAGGATTTCAGACAGACGATCTCGGAGATCGCTCAGCTTATCTGTTACGAAGCAACAAGAGATCTTGAACTTTCTGACGTGGAGATCGAAACTCCCATCTGCAAGACTACCGTTAAGGAACTTAAAGGTAAGAAGATGGCTATCGTTCCCATTTTAAGAGCAGGTCTTGGTATGGTTGACGGTATGCTCACCCTTATACCTACCGCAAAAGTAGGACACATCGGTCTTTACAGAGATCCTGAGACTCATGAGCCTGTTGAATATTATTGCAAGCTTCCCGCAGACTGCAACGAAAGAGAAGTATTTGTTGTAGATCCCATGCTTGCGACCGGCGGTTCATCCGTAGCAGCCATTCAGATGCTTAAGGACAAAGGCTGCAAGAAGATCCACTTTATGTGTATCATCGCTGCACCCGAAGGAATTGAGCGCATGAAAGAAGCTCATCCCGATGTTGATATGTATGTAGGCGCTTTGGACGATCATCTTAACGATCACGCTTATATCGTTCCCGGACTCGGAGATGCCGGAGACAGAATTTTCGGTACAAAATAGTTTTGGGGAAATAATTGTATTTGGAGGGTAACTAAGTGAAACGTAGCGATTATATTTCGTGGGACGAATATTTTATGGGAGTATCGGTGTTATCGGGAATGCGTTCAAAAGACCCCAACACACAGGTCGGTGCATGTATAGTAAGCCCCGATAACAAGATCCTTTCCATGGGTTACAACGGATTTCCGAAGAACTGTTCCGATGATGTATTTCCCTGGGACAGAGAAGGCGATTCACTTAACACGAAGTTTCCGTTCGTAACGCACAGCGAACTTAATGCGATACTTAATTACCGTGGAGGAAGCCTGGAGGGCGCTAAG
>JAGCTJ010000187.1 GCA_017963665.1 Lachnospiraceae bacterium | reverse complement strand
GCCCGCATCCGCAAGAGCGGCTCTGGGCGGTACGATTCCGCAGTACTCTTCGACGATGGCCACGGTTATCATCGTAATCGGACCCATCATGATAGCTTACCCTTTCTTCCAGAAGTACTTTGTAAAAGGTCTTACGGTAGGTTCCGTAAAGGGTTAATGAATCAGATATCTTGGCATTGCATGGTGCGTGCCTTCGATATACACCATTTTAGGGAGGTTTTATTATGAAAAAACTCAACAAAATCGTTGCTGTTGTTCTTGCAGCCGTTATGAGTGTTTCTCTTCTTGCCTGCGGTGGCAACAAGGGAGCAGCTGACAAAGGCGAAGCAGTTACAAGCGGCGACAAAGTAACCATTAACGTTTACAGACGTTGCTTCAACCTCGCAGAGCCCGATCAGGCTCAGGTAAAGAAGGTTGAGGATGCGATCAACGCTTACATCGCTGACAAGATCAATGTTCAGATCAAGTTAAACGATATCGGAAGCGACTATGAAGATAAGGCTAACCTTGCACTTGCAAACGGCGAGATCGATCTTCTTTGGACAGCTTCATGGGAAAGCACGATCGGTACCAAGGATCTTTATGCAGCAAACGCTGTATATGACATCACAGATCTTCTTCCCGGTTCTGCAGTTTACACTTCTATGGATTCCAAGCAGTGGGATGCATCCAAGTACGGCGGAAAGAACTACTTCATCCCCGTTTACAAGGATAACGTAGAAGGCTACAACTTCATGTTCCGTCAGGACCTTGTAGATCAGCACAATTGGGACCTTACAAAGGTTAAGAAGCTTCAGGATCTCGAGCCCATGCTCGCAGATGCTAAGGCAGACGGACTTAAGTATCCCTTCCTTACTCAGAAGACCGCTATGTTCTACAGATGGTACATCGACAAATATGATTTCTTCACAGGCGATGCAACATCTAACTTCATAGCAGTTGACAGAGCTACAAACGAAGTAGTTGATACAGTTCTTACCGCAGATTACGAAGAGTTCTGTACTCTTATGTGCAAGTGGGCAGAAGAAGGTTACGTATCTGAAGACGAAGTTACCAAGACAACCACAGACCAGACTACCCAGACTCAGGATTGGGCAATCTCATGGTGGACAGACGTTCCCAACAACGACGAAGCTGACGGACGTTACAAGCAGGACGTTACAATGGTTCCCGCTTCCAAGAGATATCTCCACACCGATTCAATGCTTGGTTCTTGCTACTGTATAGCAGCTACCACAACAGCTGAAAAGGCTAAAGCTTGTATCGATTTCATGGGTCTTCTTTACACCGATACCAAGCTTGCAGATCTTTACACATTCGGTATCGAAGGCGAGGATTACTCATACGATGGCGACGGACTTGTAGTTCCTTCATCTGAGAAGTACAATCACTCCATGTGGGAGTCAGCAAGTGCTACAGTTGTTACAGCACCTGCAGAGAGCCCTTATACAGCACAGATGTACATCGACTTCAACAACGGCGCAGATGTATCTTGCGCAAACGGATTCCACTTTGACAAGGCTCCCGTTGAAGCTCAGTACACAGCTTGCCAGAAGGTATTCGAAGAGTACGGATTCGGTCTTGAGAACGGCGGATATGCATCTGCAGATGTTAAGAGCGTAATCGCAGCTTATCAGGCAGCACTTGATGAAGCAGGTTACCAGGACGTTCTTGCTGAGTTCACCAAGCAGTACAATGAATGGAAATAAGACTAAGTCTTAAAAGTTTTCTACATGGCGGGCACCCCAAGCGGGTGCCTGTTCATGTTTTAAAGGTCGCTGAAAATATCGGAGGATAATGTATGAAGAAATACATGAAACTGGCGGGCGATTACAAATGGGACACCGAAACGGACGAGAACGGAAACGTTAAAGATGTCTTTATTTACACCGGCCCCCTTTATGAGATCGAGGAGACAAAGGAAGAGCATGCGGTACGAAGAAAACGCATGGTCTTGCTTTCAATTTTGTCGATCGTTTTCTTTATACCGCCTTTATTTATTAAATGCGTTTTGGCGAAAAAACTTCTTGTGGTTGTTCCGTACGCACTCAATTTCTACACGATATGGGAACTTGCGGAAGCCACCGTTACGTATTACAGATCCAAAGAAACTCTTACCCGTGCGCAGAAAGAAAAGTGTATCGACAAGTTAAAAAGCGCCGCTTTACTCGGTACGATATTCTTTTCTTTTTCAACCTTCGCAGCCATCGGAATTTTAATAAAACTGATAGTGACCTTTCAAGTTTCCGATATCATTTTTGTTTGCTGCGACGCAATTCTTGCGGGTATTTTCGCGTACCTGATAATGTATACAAGGGGTATTAAAGCGAAAGAAGTCGAAAAAAATCATTGAAAATGAGCGTTAACGGTAGTAAAATAAACTAGTTATAGTCTTGGCAGTTTCCATATTGCCAAGCTTAACGTCGTTTATATTAAGGAGGAAAATATTATGAAAATCAGGTTTAAGAAGAGCCTTGCGCTTTTGATCTGCGCCGCACTTACAGTCGGCTCTTTAACCGCATGCGGAAAAGAACCCACAGCATCTGTAGATTCTTCTTCCACCGAAGCATCTGTTTCAACTGAAAAAACAGACGCTGAACCCGTTGTAGAAACAAATGACGAAGAAAAAGTACTTGTAGTAGGTTATGACTTCTTCTCAAGCAAGTTCAGTCCTTTCTTCGCAACCAGCGCATACGATCAGGATGTTGCCGATATCACTCAGGTAGCTCTTCTTGGTACAGACCGTGAAGGTAACGTGGTACTTAAAGGTATCGAAGGCGAAGTAAGACCTTATAACGGAACAGATTATACTTATAAGGGAATCGCTGATTGTACGATTACCGAAAATTCAGACGGAACCGTAGATTACGAGTTCCGGATCAAAGATGACGTTAAGTTTTCTGACGGTGAGAACCTTACCGCCGATGACGTAATCTTTTCAATGTATGTTTTGGCTGACCCCATGTATGACGGAGCTTCTTCTTTTGGCTCTCTTCCCATCAAGGGAATGGCTGCTTACAAGAGCGGCATGGGCGCTATGTATAAATACATTGTTGCCGCAGGACGTGACAACGCAGATTTCACCAACTGGGAAGAAGCTGACCAGACAGCATTCTGGGCAGATCTTGATACAGCCGGTGCAGCATTCGTACAGGAGATCATTGATTACTGCGTAGCAGCAGGTTACAACACTGCAGACGATTCCGCAGCAACTACCATCGCTACATGGGGATTCTCCGCTCCCGACGATGCAACAACAACAGATATCTTCAACATTATGCTTGAAGAATATGGTTATGATCTCGATGAATTGATCTCAACCGAGTCCGCAGGAAGCGAACTTGCAGATATCCTTCCCAACTTTGACAAGTGGGCTTCAGCTATAAGCGTAGGCGATTCTGCAGCAAACATCGAAGGTATCGTTAAGACCGGCGATTACTCACTTAAAGTTACTACCGAGTCTCTTGATGCTACAGCTATCTATCAGCTCGGCGTTGCAGTTGCTCCTCTTCACTACTATGGCGATAAGGCAGCATATGATTATGACAATAACAAGTTTGGTTTCACCAAGGGTGACCTTACTTCCATCAAAGAAAAGACCACAAAGCCTCTCGGCGCAGGTCCTTACAAGTTCGTAAGCTATGAGAACGGTGTTGTTTCTTTCGAAGCCAATGAAAATTACTTCAAGGGCGAGCCTAAGATCAAGCATATGGACTTCAAAGAGACTCCCGGAACAGACAAGCTTACCGGTGTAGTTTCAGGTACATTCGATATCACCGATCCTTCCATGAACCTTGAAGTTCTTAAGAACATCAAGAGCTACAACTCTAACGGAGAGATCATCGGCGACAAGCTTTACACAAGCCTCGTTGACAACTTAGGTTACGGTTACATCGGTATTTCCGCTAACAACGTAAAGGTTGGCGATACAAAAGACAGCGATGAATCCAAGGCATTAAGAAAAGCATTCGCAACATTATTTGCTTGCTACAGAGATACTGTTATCAACTCTTACTACGGAGAAATGGCTACCGTTATCCAGTATCCTATCTCCAACACTTCATGGGCAGCTCCCAAGCCTGCTGACGAAGGATACAGACTTGCTTACTCTGTTGATGCTGATGGAAAAGATATCTATACATCCGACATGAACGATGAGCAGAAGGCTGACGCAGCTTTACAGGCAGCTGTTTCATTCCTTAAGAAGGCAGGATATACATGGGACGATGCTTCGGGCAAGTTCACCGCAGCTCCCGCAGGTGCTGAGATGACTTATGAAGTTATCATTCCCGCTGACGGTGTGGGCGATCACCCTGCATACGGTATCCTTACCGCTACAAAGGAAGCGCTTGCTACAGTCGGCATCACACTTGAGATCAACGACCCTTCAGATTCAAACATCCTTTGGGATGCACTTGACGCAGATACCGCAGATATGTGGGCAGCAGCATGGGGCGCTTCGGTTGATCCGGATATGTATCAGGTATATCACTCTTCAAACTACAATGCAGGTTCCAAGTCAAACCACTATTCGATCACATCCGACAAGCTCGACGAGCTTATCATGGCTGCAAGAACAAGTGTTGACCAGTCCTATCGTAAGGCAACTTACAAGCAGTGTCTTGAAGAGATCCTTGACTGGGCTGTAGAAGTTCCTACATACCAGAGACAGAACGCTATCCTCTTCAGCCCCGAGCGTGTGAACATGGATACCGTTACACCCGATATCACTACATTCTGGAAATGGATGAATGATATCGAACTTCTTGAGATGAAGTAATTTTGTTAATTAAACAATAGGGTACCTTGAACAATACGAGGACCTGTATATTACAGGTCCTCGTTTTACCCTGTTATGGAAAAAAACGCTTTTTCGATGTCGGTTAAGGTTTTTTGGAGTTAATTATGGCTAAATTTATTGCTAAGAGACTCGGTTTGTGTCTTATCATTTTCTTTTTTGCGACACTAATCGTCTATATCCTTGAATATTCTCTTCCCACAAGTTACGTGGAGAAGACCGCGCTTGAGCTGTCTTCACGTCCCGGAAGCACAAAAAGTGCCCAGGAGTGGATAGCCGAACTTAATGCGCAATACGGTATGGATAAAGGAATATTGCCGGGATATTTTACATGGCTGTCAAATGCCGCAAGGGGTAATTTCGGTGATTCGTGGTCACAGACCATGCCTGTTACCGAACTGTTTCATAAATGCATCTGGTACAGTTTCGTCATGGGACTTATCGCATGGTTTTTGCAAATATTTATCGCGATCCCGCTTGGTGTTACCGCGGCCAGAAAACAATACAGTGTTACCGACTATACGGTAACCGTCGTTTCACTTATCGGCATATCGATGCCAACTTTCTTTGTGGCGACGGTACTTAAACTTATTTTCTCAGTCAAACTCGGCTGGTTTGAACTTGTAGGAATGCAGGGACGAAATTATGCTACGCTTGATGCTTCCGGTAAGTTTTGGGACATGGCGGCACACCTTGTACTTCCCATCGCAACTTTGACAATTGTAGGCATAGGTTCACTTATGCGTTATACGCGTACAAACATGCTTGAGGTCTTAAATGCGGACTACGTAAGAACTGCCCGCGCAAAAGGTCTTCCCGAGAGCAAGGTCATCAGTCACCATGCCTTTAGAAATACACTTATTCCGCTTGTAACAATGTTGGGCGGAAGTCTTCCGGGTCTTTTCGGAGGAGCTCTTATAACAGAAACATTATTCGGTATCAGAGGTATCGGATACTATTCATATCACGCAATGGAACTGGGAGATATTCCTTTTACGATGTTCTATCTTGCGTTCATTTCCATTCTTACGTTACTCGGAAACCTTATCACGGATATTCTTTACGCTGTGGTCGATCCCCGCGTCAGGGTTAATTAAAGGGGGTGCGATCTTTTATGAGTAAAGACTTTAATGAAGTACTAAAACAAAGAGAATTAAACGAGACCAAAAAGGATGACTCAATGTCCCTTGACAGTACCGAACGTATTAAGGTTCTCAGTCCCGGACAGCTGGTATTTAAACGTTTTATCACGAATAAGCTCGCCATCGTGGGTTCGATTATCCTGATATTCATGTTTACTTTTGCCTTCCTTTGTCCGTTCATTTATCCCTACGGACAGACGCAGATCTTTTATAAATACGATAATTCGCTTATCGACTATGCTCAGGTAAAGACAAGAACCGAATTTACTGAGTACGATGTCGAGAATGCACCTGAAATACACTATACCGTCAAGAACATGCTTACCGCAGATATCAATCAGATGAAATCTTCGGGTCTTAATGAGATGTTTTTACCGGACAACGAGGGCAACACCTACAAGCTTCTTAAAAATGAAGACAACATCTATTCTTTATACAAGAGTACCGTTGAACCCGTAGCTTCTTTATCCGGAGCCGTTAAGTATGCAACTTTCAGCATAGTCGGTTCAAAACTCGAAATGGCTGCCGGAGCGGAAGAAGTAAACGGATTTGAAAATGCGCTTAAAAAGGCAATCGATTCAAAGGCAGACTCGTTTAAAGTCGGCGGAAAGAACTTTTCTCTTACAAAAGTAAAGAAAAATTACGATGTTTATATGGAAAGCGACGGCTTTTCGTATGTATCCGGTTCGTCCGATCCCGCTTTTGAAGAACAGGTGTTAAACAATGCACCCGGAACATTTGAATACAACAATTCAAAGTATTCGGCTTCAAAAGAAGGCGATGTGATCAATGTCTTTAAAGTAACCGGAGAAGACATGATCGCCGTTTTGACGACTTACGTATTCAACGCATACGATGAAGAGTTTGCGATAAGCGACGACTTTAAGCTGGGTGCTCTTATCGCAAACGTAGACAATACTTCGTTTTCCGCCGGCGGAAGGGAATACGTTATCCGTACGGAAGAAGGGGAGAAACTCATATTCGAAAAATCCGAAAATGATACGCCGGTTGCTTCTTTCTCCACACTTGTAATAAGAAGATATAACGGTGAAGATTCTCTCGGATTTGATTTTAAGGAAAAAGCCACCGAAGTCATTGACTCTATGATCTCAGAGGGCAAAAAGACTGCTCAGTTTACATGGCCCATCGCACAGGTTGATGAGAGCGGTGCCTATACTTACGATGAAAACGGCGAGCTAATAAAAGAAGACAGGACCGTGACCGTGACCGACAAGAACGGATCGTATGTTTTGACGGTTGAGCAGGTCGTATACCTTATAAATACTTTCGAACGTCCCGGAAAAGAACACTGGGCAGGTACAGACGGCGACGGCATGGACGTGCTGGCCAGAATGATGTACGGCGGCCGTGTATCTTTGATGGTTGCGTTCGTGGTAGTTATCCTGGAGACCATTCTCGGTATCATCCTTGGTGGTATCGCAGGTTACTTCGGAGGTTGGATAGACAACATCATCATGCGTATGGTGGATGTATTTTACTGCATCCCTACGCTTCCCATACTTATCATTCTCGGTTCTTTGTTTGACAGCTTAAAGCTTAAGCCTTATGTAAGACTTACATGGCTTATGGCGGTGCTGGGAATACTGGGATGGGCATCGATAGCAAGAATGGTGCGCGGTCAAATACTTTCCTTGCGTGAGCAGGAATTCATGGTGGCTGCAGAGGCTATCGGTCTTAAGAGCAGACGAAGAATTTTCAAGCACCTTATCCCCAACGTTATGCCTCAGCTTATCGTTACCGCAACATCGGGACTCGGTGCCGTAATCATTTACGAATCGACACTTTCCTTCCTGGGACTTGGTGTTAAGCATCCTCTTGCTACATGGGGTACCATGATCAACTCCGTATCCACAGCGGAAGCAATGAAGGCATACACATATATATGGGTTCCGGTAGGACTTCTTATATGTTTAACCGTAATCGCATTTAACTTCGTGGGCGACGGTCTTCGTGACGCATTTGACCCTAAGATGAAACGGTAAGGGGAGGTGCATTATGGCTAAAAAGAAAACGTATATCTCAAACAGAGAGACAGCGCGTATAACGCGTGAAAACAGAAAAATAACAAGAAAACTTGAAAAGGCAAAAAGAAAAAAGGTCGACGAGTCTTTCTACACCACCAAAATGAAAGATGACGGAAACGTTGTGGAGTTTGACAATGTGTGCTCGTTCTTCTTTACGGATATCGGCGTTGTAAAGGCGGTTGACGGTGTTTCTTTTGAAGTGCCCAAGCGTTCCACCGTCGGAATAGTAGGTGAATCGGGATGCGGTAAGTCCGTTACAAGCCTTTCGCTTATGCAGCTTTTGCAGCGTCCCACCGGTCAGACCGTAGGAGGCGAGATAAGACTTAACATTAACGGCGACGGTAACGCCATAAATATCGTAAAAGCTCCCACATCCGTGATGCAGAACATCCGCGGAAACAGAATGTCCATGATATTCCAGGAGCCCATGACCAGCTTAAATCCCGTATTCAGGATCGGTGAGCAGGTTGACGAAGTACTTAAGCTTCACAATCCCGAAATGAGCAAGGAAGACGTCAAGGCACGTACGCTTGAGATGCTTGAACTTGTAGGTATCGCCAACAAAGAGGGCGTTTACACGATGTATCCGCATGAACTTTCCGGAGGTATGAGACAGCGTGTTATGATAGCGATCGCCCTTGCATGTAACCCCGCACTCATTATTGCGGACGAGCCCACAACGGCGCTCGACGTTACCATTCAGGCTCAGATACTTGATCTTTTAAAGAACTTAAAGGAGAAGGTAAACAGTTCCATCATGCTCATTACTCACGACCTTGGAGTTGTGGCCAACATGGCCGACTATGTGGTTGTAATGTACGCGGGACGTGTCATCGAAAAAGGAACTGCAAGAGAGATATTCTCCAATCCCTGCCATCCTTACACCATCGGTCTTATGAAATCAAAACCTGTGGTAGGCAAGAAGGTTGAAGAACTATACAACATACCCGGTAACGTTCCCAACCCCATAAACATGCCCGACTACTGCTATTTCAGAGACAGATGCGAGTATTGCTGCGAGAAATGTCATGACAAAGAAGGCGGCTTCGGAGTTTATCCGCCTGAGATACGAATAAACGAAAACCATGTGGTTTCTTGTTACAGATTCTGGGATGAGGGCGAAGTGCTCGGATATCCCACGTCCGTAGATGTTAAGGAGTTAAAGTGAGTACAGAAGACAACAACCTTTTGGTAGTAAAGGATTTAAAAAAATACTTTGTAACCAACAAGACTTTCCTCGGAAAGCCTCTCGGTTACGTTAAGGCCGTTGACGGGGTTTCTTTCTCCATTAAAAGAGGAACCACCATGGGTCTTGTAGGTGAGTCGGGATGCGGTAAATCAACTACCGGACGTACGATTTTAAGACTCCAGGACAAGACCGAAGGCGAAGTTTTGTTCAACGGAACAGATATCTTTTCGCTTACGAAAGAACAGTTAAGACAGGTAAGACCGAAGATTCAGATCATCTTCCAGGATCCCTTCTCGAGCCTTTCTCCCAGACTTCCCGTAGGCGAGATCATCGGCGAAGCCGTAAAGGAACATGGCATAGTGCCCGCATCCGAATACGACGATTATATTACACGTATCATGAAGGCCTGCGGACTTCAGGAGTATCATAAAGACAGATATCCTCACGAGTTCTCCGGCGGACAGAGACAGCGTATATGTATCGCAAGAGCACTTGCTCTTAACCCCGATTTCATAGTGTGCGACGAGCCCGTATCGGCTCTTGATGTGTCAATTCAGGCACAGATAATCAACCTTTTAAAAGATCTTCAGAAAGAATTTGATCTTACGTATCTTTTCATTTCTCACGATCTTTCGGTAGTTGAGCACATTTCCGACACTGTGGGTGTTATGTATCTCGGAAATATGGTAGAATATGCCGAGACGGATGAGTTGTATGCAAATCCTCTTCATCCGTATACGAAAGCATTGTTCTCGGCAATTCCGATCCCCGATCCCGATGCCGAGATGAACAGGATCATACTTAAGGGAAGCATTCCTTCTCCCGCAAACCCGCCTTCAGGCTGTAAATTCCACACCCGTTGCAGCGAGTGCATGGAGAAGTGCAAATATGTGGCTCCCGAGTACCGTGAAGTTAAAGAAGGCCATTTCACAGCGTGCCATCTTTACAACACACCCGAGATCGACGCAAAAGTCGAAGAGGCAATGAAGGACATAAAGCGTGAAGAAGAACAAGCCTAAGTTTGTCGATGACGGACGCACCATAGCCAATATGAACATCGACGGAATGCCCTGGTACAATCCGGCAAAGTCGGGAACACCCGCTGATTCGGAATCTTCCGGCACCGTCAAAGTCGGTGATGACCTCACCCTTAAGGAGAAGATGGCCATGACGAAAGGCGTTCTTTTGGCCGGATTGCTTGTAGGCGGAGTATTTGCGTTGGGGTTCACGGTATTTATCCTGTTATGCATTTTTGCATGGTCTTAGAAAGGAAGGGTATATATGACTATTGACGAGTGGAACGATAAAAAAGCTACAACAGTTGAAAAGGTAAGACCTGAGGATACTGTGGTTGAGGAGCCTGCGAGATTTAAAAACGATGTTGTCGAGGAAACAAGCGAGACGAGTGAAGTTGCGAAAGTGACCGGAGAGGCTTCTTCCGCTGCTAAGCTTGGATTGGCATTAGGCGTAATATCTATCGTGCTTGGAGTGTTCTTTGCCGGAGCACCCTGGCTTGGAATAGTTGTGGGAACGATAGCTATCATAATCGGTGCATCTGAGAAGAATAAAAGCGAGGAAACAAAGGGCATTGCGACGGGTGCCCTTACCTGTGGTATCGTCGGTGTTTCTTTGAGTGTTGCATTTGGTATTCTCTTTGGAATACTCGGAATTGCGATAAAGATCCTCACCAAATTATTTGGTTGGATTTTCTAGATTTTAGAAACAAAAATACATTATAAAACTTTGTCCGATCGGTTAAGATTTCGGTGTGTGCATCCGATAATCTTTTTGAGACAAAGTTTTATTTTTTTTACAAATAATGCTAAAGAAATATAATTTTTGTCCGATAAAATATGTAGAACCAAGGGTTGGAAAATCCGGCCCGCGAAGGTCAAGGAGGACCGAAAGGAGGAGAATATATGCGTATAGAAGCGTATACACAGGTACAGCAGGCTTATAATTCTTCGAAAATTCAGAGAGGACAGAACGTTACCCGTAAAGGACCTATCGATCAGGTGCAGATCAGTTCGGCAGGTTTGGATATGCAGGTAGCAAAGGCTTCGGTCAATGCAGCAAGCGATATCCGTTACGATAAGGTTGAGCCCTTAAAGAAAGCTATCAACGAAGGAACGTATAACGTCAGCGGTGAGAGCTTTGCAGAGAAGCTTCTCGCGAAATACGAAGAGTTGAGGTGATGACTCGATGGCAAGTCTGGTAGAGACACTCATTGATGTATTAAATCAAGAGGATGCACAATATCAGAAACTCATCGAGCTATCCTCACAAAAGACAATGGTCATTGTCAGGGCGGATCTTGAAGGATTACAGCGCATCACGGATGATGAGCAGTTAATAGTTGAAGAGATCAATTCACTTGAAAAAACACGTACCCAGACAATGAATGAAATCGCTAAGATCCTAAACACGGATGTTACGGGACTTAAGCTAAAGGTCCTCATTTCATTACTCGGTAAATCTCCGAAGGAACAAAGAGCTTTGTCGCAGGTTCACGACAAGCTGCATGAAACCCTTCACGAGATGAAGTTACTAAACGAGCGGAATGAGGAACTTTTAAACAGTGCCAGAGAAATGGTGGACTTCAATCTTAATCTGATCCAGTCCATGCGTAAGGCACCGGAAACCGCCAACTACGATAAAGGCGCGTACAATACGGGCAGTCTTATCGGCGGTTTAAGTTCAGGCTTTGACGCCAAACAGTAACCGACAACACGTGTAAGAGGATTTTAGTTATGCCGTTAATGGGAGCAATGTATGTAGGAACTTCAGGATTGCAGACAAGTCAGAACGCTCTCAATACGACTGCGCATAACTTGTCCAACATGGACACACAGGGCTATGTCCGTCAGCAGACATTGCTCGCCAACAAAGTCTATGACACGATCAAATATGCAACACCCGCGACTGCAGCACAGCAGGTAGGTCTGGGTGTTACTTATTCTAAAGTAAGACAGGTCAGGGATTACTTCCTCGATCAGTCTTATCGTCGCGAAAGCGGCAGGAGTGCTTTCTACTCCGAATCTTACAATGCACTCACCGAAGTTGAAGATCTTCTCGACGAATTAAACGACGATGCAAGTTTCAACAAGGCGATGTCAAACTTCTGGTCAACGATCGAAGAACTCGGAAAAACCCCCGATGACACAACAATTCAGAGAATGCTCGTACAGAACGCCCAGTCGTTCCTTACAAATGCATCTCAGGTTTATCAGGGTCTTATCGATTATCAAAATGAATTAAACTCTCACATCAGAGATAAAGTAAACGAGATCAATTCACTCGGACAGACGATCTACGAGATGAACAATCAGATCCGTGCCATCGAAGTAGGCGGGATCGAAACAGCGAACGATTTAAGAGACATCAGAAACAAAGCACTCGACGATCTTTCAAACCTTGTAAACATCTCATATACAGAAGACCTTTTCGGATCGATCAAAGTTCAGGTTGAAGGAATCGACTTCGTGGCAGGCGACACCGTATTCGAGATGAATGTCGTTCAGGATACCGACACCGGATTTTATATTCCTTATTGGGAGATATCCGCAATACCGGTTGACGATACGATGAAAGCCGGCGAGAACGTATACTCCGCCGAAGACGGACAGTTACTTGATATCTCCGCAGCAAGAGTATTCAACATGAAAGCTCTTATTTCTTCTGAGAAGAACACCGACGTAGGTCAGTTAAGAGCGATGTTATATATAAGAGGCGACAAGGTTGCAAACTATACCGACATTCCGGTTAAGCCCGAACCTCCCGAAGAAAGCGATTACGCAACACCGGCGGATTTTGAGGCAGCCAAGAGCAGATACCTGGCAGATGTTGACAGATACGAAGCCGATACGGCTTACTACAACTCAACGATAGCTCAGTCCATCTGTATGAACATCCAGGCCGAGTTCGACCAGCTCATACATAACGTAGTAACAACCGTAAACAAGATCCTTGAGGAAGTTGCGGATCCTGTTACCGGTTATATGTGTGACGATGACGGAACGCCCCTTCAGTTGTTTAAGAAGGTAGCTTCCGACGGATATTTTAAAGATCCCGTTACCGGATACTATTACGTATCGGATATGGCAGGCAATCCCATTTACGATGCAGACGGCAACGTACAGTGGAATTACAACGAAGAGATAACCGACGACAGTTACTATACCGAAACTCTTTACTCGATTCCGAACTTAATGGTTAACCCCACACTTATCCGTGAAGCCGGAAAGCTTGGATTTAAGAGACCCGACGGAGTAGTTGATTACGATACGGCAGCAAAACTCATCGCAGGATTTGACGCCGACATATACGTACTTAACCCCAACGTAACAACAAAGTGCAGTATCAACACTTATTATTCAAACCTCGTTTCACAGGTTGCAAACTCGGGTTCGGTATATAAAAACATTTCCGAGTCACAGCAGAAGACGGTAGACTCAATCAGTTATTCAAGAGAACAGGTTCAGGGTGTTTCTTCCGACGAAGAACTTACATCGATGATCAAGTTCCAGAACGCATACAACGCAGCATCAAGATACATCAACGTTATCGATGAGATGCTGGAGCACATCATAGTATCACTTGCATAGTGATAAAGAGGAAAAAGGATGCCTTCACAATTTTTCGGACTTAACATTTCATATACGGGACTTACGGCAGCCAATGCAGGTCTTAATACGGTATCCAACAACATTTCCAACGTGGAGACCGAAGGTTATTCAAGACAGTCCGCAACGCAGGAAGCAAACAGAGCATTAAGAACGTTTACTACCTACGGTTGTGCCGGCGCCGGTGTAGACACTATCGCAATTGAAAGACTTCACGATGATTTCTATGATGCCAAGTTTTGGGACAACACCGAAAAGCTGGGCGAAGAAAACATCAAAGCTTACTATATGAAGAGTATGGAAAACTACTTTACGGACGATGAACGTACAAGCGGTTTCAATACTACCTTCGATCTTATGTATAACGCTCTTGAAGAGCTGGCAAAGAACTCAGGCGATTCATCGGTAAAGGCTCAGTTCGTTAACTACGCACAGAGCTTATGCGATTACTTCAACACCCTTTCTAATCAGCTTTCCGAGCTTCAGAAAGATATCAACATGGAGATCAAGGATACCGTATCTGAGATCAACTCCATTGCTGAGCAGCTGGCAACACTCAATAAGCAGATAAACGTAATCGAGCTTACGGGTGTTAAAGCAAACGAACTTCGTGACAAGAGAATCTTACTTATAGATCAGCTTTCCGAATACGTATCGGTTGAAGTTAAAGAAACACCCATCATCGATACAAAGAACAACTACGATACCGGCGCAAACAGATACATGGTTACAATAGCCGGCGGACAGGTGCTTGTTGATACGAACGATTACAACACTATCGAGTGTGTTCAAAGAGAAGTATACGAGACCGTTAACCAGTCCGACTGCGTAGGCCTTTACGATCTTAAGTGGTCCACCGGAACAACGTTCAATCTTTACAGCACGATGACCGGCGGAAAACTTCAGGGCCTTATCGAATTAAGAGACGGCAACAATACAGAGTTCTTCAACGGAACCGTTACCAAGGTTGACGTTCCCAACAACGAAGTTGAAGTAACCGTTTCATACGACTACTTAAAAGATCTTGATAAATGTACACTTTCCGCTACGGGCGGAAAGATCAGCCTCGGAACCGAAACATATTATTACTCGGACTGGAGCTACAAGCTCGACGGAGATGTTTGTACATACACATTTAAGCTCGACAATACTTACGGCGACTGTACACTTTCCAATTCCAGAATGAATCAGGAAGCAAAAGTCGGAAAGAGCGTTGATTACCAGGGTATTCCTTATTATCAGGAACAGTTAAACGAGTTCGTAAGACTTTTTGCAAAGTGCTTCAACAAGATACTCGTTCAGCCCGGAAGTGTTGACAGCTACGGCAATCCCGGAACGATTCTTTTTGCAGGAAACGATCCTTTGGGAAATCAGTACGATTTCAACGATTACTATACAAACGGCCCAGGCGAATGTTACTCGTACGATCTTAATACCACAGACGATGAGCCTTACTACGATTCATATTATCTTTTGACGGCAGCCAACTTCGCCATCAATGCAAACATCGCTCACGATCCTACAAAGCTCGCCACAAGAACGGGACTTACCGATGGCGAATCAAAGGCCGATATAGTGGAACAGCTTCTGGCACTTAAGACAGACGCTTCCAAACTCGTTTCCGATTCCGGAAGAGTCGGATTCAGAGGCGGTTCCTCAAGTGAGTTCCTGCAGGCACTTCTTTCCGACGTAGCCTTGAACGCACAGAGATCAAATTCGGGAAAGACATATTACACCACGATGTCGAATACCATCGACAATCAGAGACTATCGGTTTCGGGTGTTGATTCCGACGAAGAAGCCGTAAGCCTTGTACGCTACCAGAACAGTTACAACCTGGCATCGAAGATGATCCAGACATTTACTGAGATTTACGACAGACTTATTCTCCAGACGGGAGTTTAGGCCGCCTTTTAAGAGGAGTTGCATATGAGAATTACCAATCGTATCATTCAGAACAATTCACTTACAAATATCAACAATAATAAAGTGCTTCAGGACAATCTTTCCACGCAGCTTGCAACGGAAAAAAAGATATCCCGTCCTTCGGAGGACCCCATTATCGCACTTCGTTCGTTAAGACTTCGTACCAGCGTAAACCAGACCGAGCAGTACCGCGAAAAGAACGCGGAAGACGCAGAATCGTGGCTTAAGGTTACCGAGGATTCCATCAATACGCTTTCAGAGATCATCACCGATATACGTAAGCAGTACGTTAAGGGTGCAAGTGATACACTTACTACAGCTGACAGAAGGATAATACTCGAAGATCTTCAGTCGCTTGCAGCCGAGATATACAATACCGGTAATGCAGACTTTGCCGGAAGAAGCATTTTCACTGGCTACAGAACGTCTTCATCCCTTACCTTCAAGGAAGCTGAAACGACCGACTATACGATCTACGAAAAATTCACCAAGGATAACCTTGATACGATAAACTATGTACACAAAGATTCGACAAGCGAGACCAACGTTTACAGAAAAGATATCACAAGGTTCAGACTTTCGTACGATACTTTAAAAGACGGCGAGAACGCAAGCCTTACGCTCACTTTTCCTTCAGATCCCGGCATAGGCGGCGTAACCGGCTCCATGCAGGACCTTGACGGCGATGGTACAGCCGAGACGTTTGTGGCAAACATTACACCTACAATGATATCTAAGACGGCTTCTCCCGATCCTTATGAGACCGTCTGCGGCGATGCCAATGCGGTAGTATTTGTTCCCGAGACCGGTGAGATTTTGTTCGGTACTTCATTTTCCGACGCACTTGGCGGATCCGATACGGAGATGACGGTTTCTTATTCTAAGGATAGCTGGTACAAGGGAGATTTAAGACCCGAGCATTACTTTAAGTGCAAAGACAACACAAACGATCTTGAATACAATTTTACATCTGCACCTGAGGCTGAAATCTGTTATAATATAGGTGTTAATCAGTCTATCCGCATTAACACCAATGCAAGTGAATGCTTCAATCATGATATCGCAAGAGATATAACGGATATCATCGACACCATAAAAGATATCGAAATGTGGGAAACCGAGCTTACGAAATTGAAAGATGATTACAAGGCTCTTCCCGAAAGCGATCCGGGTCGTGCGGCTTTAAAGACTCAGATAGACGCAATGGAAAAGACGATGACATTCGCAAACAAGAAGCTTTCCGACATGTGTGCAAAGGGCATCACCAAAGCGGAAGGATATCTTAAGAGAAATAACCTTGCACTTACCAACTGCGGTACCAGAAGCAAACGTCTTGAACTTATTCAGAACAGACTGGACACACAGCTTGATACCCTTAAAGAACTTAAGTCCGAGAATGAAGATGTCGATATGGCAGAAACTGCGGTTAAGTTATCAAGTGCACAGGTTGCATACGATGCATCGCTTATGTCCACAAGCAAGATATTAAATCAGTCGCTTTTGAATTACCTGTAGGCTAAAGCCTTATAAATAAGGAGGGTTGATTATGACAATTGAAACACGGATCTTTGGAGAGGTTACGATCGATGACCAAAAGATCATCCATTTTGAAAACGGTATAATAGGTTTTCCCGACCTTACCGATTTCGCACTCATTTACGATGCAGAGAAGGGCAATGATGTAGGCATACGTTGGATGCAGTCCATACAGGAACCGGCATTCGCAATGCCTGTAATGGATCCGCTTCTTGTAAAGGAAGACTACAATCCCGAAGTAGAAGACGAACTGTTAAAGCCCCTCGGCGGACTTGATCCCGATCAGCTTTTGGTCCTTGTTACCGTAACGGTTCCCAAGGATATCAAAAAGATGACAGTAAACTTAAAAGGTCCCTTCGTGATCAACGCTGAGACCAGAAAAGCATGCCAGATCATTATAGAGGAAGATATAGATGTCAAATTCCCTGTATATGAGATACTGGAATCGAGAAAGAAGGTGAACTGATGTTAGCATTATCACGTAGAAAAGACGAAGCACTGGTAATAAACAATAACATTGAGATCACCGTGCTTGATATAAAAGGCGAACAGGTTAAGCTCGGAATAAGCGCACCCAAGGAAGTGCCGATATATCGTAAAGAAGTTTATGTACAGATCCAGCAGGCCAACAACGAGGCTATGAATGCCGATTCGTTGGAGTCTTTGAAGAATCTGTTCGGTTGATGTATTCCTTTTAAAGATCAAAGGACGGCTTTATGTCGTCCTTTTTTGTCCACTGTATAAAATTTTTTTTGTTTACTGTTAACTTTTCTCTTATATAATCCGATAAAAGAAATAAGAGAAACCCTTTTTTGGTGGAACGGATTCCACAGACAGGAGAATTAGTATGGCACTCGAACCTATTAACAGTATTATGACTATGCAGGCACAGACGGTTCAGCCTGCAAGCAACAATGCCAAAACTGCAATGGAGTACACGGATGTTTCTATCGCAGAAAACGCGCCCAAGGTTGATGCTACCACAAAAGTGGTAGAAAATGCTTCCGAAAAAGATTCGGACTACAACCGTGAAGAACAGCAGACTCCTTCCAAGGAGAGACTTCATAAGGCCGTTGAAGAACTTAACAAGAAAATGAGTAACTCCGAGGCAATCTTTGGTATTCACGAGGAAACGAACCGGGTAACCATTAAGATCGTTGACAAAGAATCCAAGAAAGTCATCAAGGAACTTCCCCCCGAGAAAACTCTTGACATGATCGCCAAGGTTTGGGAGATCGCTGGTCTTCTTGTCGACGAACGCCGATAATCTAAAGGAGGTACTTATATGCCTACACGCGTAACGGGAATGTTCTCGGGACTTGATACCGAGACTCTGATTCAGGACCTTGTTAAGGCCAAAAGAAAAAAGAACGAAAATCTTACAAAAGATAAAACAAAGCTTGAGTGGAAGCAGACTGCATGGCAGGACCTCAATAAAGAGATCAAATCTCTTTATACGGGAACGCTCAGCAATCTTCGCTATACTTCGGCTTTCAGAAAGAAGACCACCACAGCCAGCAATTCCGCAATAAGCGTTATTACCGGTGATAATGCCATGAACTCCGTTCAGTCATTGTCGGTCGGCAAACTTGCCAAGACAGGTTACCTGACCGGATCGAAGGTACAGAGCGCTGACGGATCGGCTGTTACGGGTTCAACTCTTGTAAAAGACCTTACGGTAAAGGATGCCGACGGCAATCCAATAGCGGGTCTTTCTGAAGTTACGGGCGGATCGTTTACCGTAACTACCAAAGGAAAATCCACAAAGATCACGATCGATGAAACGACTACAATGTCCGGACTTGTTTCAAAGTTAAATGCAGCAGGTGTTAACGCCAACTTTGACGAGAAGAACGGCCGTCTCTTTATAGGCGCAACAGCCAGCGGTAAGACGAACGACTTTACCATTACTGCAGACAATGCTTCGGGATTTTCGGCACTCAGTGTTCTCGGAATAAACACCGATATTAATGCTCAGGGCAATGAAAATGTAAAAGCAGAATATAAGAAATATTCGGATTACTATGATACACTTAACGGTCAGGATAAAGATGCCGCTATTGCTGCGATAATAGACGATCCCAGTACAGAGATATTCAAGATGTTAAAAGCGGAGATGGACGATCCCGAAAGTACCGACTATGACGCCGCATATGACAAATTAATGGAAAAAATCTCTTTTGCCCATGAAGTTCTTAATAGCGATATGTCGGGGCTTTACTCTTCGGATGCGGTACGTCTTAAAGGCGAAAATGCCGAATTTACGTTAAACGGTGCTACCTTTGAATCGGAATCGAACACGATAGAGGTTAACGGCCTTACCATCACGGCAAATGCGGAGGTTCAGAATGTGGTCCTTACGACACAGGACGATACTGACGGAATATATGATGTTGTAAAGGACTTCCTTAAGAAGTACAACGAGCTCATCAAAAAGATGGACAAGTTATACAACGCTGATGCTGCGAAAGGTTACGATCCTCTTACCGACGAAGAAAAAGACGCAATGTCCGATTCTGAAATCGAGAAGTGGGAAACAAAGATAAAAGACTCGCTCTTCAGAAAAGATTCAACGCTCGGTTCGATATTCAATGCACTTAAAGACGGAATGAGTTCCGGATTTGAGGTAAACGGAAAGACTCTTTATCTTGGTGATTTTGGTATCGGTACCATGAATTACTTTGAAGCGGCCGAAAATGAAAGAGCGGTTCTTCATATAGATGGTGACAAAGATGACGGAGTTACGAGCGGAAACGCAGATAAGCTTAAGTCAATGATAGCCACCGATCCCGATGCGGTTGTTGGTTTCTTTACTAAACTGTCATCAACACTTTATGACAAGCTTCATGATTTATCGGGCTCCACTTCAACGTCTTCTTTCGGCAGTTTCTTTGACGATAAGCAGATGAAACTCGATATAGCGGATTACGCTACTAAGGTTGCGGACGCCGAGAAAAAACTTCAGGATTATGAAGACAAGTATTACAACAAGTTTTCAAAGATGGAAGTGGCTCTTTCGAAACTCCAGTCACAGAATTCTTATTTGACAGGTCTGTTCGGTGGAGGACAATAATTTATTTTTGGAGGCATTAACTTATGGCATTGCCTAACGCTTATGCACAGTACAACAACAGCAGGATATTGACGGCTTCACCTGCAGAACTTACGCTTCTTTTATATGAAGGAGCAATAAAGTTCGGAAATATTGCAATTCTTAAGATGGAGCAAAAGGATATTCAGGGTGCTCACAATAATATAGTAAGAGTTGAAAAGATAATAGATTATTTGAGAGAGACTCTTGATATGAAATATCCGGTTGCGCAGGATTTTGAAAATATCTATGTATATCTTTCAAGAAGAATAACTGATGCAATGGTATCCAAGAACCCGGCAGATATGGAAGAAGTAGTTATGCACTTGCGCTCTGTCAGAGACAATTGGAAAGAAGTAATGAAAAAGGCGAATGTTTCATGAGTAATACATACCTTTCCGCTTTAAAAGAAAGCCTCGAAAAAAAGATCGAAGTATTAAAAGCGATCCATATAAAAGATGAAGAGCAGCTCGAAATAGCCAAGACATCTCCTTTTTCATATGATGCTTATGATAAAAATTCAGAAGAGAAAGGCATACTTATATATAAGCTTGAAAAGCTTGATGAGGGCTTCGAACTTGTATATGAGAAAGTGAAAGAAGAGTTAAGTGCCAATAAGGATGCATATAAGGATGAAATAAAAGTTATGCAAAGCCTTATTACAGAGATAACTTCTTTGAGCACAAAGATCCAGGCCGAAGAAGCCAGAAACAAGAAGGCGCTTGAGACGGCATTTAAAAGCGAAAAAGACAGACTTAAAGGACAGAGGTCCGGCATGAAGGCCGTAAGAAGTTATGCGCAACAAATGCAGGCCGGCGGAAGTTCTTATTCGGGACTTATGGATCAGAAAAAGTACAGAGAATAAGTTGTTATATTGGCAATAGAAAAATTAACAAATTATTCACAAAATTGGTGTTATTATTTCGGAAGACTATCCGATATAATATACAAGTAAGGGTGGTTCACCCTTAAAACCGAAGTTAAGGAAGCCTAAGGCGCGTACGACCGGCAGCAACCAAAACTTCACAAACCAATCACATTTGTGGCAAGGAAGCCACATCTTATTTCAAGGAGGAAATTATGGTAGTACAACACAACTTAACAGCGATGAACTCTAACAGAATGCTTGGCGTTACAACTTCAACGCAGGCAAAGTCAACCGAGAAGTTATCTTCAGGTTACAAGATCAACCGTGCAGCTGACGATGCAGCAGGCCTTTCCATCAGCGAAAAGATGCGCCGTCAGATCAAAGGTTTAACACAGGCATCTGCAAACGCACAGGATGGTATTTCTTGTGTACAGACAGCTGAAGGTGCACTCGCAGAAGTACACGATATGCTTCAGAGAATGAACGAACTTGCAATCAAGGCTTCGAACGACACCATGACATCTGTTGACCGTGGTTACATTGATGCCGAGATACAGCAGCTCAAGACAGAAATCAACCGTGTACAGAGCACAACAACATTCAACGAAATGAATCTTCTTACCGGAGAATTCACCGGAAAGAACCTTCAGGTTGGTGCAGAAAAAGGTCAGTTCATTTCGATTTCGATCGGTAACATGAACTGTGCAACACTTGGTGTTGGATCAACGAAGGTATCAGGAGCTACCAATGCAAATGCTCAGTCAGCTATTGATGAGATCAAGGCAGCTCTTCAGAAAGTTTCTTCACAGAGATCTGACCTCGGTGCTGTTCAGAACAGACTTGAGCACACGATCAAGAACCTCGACAACGTTGTTGAGAACACCACAAGTGCTGAATCGGCTATCCGTGATACCGATATGGCATCTGAAATGGTTAAGTACTCCAACAATAACATACTTGCTCAGGCAGGTACAGCAATGTTGGCACAGGCTAACCAGTCAAATCAGAACGTATTGTCATTACTTGGATAATAGAGTCGCTGACTACCGAAAGAGACGGGCAATTGCCCGTCTCTTTTTTTGTTGGATATACGATATTTATGGAATGATTTTCAAATTAATTGTGATTATAATAAATACTGAGGGAATTCTTGCAAAAGAGACTCCTTTCGTAATAGCATTAAAAAAACAAGCCATGAATATAAGGAGAAAGAGATATGAATAAAAACATATATGAGCTAATAAAATATTTGATAATTGAACTTGAACTTAATACATATTCGGTATCTTCTTTCACGAGACAATATGTTGAAACCATTATAGAGGCCACATCAGATATGGATGTTGTTGGCAAGAATGAAATCGCCGTGTTGTTTTCTGAACTTAGTAAGGAGAAATTTGGAATTCTTTCAGTGTATTTGGCTTCTGCTATAAACTATCTCAAAAACGATGAGGATAGTGTTCTTAATATTCTTAATTGTACTTACGATAACCGTGAATACTTAGGAGTTGATTCCGTTTATAATATTTGGCAACAGGTAAATTCAAGGGTATTTGTCTCTCCAGAATGTGATACGGAAAAAACATTCTCAGCAAGAGTAAAATTGTATAAGTGGGTAATGGATCAGTATGAATGTAAAATGTCTGATTTAATTAAGAATTTGAAAAATGCAAGAGGCAAAGAAGGTTTTGTTGTTGTATTGACTGATCAGCAAATAGACTATCAGCATGGCCCAAGCAAGTCTTCTGTTGATAGATGTAAGACATTGATCAAAAGTGGAAAGAGAGTGTTGCTGATCAATACAGCAGAATTGCTCTCGCCTGTGGGACAAGTCCCGTTTGTGGGTTGCCAAGTAGGAAATTATAAAGATGAACTGTTGGAAGCAGATCATTTGGATTGGAAAGGCGTTAGCATTCCGTTTTTTCAGTGTGAAAGAAATATGCCTAATCCACGAACCATGATAGAATTATTGACTACAATCGGTAGGCTTTCTCCAGAATACGTTGTTGCTATTGGTGGCAGTGGGATATTGACGGGCCTAGTGTCAAAAATTTTTCCAACTCTTTGTGTCGGAATGTGTCCATCAATGCTTTCTATATCGGAATGCAGATTTCAAACATTTTCTGGGTGTCACGATGAGGTCTTGAAATCGCGTTTGAAAATATTAGGATTAAACGATAATTCTGTGATTGATTCATTTTTTGTATCTTCACTCAAACCTCAAACGCAAAAACACACCAGAGCAGAATTGGGGATTGCAGAAGATGTTTTCCTGATTGCGATTATCGGCGGACGTTTGAATTCTGAAATTAGCAATAGTTTTATAGATGTCCTTATAGCAATAAAAGAAAGAAATCCAAATGTTGAGTATCTTATTATGGGCGAATATAGTCCAAACGAAATTATTAATAGACAGATAGGAAATTGTTTTCACGTGCTGGGGATGGTTGAAGATGTCTTATCGTTCTTAGAATTGTGCGATTTATACATTAATCCGATACGCCGTGGTGGGGGAACGAGTTCGGTTGAAGCAATGTCAAAAGGTGTGCCGGTCGTTACAACTCCGTATGGGGATGTTTCTGTGAATACAGGGGAGAAGTTTTGGGTAGAGGGATATGATTGCTATCCTGATGCTGTATATAAATATCGAAATGATATAAACTACTACAAGTTTCAATCTGAAACAGCGGTTGTAAGGTCAAAAAGATTATTGGATTCAGAAGTTGAGTTTATTAAAACAATAATGAAATTTGAAGAAAGAATTGGGTTAGTATGATTAACAAAAATTGAAAATATGTAGGTAAAGCACTTTTATATTATTAACGATTAATTTTATTGATTTTGGTTAATATTTCGAAAATCATTCCGATATATTATACAAGTAAGGGTGGTTCACCCTTAAAACCGAAGTTAAGGAAGCCTAAGGCGCGTACGACCGGCAGCAACCAAAACTTCACAAACCAATCACATTTGTGGCAAGGAAGCCACATCTTATTTCAAGGAGGAAACTATGGTAGTACAACACAACTTAACAGCGATGAACTCTAACAGAATGCTTGGCGTTACAACTTCAACGCAGGCAAAGTCAACCGAGAAGTT
>JAGCTJ010000186.1 GCA_017963665.1 Lachnospiraceae bacterium | reverse complement strand
ATGATGGAAATCTTATCGCCGGTCTTTGAGTCTTTTATCGTCGGCTCATATTCGCCGGTGTAAACGTACGGCTCATCGCTTCTTATATAACTCTTTTCAAAGTGGCTCAGATCGGAAGGATATATCTCGCCCTCTATTCCGATCATTATGTACGTAGTATCTTTTATGACGATATCAAGGTCGCCTTCCATCGTACGCACATAGACGGTCTTTCCGCCAAGACCCATATTTGAAGGATCGACGTATCCAAGATGCAACGCCTTTTTGTTGTAAACGGGATATCCGGAAAGATCGCCTTTGAATTCTCTTACATAGATGATCTCGGTATTTTCAAAATAGCTGTCCATCCTTGCTTTCATAAAATCATGAATGGACGCGGCATCGTAAGATATGCCTGCCTCTTCGATACTCTTTCTCTCGACAAAGCCGCCTGCTTTATCTATGTGGCCGCCGCCGGAACCGATACCTTCGGTAAGATATTCAGAAAACTCGTTGGCTTTTACTTCCTTTACACAGCTTCTAATCGAAAGTTTTATACCGAATTCGAGTATGCTATATACAACGCAGCAAGTGATGCAGTCGACTTCAAGGAACATATCGCTTATTACGCCGAGTATGTTAGGATCGCAGGGCTTGGCTTCGATCATTCCGTATTTGTATTTTGGCTCGGTGAATGAGTTCTCGAGCGCTTCGCCGGCGATCTTCAATTCGCCGAAACTGAGGTTTGAATTTCTGAACAGAGTAATGTAGCTTCTCTTAATGACAAGCTCGTCTCTTAAGTCTCGGTCGAGAGGATGGGAGAGTTCGGCGAATCCGTTGGTGTCGGTAAAAAGACCGTAATAAAGTGCCGTTGCAAGATCGGCATTTTCGTTGACGTCAAATCCTTCTTTATTAAGAAGATCCCAGACGAGTGTGGAACACGATCCGAGATTTGAACGGACATCGTTAAGTATTGGAAGCTGTCCCGAGACTCTGTGGTGATCTATGGTGGCTACCGTCTTCGCATCAAAATGCCAAACGTTTCCTTCGCCGTACTGACAATCGACGGTTATAAGCAGATCCGGCACTTCGTTAAGCTCGGTCACATACTCGATGGGAATGTTGAAGTTTGAGACCATGAGCATAAGATTGGATTTCTTAATCTCAAACTTGCCACCGTATATAAATCTCACGGGAACGTTGTTTTTCTTGAGATACTTATACAGAGCCCATCCGCTGGCTATCGCGTCTGCGTCGGGGTTGTCATGGCACTGAACGATGACTGATGGATAAGATAATAATTCGCTTAGTTTCATCTTGGCTCACTTTCCAACGGTTTATCAATACTTTTATACCATATGAATCGGCCTCATTCAAGGATTATGCGTGTTTTAAGAACCTGTTACAAATATATGCAACAAAAAAGACCTCTTTCGAGGTCTTTCTGATAACTAATAAGAACTCTTATAGGATTCTGCCTTTTCAACAGCGTCCTTTAAAGACATTCCGTTAAAGTCCTGTGCGGGGAAGAGTCGGCCCGATTTCTTGTCGTTAACAAAGGCTCCGACCACGATTCCGGGAATGGTGGATTCGGGAGCGTTGGGTGCGCTCGGTCCGCCAAGATCGGTACGACACCATCCGGGATCGGCCAGGGAAATGATAACGTCGCTTCCGTTAAGTTTATAGCCCAGGTCTATGGTTACTTTGTTAAGTGCGGCTTTCGCTGCGGAGTAACCGGCCTGCTCGGCTTCAAGTGCTATACCCGATGTCGTGTTTACTATTCTTCCGAAGCCTCTTTCTATCATCCCCGGAAGAAAGTGATAACATATAGCCATCGGTGCGGTGGTGTTTATCGCAAAACTGATCGGATAATCTTCTATCGGAGTGTTGAGATAGTCAACTCTGTAACCGATCTGAAGTCCGGCGTTGTTCAAAACAACATCGACCCGGGTTCCTTTTTCATCGATCGTCTTAAGCATGGCATTAACATCTGCCATATCCGAAAGCTCTGCTGCTACCGAATATGCTTCAACACCCAGCGCTTTTACTTCATCCAAAAGACTTTTGGTGCCATCAAGTTTCCTGCTGTGAAGAATCAGATTACATCCCTGTTTGGCCATAAAGAGTGCGGAAAGTCTGCCGATTCCTCTGCTGGCTCCGGTTATTAGTACCCATTTTCCTTTAAGATCTGTCATGATAACCTCTCTTATCTGATTCACTGTTTTTTATCGTAATACTCTTTTATTACATCGCATGCAGGTTTAGCATACAACTCATACTTTTTATACTTGTCTGCGTCCTTAGGATTGTACAGTTTGATCGGCCAATCCCAAAGACACATACCGCCAACCCATTCGCGCTTATCGCAAGCGTCCATCATGGCTTTGTACCATTCTGCCTGGCCCTCAAGATCGCTGTCACCGTCAAGACACCAGTCGTTGGGCACAAACTTGGACCCTTCGGTGGACATACAACCGGTTTCCGCAAAGAAGAAAGGTTTGTTGTACTTTTTAACGACTTTCTCGATACGGTCAAGTTGTTCTTCCCACTTATCGACGGGATAGTATCCGCTGGAAGAAATAACATCAACGGCATCCCACCATTTAACGTTATGCTCCTGATATTTGTCTGTATTGTAAGATACGGGGCCGCTGTAAACGCTCTTTATATCTTTGATGAGCTGTCTCCATTCTTTTTCTCTATGCTCACTCATGACCATTTCGCAGCCTGCGATGAACATATCGCACTTCGTTGCTTCCGCAACTTTGGCATATCTTAACTGAAATTCGGTATAGGATTTAAACCAGTTACCCCATTTGGGCTCACATACGACATCTTCATCGAAGAAGTTTATAAATGCACGCCAAGCACCGTTTCTGCAATTTACGGTAGGTTTGATCGCAACTTTAAGACCCTGCTCTTTCGCAAAAAGGATCATTTCCGTAAGCTCTTCTTCGTTGACGCTCTCTTCGCCCATTGTGATAACTTCGGATTGCGGAGTATCCTGTAAAGCGTTTGGCACAAAGATGACGAAATTCGCATGTGTGCTCTCTATCATCTTTAAGAAACTCTCTTTGGCCTCTTTGGTGTTGTAACATCTGCCGGGCACGAAGGGTGCAAATGTTATTCCGCAAATGTAATCCATTTCTTTCCTCCCGAAAATAACAATTTCTTATTTTACTATAGATTTTTGGATAAATAATCGCTATAATCACCCTATAAAAAAGTTGTAGAAAACTATTTACTTCGGAGGGCCCATGAACTCACTGTTTGAATACACAGATACTCTGAACGCCCCATATGAAGCATTTCTTTTTGACGCATCGAAAAATGTCTTTCCTGTTCGCGCCCATTGGCACTATTTTGTGGAAATAATGTATATGCTCGAGGGAAATGCCATCGTTACATGTGATTCGGAAACCTTCAATCTCGGTCCCGACGATGTATTTATTTTTCCGCCCTCCAGCGTCCATTCGATCTATACTTCAAGTTACGGCCCCCTTAAATTTTACGGCATAAAATTTGATATTAATCAATTGGAATCTTCCATTCACTCTTCCGAAACCGGTAACGTAAGATTTTCCATGAGTTTCCCCACAGGTATGCCCAAGAAAGAGGAATTTTTGCAAATTTCTCTCTCGGAAAAAAGCGATACCGAAAGAGAGCGCGTAAAGGCCATATTTGAAGGATGTTTAAAAGAGTTGAACGAGAGGAATTTCGGCTTTTATTCGATAACGAGGTCATATATCTGCGAGCTCCTTATCTACTTTTTAAGAAAAAGGCGTGAACTCGGATTATCTCTTCCCGATACCCCCGATACCAGAGACAGTGCCGGGATCAACAGCATAACCGAATATATAGACGAACACTTAAACGAGGAACTTCGCGTCGAAGACCTCGCAAAAAGATGCAACATGAGCTATTCGTACTTTGCCAAGTGTTTTACGGAATTGTACGGCCAGTCCTGCAAGCATTACATTTCGTTCTTAAGGCTTTGCAAGGCTGAGAACATGCTTCTTTTTACCGATTATGACCTTACATACATAAGCCAGGAGACGGGTTTTTGCGACTGTTCCCATCTTATCCATGCGTTTAAGGAGAAAAATAAAATAACCCCGCACCAGTTCAGAAAACAGCATGCGGGATCGAACGTTTAAACTATTTACAGCATTTAACGAGATCTTCGTATTTAAGATTACCGCCGAAAAGATCGAGAGCGCTTCCGACAGTGAAATTAAGCTTATTGTCGGAGGCGTTTTTTATGTATGCGATGTCGTCCATACTGCTGATACCGCCGGCGTAAGTGACTTTGGCTTTCGTCTTTTTCACTACGTTTGAAAGAATATCGATCAGCTTTTTATCTATACCCGCTTTCTTTCCCTCCACATTTGTCGCGTGAACGAGAAATTCATCACAGTACAAAGAAAGCTTCTCAAAAAGGATTTCACTTATCTCTTCATCAGTAAACTTCTGCCATCTGTCGGTAACCACAAAATATTTGCCGTCCTTAACCCCGGCGCTTAAGTCAAGCACTACGTGCTCTTTTCCCACGGCGTCCACAAGCTTTTTAAGATTGTCCATGTTGACCTTACCGTCTTTAAACACAAAGCTTGTAACGATGACATGTGAAGCCCCCGCTTCGATGAACTCTTTTGCGTTTTGATCGTTCACGCCCCCGCCGATCTGTAAGGCATTTTTGTAAGAAGAAAGCGCTCCGAAAGCCTGCGCTTTACTCTCTTCATAATATTCACTGTCTTTTGAATTAAGTATTATGACATGTGCGCCTTTAAGATCGTCCTTTTTGTAAAGATCGGCATAAAAAGCGGCGTCTTTTGAGGACACGAAGTTATCGTAGGCACTGTCACCTTTATCTTTTAATGAAGAACCGATTATCTGTTTAACTTTTCCGTTATGTATGTCGATACAGGGTCTGAATTCCATTTTTCGTCTCGTTTTCTTTATACTTTTATTCAAAATACATTATCAGTATGTCTTAAACTTCGCATTATTGCAATGTTTTGTTGACTTTTGAGAAAAACAATACCATAATTGTTGTCAAAGGTTTTGCTCGGATTGAAACAAAGAGCGAAATAATAAAGAAAAAAGGAGTAACGGATCATGGAAAAAGCTAATATCGACTGGTCTAATATCGGCTTCGGTTACATCCGCACCGATAAGCGTTTCGTATCAAACTTCAAGGACGGCGCATGGGATGAGGGTTGCCTCACCTCTGATGATCAGGTCGTCATAAGCGAATGTGCCGGCGTTCTTCAGTACGCTCAGACATGTTTTGAAGGATTAAAGGCATATACCACGGAGGACGGTCATATCGTGTGCTTCCGTCCCGACTTAAATGCAGATCGTATGATCGACAGCTGCAAGCGACTTGAAATGCCTGTATTTCCCAAGGAAAGATTTATCAAGGCGGTCGAGGATGTGGTTGCAGCCAATGAAGCATTTGTTCCCCCTTACGGATCCGGTGCTACATTATACATAAGACCTTATATGTTCGGAAGTTCTCCCGTTATCGGAGTTAAGCCCGCTGCAGAGTATCAGTTCAGAATGTTCTGTACACCTGTAGGCCCTTACTTCAAGGGCGGCATAAAGCCTTTAACGATCAGAGTTTCGGACTTCGACCGTGCGGCTCCTCACGGAACCGGTCACATCAAGGCAGGTCTTAACTACGCAATGAGCCTTTATGCTATTCAGGATGCTCATGAAAAAGGATTTGACGAGAACATGTATCTTGATGCGGCAACGCGCACCAAGGTTGAAGAAACAGGCGGAGCAAACTTCTTATTCGTAACAAAGGACGGCACTGTTGTAACTCCCAAGTCGGACAGCATCCTTCCTTCGATCACAAGAAGATCGCTCATGTATGTTGCAAAAGAGATCTTGGGTCTTAAGACCGAGGAACGTCCCGTATACTTCGACGAAGTTAAGGACATGGCAGAATGTGGTCTTTGCGGTACCGCAGCTGTTATCTCACCCGTAGGAAAGATCGTTGATCACGGCAACGAGATCTGCTTACCCGCAGGTATGACAGACATGGGCCCTGTAACCAAGAAACTTTACGATACACTTACCGGCATTCAGATGGGTCGCCTTGAAGCTCCCGAAGGCTGGATCAAAGTTATCAAATAATCAGGCTGTTAAAAAGACCTCTTACGAGGTCTTTTTTCAGTTAAATATTCTTTTAAACAAAAGCGGAGACTATTCATCTCCGCTTTGCTGTTTCTATATCTTTAAAGTTTGAACAATGTTCCGATTATGCCTCGTCCGAGAGCCGCTCCGACGTTTCCGCCGAGAGTCTTACCGAACTTTCCGCCTACGTTTCCAAGCGACTTACCGATCTCTCTTCCCACCGTTCCGGCTGTGGAAGAAGCAACCGACTTGGCTGCGTTCTTAACTGCAGTCTTCTTCTGAGCTTTTTTACGAAGCTCTTCTTTTTCGGCCTGAGCTTTTGCCTTGGCATCTTCTTTGTCCTTTAATGCCTGCTCTTTTGCCGCTGCCGCATCCAAAGCTGCCTGCTCGGCATCTTCCTGCTGCTTGGAAAGTCTTCTCTGCATAAACTCATATGCAGAATCTCTGTCTTCTTCTTTGTTGTATTTGTAAAGAAGCTGGCAATGGTCTACCTGATATTTTCTGTCTGCGTCATCAAGAGTTCCCATCTGACTTTGAGGAGGTAATATCTTTGCGCGCTTAACTATCGTAGGTATACCGCCTTCGTCGAGAACGGATATCAAAGCTTCACCCGTTCCCAGTTCCTGCAATACCGTATAGGTATCAAATGCGGGATTCTCTCTGAAAGCCGTAGCTGCGGCTCTTGCACCCTTTTGCTCTGCGGGTGTGTAAGCTCTTAAGGCATGCTCAACTTTATTACCAAGCTGTGCAAGTATTCCGTCCGGAATATCCTTGGGGTTTTGAGTGATAAAGTAAACACCTACGCCCTTTGAACGGATGAGCTTTACTACCTGCTCGATCTTCTCAAGAAGTACCTTTGGAGCACCGTCGAAAAGAAGATGTGCTTCGTCGAAGAAGAATACCATCTTCGGCTTCTCAAGATCTCCCATTTCGGGAAGCTCCTCGAACAGTTCGCTCATGAGCCAGAGAAGGAATGTTGCGTATGTTCTCGGATGAAGAATGAGTTCCTGACAATCGAGTATCTGGATGACTCCTCTGCCGTCACGGTCATGATCGAGCCAATCTTTAATATCAAGTGCGGGTTCACCGAAGAACTTATCGGCGCCGTCGGCCTCAAGTGCCACGATCGCACGCTGAATGGCTGCCAATGACTGAGGAGCAAGATTTCCGTATACGGGAGCGAGCTCTTTGTTCACGTCCTTTTCGGAAACATACTGTATCATCGCTTTCAAGTCCTTGATGTCATCAAGCAACAGACTGTTGTCGTCTGCGATCTTGAAAAGAACCGTAAGTACATCCGACTGAGTATCGTTAAGATCGAGTATTCTGGAAAGAAGGATGGGACCCATCTCCGAAACCGTGGTACGAAGGGGCATGCCCATTTTTCCGTATACGTCCCAATAATTGGACGGATACTCTTTAAACTCATATCCGAGTTCTTTAAGTCCCATGGATTCCACACGCTTGTTGACGTTCTCGTTTTCGCTTCCTTTGTTACTCATAGCCGCAAGGTCGCCCTTGATGTCGGCCAAGAATACCGGAACACCCAGATCGCTGAACGATTCAGCCATAACCTTTAAGGTTACGGTCTTACCCGTACCGGTGGCACCGCAGATCATACCGTGTCTGTTAGCCATCTTGGGATAAATGTATACGCCCTCACCCTCGGATTTCCCAATCAGTATTTTGCCATCGTGAATCATAGAAACCCTCCCGACAAGATTTATTTATCGCTCTTTTCCTTCTTAAGTGAAAGAATTTTGTTTGTAATGATACCAAGTATAAGTGCACATGCAACTTCGGTAATGGTAACCGAACCAAAGCTTACTGCAAGACCGCCGATACCTGCGATAAGGATAACCGATACGGTAAAGAGATTGGTGTTGTCGTTTAAGTCAACGCCCTGGATCATCTTAAGACCGGATACGGCGATGAATCCGTAAAGAGCTACACAAACGCCGCCCATTACGCAGTTGGGGATCGTTGCAAGGAATGTTACGAAAGGAGCTACGAATGAAGCTACGATCGCAAGTATTGAAGTTGTAAGGATGGTGATGATGGAAGCGTTTGAAGAAATAGCTACGCAGCCAACCGACTCACCGTATGTGGTGTTGGGACATCCGCCGAAGAATGCACCGATCATGGAGCCGACACCGTCACCGAGAAGTGTTCTGTGAAGACCGGGATCTTCAAGAAGGTCTTTTTCAATGATGGAAGAAAGGTTCTTGTGATCTGCGATATGCTCAGCGAATACTACGAATGCAACAGGAATGTAAGCTGCTGCGATAGTTCCGATATAAGCACCCATAGATCCCACATCGCCGAATGCGAAGTCGCCTGAGAATGCTGTTACAAATGTAAATGTGGGATACCACTGCATTGACTTGAAAGCTTCAAAGCTGATGATCTTGAATGCATCGATGCCTGCCGCATTACCGATAACGGTAAAGCAAGCTGCTACCGCATATCCTGCGCAGATACCGAGAATGAAGGGGATCATCTTGATCATCTTCTTACCGTATACGGAGCAAAGCATTGTAACGAAGAGCGTTACAAGTCCGCATACAAGACATAAATAGGGGGATGCAAGCTGAGCACCGTCAGCACCGAATACCTTACCTGTTGTAAGATCGCCTACCGCATTTCCTGCAAGTGAAAGTCCGATGATTGCAACGGTAGGTCCGATAACAACTGCGGGCATAAGTTTGTTGATCCAGGCAACGCCTGCGAATTTAACCACTGCTGCAAGTACTACATAAACAAGACCTGCAAAAGCTGCACCTACGATAAGTCCGAGATAGCCGACAGACATTGAAACACCGCCTGCGAATGCTGCGAACATTGAACCGATGAATGCAAAGGAAGAACCTAAGAATACGGGGCTCTTAAACTTTGTGAAAAGAAGGTAAACCAATGTTCCGACACCGGCTCCGAATAAAGCTGCCGAAGGTGACATGTTGTTGCCGATAATGGCGGGAACGGCGATTGTTGCCGCAAGAATTGCAAGCAGCTGCTGCAATGCGAAGACCAATACCTTACCGAATGAAGGCTTGTCTTCTACCTGGTAGATCATTTTCATACTTTTCTCCTCCTAATTCGCACAAAAAGCACGGATTGATAAAAATATATACATTAAAACGGACGAGGTCCGGATTAACCGCATGAATATGATGTTTCCCGAAGATCTTCGGGAAGATTTTACTCTAAAATATTATTACACGATAAGGGCTTAATGTAAAGAAAAACAGTCACTTGGAAGTGACTGTTTAACCGTTTAATTTTATGACTAAAACGCCGTTGATAAGCTCTATACTTTCGGCCGAAGGGAAGTTTTTCATACCCTTGAAAGTATCGGTATCTATAAGGCTTAATTCCTCTTCGAGTGACAATACGGGGAAGGAGAAATTGAGATACCTTTCCATGAAAGATTCAAAGGAACTTGTCGAGTTACAAACGTACTCACCGTCCACTCCGAAATAACCGCTCAACACATCCGCCGTAATGTCCGTATGAGCATAATAGTTTTCATCCGGAAATCCCCCCAGGATGGCTACCGGCATGCCGGCCTCATAACCTTCGGTCTGCTCAATCCTGTCCAGCATTCTTACGCACATCGCATAGGTTTTTTCGTACCGCTCGTTCAGATTAAAATAAACGATGTTTGAAGAAACCGCAAACTGAAGGATCAAAACAAAAGCACTCACCACACTTACAAGTGCCATTGCGGTCTCGGCCTTTATTGAAACCTCTTTGTTGAACATGGATATGAGTGCCGCAAAGAAGATCATCACCGCTACCCAGGGCATACGCATTAAAATGTGGAAATACGTATCGGGGGAAAGTATTGTAATGAGGCACGAAGAAAACGGTATCGCCATCGCAAGCACTATCGTAAGGACGATGTTGAATACGCTCTTGTAGGCTTTCTTTTTAACGAAAAGATATACAAAACTTACGGCTCCCATTGCCATGAATACAAGATAGGATATCTTCATTGCACCGGTTGCGGAGAATATTCCGCCGTAACGCATGAAGTAGTAGAAGTTTTCCCATGCTGCCTTAAGGCCCGTCGGAAGATCGGAAAGAGCAAATGTCGAAACTCTGTCTGTTCCCTGATATCCGGAAATCTCGGTATGCTTTATGGAAAGCATTATCTTAAGACTTATAAGGTAAAAAGCATATCCACCCACACCCATAACGATGTATCTCCATATCTTGGAGATCATCTCTTTTACGGGAGTGTTGTTAAGTATATAGATAAACAATGCGCATATGCATATAAGAATCGTAAAGGAAAACTCTGCCTGATAAATCCCAAGGCTTATGCCAAGCGAGAAGATACCCGCTATAAAACCGTACTTGAATCTGTCGGCGAGAAAGAAAGCGAGTATCGAAAGCAAGATTGCAAGCATGTAGCCGTCGATCGTATAAGAATATGCAAAAGTGGAAGATACTGAAGGGAATGTGACCATAAGTCCGCCGGCTATCACCGGAAGAACCTTTCCTTCGATGTTGAAACACTCGACGATCAAAGCGGCTGAGATTGAAAGCCAGATGATCGCCAATAACCCGTTTATCATAGGAAGATCAAAATAAGATCCCACACTGCAGGCATAGGTCAAAAACTGCCTTCCGGATGTGATCATGTCCTGATCGGAGTATATGTTCCACATGGAATCGTATGTAAGAAAATTGTTGGTCATCGCATAAAGATGAGTTAAAAGACCAATGATAAAAGCCGATAAAAAGGCTGTCTTATGCTGGGGTTTTAACTTCTTTACAAGATTCGACCATATCTTGTCGGGTGTCATCCGGTTCTCCTTACTTAAGCTTTCCTAATGATTATAATCGAGAGGATAAAAAATAACAATAAAGCCTCTTATCACTTTGTAAAAAGATCGATGCGTTCTTCTTTGGGAATGAAGTATTCACTCCTTTCGGACACTTCGAATGTCTCATAAAACTCATCAAACTGTCCGCAAATGAGATTTACCCTTAATTTGTTGGGAAGATGAGAGTCTTTTAATATGGCCTCCGCATCATCTTTTGAATAGTACGACGCGTTCTGCTTTGCATATGTTCTGAAGAAAGTTTCGTAATCGGCGTCTTCTTTTTCGGACAATAATCTAAGGCATATCTTTAGTCCCAAAATATCGGCGTAGGTTTCGTTCATTACAACGTTTACGTTTATCTCGTTTCCGTATTCGTCTTTCTTTCCCGAAAGAAACGTACCGAGTTTTTTTATCTCTTCATCGTAGGCAGACTGTTCTTCATCGGTAAACCAGGGCTCGAAATATCCGTCGCCGTCATATGCGATGTTGCTCGGATCATAGCAATGCGCTATCTCGTGAGCGATCGTTCTTCCAAAATAACCAAGCTTCTCTTCGTATGACATCTCTCCGGCATCGGCATAGTAACTTAATAGGCCTGCCGTGATCATAACTTTGTTGTATTCGGGATAGAAGCGCCCGTTCACATCAAGCATATCCGCTTTGTATACCTGTCTGCCCTCGTCTTCTTTAGCCGTCTGGGATCTGAAGAAGTTTTCGCGGTTTACCAAGAAAGCAAGATAGTTTTCAACAATGTCGTCGGATAAGGTGATATTTGAAAGATCGTCGGTGTCTTCGTTTTCGGCGATGACATCGCGCATTTTTAAGATCTTTCTTCTTGCCAGTTCTTTGCCGTGTACAGTGAGCCAGCTTGTATCATATACCGTATCAATCGCGGCCTGCTTTATCTCTTTTATGTATTCGTTCGCTTCCTCGATCACCGAATCGTCAAGATAGCGTTTTATATACTCTTTTGTAAGCACGTCTCCGGCGTTGATCATAAGGAAAGACAACGCCGCAGGCTTCATGTCTTTTGCTTCTTCGGTTACGATTGCGGGCGCGGATATCCATGAGAATAAGAAAACGGATTTGATAAGAAGATGATCTCTTAACAAAGGAACGTTTTCTTCGATAAATGTCGTATTTAAAAACTCGCAGCAGCCTTTCTCGGCAAGAAAGTCTTCACTCGCTCCGAAGGCGTTCAGTTCTTTAAGTATGTCAAAAACGGGAACCTTGACATCATTCTTATCAAACTTTTCCGAGTCGTAATAATATGTGTAACCGTCTATTTTGGGGTTGTTCCAATAATCGCTTATGAGCTCACCCATTTTTGTGGCGTTATCCAATATTTCGGTCGTTCTTTCTTTGGAGTATCCGAGTTGTTCCATCAGAGCAAGAAAGCTCTCACCTTTATCTTTAGGACCCTTTCCGCCGACCGCTTCGATAATTTCGCTTATTTTGTCCGTCATGGCATTCGGAACAAACCATAGTTCGTTGTAGCCGAAATTGTCGGGATTTATTTCAAACTTGAGAACGTAATTGTTAACGGCGTACGATTCATCTTTGTACAGATCGTAAAGATCGTTAAGTGACTCTACGCTGTCTATCTTCGAAAGATACTTTTTTATGGATTCGATGTTTTTTTCATTCTCATCGGCAGCATTTACAAACTGTCGATACATGACGATCTCTTTGTAAAGACCGTCGTCTTCGGAAAGAGCGGAGATATCTTCGTTTTCAAGAATGTCAACGAGTCTTTCCTTGACGATCTGTCTGTGCCCGTCACAGAAGTAAACGGTAGTCTCTCCATTTTTTCTCTGCTCGTTCTTCCATTCTTCGTTTATGTATTCGTCGAAGTCCCAGATGACTTCCTTTTCTTCCTCCACAGTTTCGGGTTCTTCAATAACCGAAACCACGCTTTCCACGGGAACCGATTCGCTCGCGCTCACGGTTTCGCTTACCGATGAAACTTCACCGCAGCCGGTAAGTCCAATAAATATGGAAAACGAAAGAAAACACGAAAATATCCGCTTTTTTATCATCTGTTCACTCCGTTATTTCTCATCACTCACCCTGAAGATATAAAATTTCAAATAATATGATTCATCCGCAGCCCAAAGAATCGGGTGGTCGGGAGCCTGTGTCTTAAACTCAACCTGCGTAAGTCTTTTGTGAACACTCTTAGCTGCCTGAGAGATCACTTCCGTAAAGAGCTCCTGGGTCATGAAATGGGAACAGGAACAGGTGGCAAGGTATCCACCGTCTCTTACGAGTTTGAGGCCTTTCATGTTTATCTCACGATATCCCTTTATCGCATTTTTTGTCGCTTCCCTTGATTTGGTGAAGGCGGGAGGATCGAGTATGACGACATCGTACTTTTCGCCCGCTTCGTACAATCTCGGTAATTCATCCAAAACGTTTGCCGCTCTGAACTTAACCCGGTCTTCAAGACCGTTCTTCTTTGCATTCTTTGTTGCCTGGGAAACGGCATATTCGGAAATGTCCAGTCCTTCGACGTCGGTGGCGCCGGCAAGACCGCAATTTAACGCAAAGGTACCCATATGGGTAAAGCAATCGAGAACCCTTACGTTTTCCGATACGCTCTTTAAGCCTTTTATCACTTTCTGCATGGCAAGACGGTTGTATTTCTGATCCAAAAAGAAACCTGTCTTCTGGCCGTTAACCACATCCACAGTATACTTCACACCGTTTTCCACAATCTCTACGTTTGTGTCAAACTCCTCGCCGATAAAGCCTTTATGAGGCTCCATTCCTTCTTTTTTGCGAATGGGCGCGTCGGAGCGTTCATATACTCCTTTTATATTGTACCCGTCATCCGAAAGGAGCTTTTTAAGATGATCGATGACAATATTCTTTACTCTGTCCATTCCAAGGGAAAGACTTTCGACTACCAATACGTCGTTATATTTGTCGATCACAAGTCCCGGAAGAAAATCCGCCTCTCCGAAAATAAGTCTGCAGCAATTTAAGTCATCTTTTCCCATGACCGCTTTTCTGTAATCCCATGCGGCTTTGACTCTGTCTTCAAGAAACTCCTTTGTTACCTCGCAGTTTCGGTTTCTTGTAAGCATTCTTACTCTTATCTTCGAATTTTGATTTATAAAGCCGGCTCCCAGTTCGTAGCCGTCAAAATCATGAACCTTTACAATGTCTCCGTTTGTAAAGGTTCCCATTATCGATTCTATTTCATTGTCAAATATCCAGGCTCCCCCCGCTTTGAGGCTTCTGCCCTCGCCCTTTTTTAAAGTGACGATCGAGTTTTTAACAAGATTTTCCATCGGTTGTCCCGTCTTTCTTTTTTATCTTTGAAAGCACTTTTTCCTCAAACAAGTTCATAACCGTTCCGGCGGCTCCCGAAGCCAAAGGGATGAGCAGCATAAAATAAGGAAAAGCGTATCTGCCGCTTGCTTCCCAGAGGATGCTGAAAAGGAAACCTCCGATAAAGCCGATCGTTAAGACTATCGATCTGTTTTCTTTGTCCCTTACTGTCGAAACTGCAAAGAAGAGGAAAGAAAAAGCATAGGCGAAACTTTGGAGAACGTTCATGATGTTACTCATGGTATTTAACGTATGGAAGTCGTAAGAGAACTTTACTTCTTCCCAGCAGTATTTGTGAAGTCCCACCGTCGAGTCGATGGAAGAGAACGTGGGCTCCGTCCACTGCTCGAGTATCTTGAACCTGAAGAAGGCATAGGCTTCTTTCTTGTCGGCTTTGAATTCGCTCATTCTTTGGTTTATGTAGTCTTTTGACATCTGCGAAGAGACCTTTTTGTCTCTGTTTGCGTTAAAATACGTGATCTCGTTGTACATGTTGTAAACGCCGACGCTGCAGTTTTCGTTTATCGCAGGGTACAATCCCATGGCGATCCAGTTGATGGCAGGCATTCCGTTTTCGACTTTTGACCCGGATCTTATCTCGTATCCTTTAACTATTGCTTCGTTTGAAAGATAGGGGATCACAAGTATCAAAGCAGCCATGATGAGGGGTGCCGCTTTTTTCTTTAAAAGTGAAAAGATAACCAATGCTCCCGCAACGGCGATCAAAAATACCAAGGAGTTTTTCCTTATGGGAACCATCACGACCGCTGCCGCGATCATCAATATCCCGTAGGATCTTTTCGAAGTCTTTATGTACTTAATGAGGGCCCAGGAAATAAACAGTGACGCAAATATCATAAACACGTCGCCGTAAACAAAGCTTACATAGTAATAAAGGGGGAAGCATAAAAGAGTCATCAACAAAGTAACGAAGCTTACGTAAGGATTTTCGAAAGCTTCATGGCTTACCCTGCATATAAAGAAAATGCTCGCTGCCACAAATACTGCGTTAAGTATCTGGAATATGAGCCAGTCCTGTGTGAAATGTAAGAAAAAGCTTTCAAAGAAAGCAAGGCCCAGCTGTTGAGGATACATCTGGATGTAGTAATCGCCGACCCATGAGAAATCACCCTTAGCAAAGTCGAGAGCACGAATGAACACTTCATACTGATCGCATTCAACGGCTATGTGAGTCTTTACCACAAAGTAAACAAGGCCTGCAAGAACGATCAGTGACGAAAGGATCGAGGCGATGAAAACACGCCTGTTTTTGGAATTTTTGTCCTTGCAACCAAGGAACAGAAGCTTACACAAAACAAAGGCACCGATAAAGGAGAGTGCGATGAAGATAAGGTTTTTAAGCCTTGAATCGGGACCTTCCGTCATGAAAGAGATACCTTCAAAATAGTAAAGGTTCATATTGAAGGTATAGTGGATCGCGTTTACAAAAAGGTACAAAGAAAACAATGCCGCTATGGCAGTCGCTATCTTTGAAAGGATGAGAGCAGTTTTTTTCATGCCTTACTTTCTCCTTTCACTTTTTTAATGCGTTGGATGACAAAGTCGAGGGTGATCTTAAGTCCCGCTGCCGCTACCGGGATCAGCACAACAAAGAAGGGGAACACGTATCTTCCCTTTGCTTCCCAAATGAGACTGAACAAAAATCCCCCCGTAAACATGATCGTAAAGATGGATGAATACAGGTTTTTACCAAAGCGTTCGCTCTCGGCATCGGTTTTGCCAAATGCGCCCTTCGCTGTAAACACAAGGGCGAAGGCATATATGAAGAACTGATAATAGTTCAGTAAAAATCTTAAAATACCCAGCACTTTTGAATTGTAGAAAAGACGCATTTTATCATATTCGCTTCCGTCCCCCGCGGTCATATGCGCAGACTCAAAAAGGGGATCGCTCCACTGCTCAAGTGCCTTATAGTTAAAGAAATCAACGGCCATTTTTTTGTTTTGTTTAAACTCGGAAAGTCTCAAGGAAAGTTCTTCCCTTGAATGAGCGGCGGCAAGTTCTTTCTTTGAATCATGGAAAAGATATGATCCGTAATTGTAGCCGTTATAATAACCTACGCCCTTTCCCTCATAAGGATCGCCCTGAAGTCCCATTACTACCCAGCTTATCTTCGGAATCTCCTCGTGGCTTATCTCGTATCCGCTCTTATGCTCGTAATATTTTTTTATGCCGGCATCGGTAAGAAGCGGTAACGTCATAAACAAAACCGCGATGAGTATATATATAAGCTTCTTTTCTTTAAGGGCATACAGTAAAAAGAAAATGACAATCGTAACCAGGAATATCAGCGCATTCTGCCTTACGGGAAGAGCAACACAGGCTGTGGCCAGTGCACCCACGATAAAACCGGGTTTTTTCTTTTTACAGAAGTTGATGGATAAGTATGCGATAAGTATCGCGGAAAATGCAAAGAAAACGTCTCCGTACACGAAAGAAACGTAGTAGAAGAAGGGAAAGTTTACTGCCATGAGAACCGTTGCAAAAAAGCTTGCCTTCTCATTGTCCGATACGAGAAGTACCGTTCTGCCGGCAAAGAAGACCGACAAAGAAATGAAAAGCGCGTTCAGACACTGCATAAATCTGTAGTGGTTTACGATCCTTATAAGTATCCCCTCAAAGAAGATTAAGCCGTATTGCTGGGGATACATCTTAAGATACATGTTGTTCATGTCTTCAAAATTGCCGTCGTTGAACCTTTGAGCGTTCAAAAAAACTTCCATCTGGTCCCAGTAGGGAGATATCTTTGTTTTAAGAACAAAAAGGATCAATAAAACAAAAATAAAGCAGGAAACCGCAATTTGTATGACCGACAGTCTTTTACGGTTTTTCTGCTTATCTTCTTTAAAGATCGCCTCCGAAAGGGCATAGAGTACCGCTGCCCCGAGAATTGCGACCAATATGTTCAATATAAATATATCTTTGCCTTTTCTTATGCTTTCATCCACAAGATTTGAAACGTCGGAAAGAAACGTAAGTCTCGCGGACTGCACGGAAAGGTAAAGTAAAATGACCGATGCTATAAAATATGATATTTTCGACAGTATGAGCGCTGTTTTTTTCATATAATCAAATTTATCACTTAATGAAAAAACCCGCAACAATACTATAACTTCTTTATCCTCTCGATCGCCTCTTTGGTGGCTTCGTGATCGCCGAAAGCGGTCAGTCTGAAGTATCCTTCGCCGCTGGGACCAAAGCCCGAACCGGGTGTACCCACAACGGATGCTTTGTTAAGGAGCATGTCGAAGAACTCCCAGCTTGTGAGGTTATCGGGTGTCTTAAGCCAGATGTAAGGCGCGTTCACTCCGCCGTAGATCTCGTAACCTGCGCTCTTTAAGCCTTCACAAATATAGGAAGCGTTCTGCATATAGTAGTTTACGAGCTCTTTTACTTCGGCTTTTCCGGCATCCGAATAAACCGCTTCCCCGGCTCTTTGAACAATATAAGGAGCGCCGTTATACTTTGTGCTGTGTCTTCTTGCCCAAAGCGAATTAAGCGAAACATCTCCGACCTTAAGTTTCTTGGGAATGACGGTAAATCCGAGTCTAAGTCCGGTAAATCCTGCATTTTTGGAAAAGGATCTTAACTCGATGGCGCATGTATCGGCACCTTCACACTCGTAGATCGTGTGAGGGATGTTTTCTTCTCTTATATATGCTTCGTAAGCGGCATCGTAGATGATGACCGCTTTCTTTTCATTTGCGTAATCAACCCACTTCTGAAGTTCGGATGTTGTTATTACACCGCCGGTGGGGTTATTGGGAAAACAAAGATAGATGATGTCCGGAGTCTTCTCGGGAAATGCCGGTGTAAAATTGTTTTCCTTTGTGCAGGGCATGTAGACAACTTTTGAATACTTGCCCGTATTTTCATCAAAAAGGCCCGTTCTTCCGGCCATTACGTTTGAATCCACATATACGGGATAAACGGGATCGCATACGGCGATAACGTTATCGGTTGAAAAAATTTCCTGAATGTTTCCCGAATCGCACTTTGCACCGTCGGAAACGAATATCTCATCGGCTTCGATATTGCAGCCTCTGTCTTTATAATCGTTTTTGGCGATGGCACTTCTTAAAAACTCATATCCGAGATCCGGGGCATAGCCTTTGAAGGTTTCTTTCTTTGCCATTTCGTCTACCGCACTGTAAAGACTTGCAATAACGGAGGAAGAAAGGGGTCTCGTAACGTCGCCTATTCCCAGCCTTATTATCTTTTTGTCGGGATTTTCCTCACTGTAAGCTTTAACCTTCTTTGCTATGGTCGAAAAAAGGTAGCTTCCTTTCAGATTCAGATAATTGTCATTGATCTTAACCATCGTTGTCGCCTCTTTTTAATATTCTATCTCTCCGTCAAATACAAACTCGGCGGGGCCTGTCATGAATACGTGATTTGTTTCTTTGTCCCACTTTACATTGATGTCACCGCCGCGAACGTGCACGATGATCTCGTCATCGGTAAGATTGTTGAGAATGCAGGCTACGGTTGTGGCGCAGCATCCCGTTCCGCATGCGAGAGTTTCGCCTGTTCCTCTCTCCCAAACACGCATCTTAACGTTCTTTCTGTCTATGATCTTTATAAATTCGGTATTGATCCTCTCGGGAAATCTTACGTGGTTTTCAAACTTCGGTCCGATCTCCTCTATTTTTAAGGTATCGGGGTCCAGTAATACCACCGCGTGAGGGTTTCCCATGGAAACGCAGGTCATACGATATTCTTTGTCGTCTACAAAGATGATCTCGTCGATGACTTTTTCTTCGTTTGAGACTACCGGTATGTCGGACGCTTTAAGTATGGGCTCGCCCATATCGACTTTTATGAGCTTTGCTTTGCCGTTTTCGGGGAAAACGGTAATGTACTTAACCTTTCCCATGCTTTCGATGGTCATCTCTTCTTTATCCGTAAGATGTCTGTCGTAAACATATTTCGCAACGCTTCTTATTCCGTTACCGCACATCTCGGCTCTGGTTCCGTCAGCGTTAAACATCTCCATTTCAAAATCGGCGATGTCGGAAGGATTGATGAAAATGACTCCGTCCGAGCCGATACCGAAATGTCGATCGCTCACTTTTTTTACAAATTCGGGTTTGTCTTCTTTGTTTATCTTTTCGCTAAACCCGTTGATATACACGTAATCGTTGCCACATCCGTGCATCTTCGTAAATTTGATCTTCATATCAATGCCTGCTTATTTAAGTGATTACTCACTGTTTAACATTAAAATCATCTGCGCACTTTCTATCATCGTGCGCCCCATATCCATGCTCGTTTTTTGGATATATCTGAAGGCCTCCGGCTCCGTCATGCCGTTTCTGTCCATCAAAGTGACTTTGGCTTTTTCGATAAGCTTTTTCTCCTCGTCGGACCTTTGGGGTTTGGGTTTTTGCGGTTTTGCGCGTCTTCCGAATGAAAAGCTTCCGGGTATAAGCATACGGAGCGTATCTATAAGATCATCCGACTTAAAGGGCATCAAAAGTTTGATGATGTTACTTGAGAACGGTTCAAGTCCGGCATCTTTTGTAAGCAGCAGCATGTTAACGCCGGCCGGAAGATAAGTCGAAAGCTCTTCGTAACCCATATCGGGCAGACGCTTTGTACATATGACAAGACTTACATCTCTGTCTTCTGCGCATCTTAGCATCTCATTTCCACTTTCGCATATAAACGACTGTTCCCAAATTCCGCTTCTCGAAACGATCCTTTGTATGTGGCCTGCATCCTCATATCTGGGCATGGAGATCAATATACAGCCCATAAGGATCCTCCCTAGATCTTTGTAAGATACATTTCAAGTTCCCAATCGGAAACCCTCGTCATATAATCCTTCCACTCGCGTTTTTTGATATCTTCGTATACTTTTAAGAACTCTTTTCCAAGAGAGTTCACAATTGTCTCGTCATTTTTAAGATCTGCTACGGCGTCTTTTAAATTTTCGGGTAAAACCTCCGCATTGTTAAAGTCTTCGCATGTCTTGCACTCGCTGCCGGGATCCATATTATTCTGTATACCGTCAAGACCTGCGCTTAAGCAGGTTGCAAGTACAAGATAAGGATTTGAAGAACCGTCGGGGAATCTTAATTCGATCTTCGTATCCTCAACATCGTTTACCAGGTTAACAAGTGCTTTCTCACCTTTTGTTGACCAAACGATGGCATTGGGTGCTTCATATCCTCCCAGCAATCTTTTATAAGAATTAACCGAAGGATTGCAGATGGCTGCCAATGCTTTTGCATGATTAAGAATACCCGCTACGAAAGCATAAGCTTCTTTTGAAGGGGTATTGTCGTCATTTCTGAATATGTTCTTTCCGTCTTTTGTAAGAGTAACGGTAAGATGCATGCCCGATCCCGCTACATCTGTCTTGGGCTTGGGCATGAACGTTGCATAAAGACCGAATCTCTTGGCGATGGATCTTACTGCGAATCTGAATGTCTGTATGGAATCTGCGGTTTCAAGCGCTTCTGCCGCAGCAAAATCAACCTCATGCTGTGCGGGAGCGGCTTCATGATGAGATGATTCGATCTCAAAGCCCATCTCTTCAAGCATGAGCACTATGTCTCTTCTTGCATTTTCACCGAAATCCACGGGACCTACATCAAGGTAACCGGCCAGTTCGTGAGAAGTCGTTGTAGGAAGACCGTTTTCGTCGGTATGGAATAAAAAGAACTCATTCTCGGTATAAATCGTAGCTTTATATCCCGCATCGGCGACTTTCTTTAAAGTCTTTTTGAGGATATTTCTTGAACACATTTCAAAAGGAGTACCGTCTTCAAGACAAATGTCGCATACAACCTTTGCAACTTTTCCCTGCTGGGGTCTCCAGGGTAAGATCATGAAAGTATCAAGATCGGGATAAAGATAAAGTCTGTCATCAAAATCGTAACTGTCACCGAAAGCGGCAGATCCGGCGAAAGAGTAGCGGTTTGCAAAAACTCTTGCCATCTGTCCGGGAGTAACGGCGATATTTTTGAGTCTTCCGAATATGTCGGTAAACTGAAGTCTTATGAACTCGACTCCTTCTTCATCTATCAAATTAAGTATGTCTTCTTTTGTCCTCATGGTCGTCCTTTCTTTTAAAACAAAACGGGACACCAAAATGAGCATTAAGCTTTAATTGGTGCCCCGATCCTTTTGTGTCAATGCGATAAAACCGCAATGTAAACTAAATGATCAGCTTATACAATACCCTGTGCGTTCATGGCATCTGCAACCTTTAAGAAGCCTGCAATGTTGGCACCTGCAACATAGTTGCCTTCAAGACCGTACTTCTTTGAAGCATCGTCAAGGTTGTGGAAGATGTTTACCATGATGTTCTTAAGCTTTGCATCAACTTCTTCGAATGTCCAGGAAAGTCTCTCTGAGTTCTGGCTCATCTCAAGTGCTGATGTAGCAACACCGCCTGCGTTTGCAGCCTTGCCGGGT
>JAGCTJ010000185.1 GCA_017963665.1 Lachnospiraceae bacterium | reverse complement strand
TTGAGAAGAAAACGGAACTCTTCAATGGTCTCTTTCTCAAGAAGATGTGCTTCATCAAGGATGCATACAACCTTTTTGCCATGGACACCGCGTATTATCTCGACTTCCTTCTGCAGTTGTCTTTTGGCATCACCTCTGTAGAACTTTGATTCTATCCCGAGCTGGTCAAGCATTCCTTTGTAAAACCATCTCGGCGTCAGCTTCGAATCAGAGATATACAGGAACAGGTATTCATCCTTGGGAAGCGATGATACAAACTTCCTGATCAGTGTTGATTTACCGCACCCGGCATCGGCAGTGACCACTGCAAAGAGTTGTCTGTCTGCCGCGTAAGAGAGCCGGCCGAGGGTTTCGTCGATGGCTGCTGATTCGTAGAGTTTCTCAGGCGGAATGTTTCTGGTGAACGGTGTGTTTTTCATCTCAAAGAATTGTTCATACATTGTTACCACCTTCCTTTCTGTAAGAAGCAAAGGAAATGGCATCTGTAAGCTGCTTCTTTGAATTCTCATGTTTCTTTTCAAGAGCATCAAGGAACCTTGATGTCTTGGGTGAAACAAGCTGTACACCGACCGGCATGGTTTCTTTCCTGTCACAGTATTCGCCTATCTTTAACGGCTTTGCCGTGAACGGCTCAATACCGGGATACGATACGGTAATAGTATCGGGAAGGAGGGGGTCATAAGCGATCTCAACTGTATGACTTATAAGCTCGGGCCTTGTTTCATACTTACGTCCCTTAAAGCTTATACATGCACCTTTATCTACCTGACGTGTGGTGTGATACATGAAAGCTTCGGACACGGTTGCCGTATCGATGAAAGTCAGCGGCCTCTTGTCACGGTTAAACTCCTGAACAGGAGTGATTCCTTCTTTGGGAACGGTTACACCGGTACTTTCGTAGTATTCACGGATCCCGTCATGGGCATTCCTGTTGTAGTATTCTTCAAGGAAGATCGTCCAAAGGCGGTTGAGTTCCTCAAGTGATGTGATTTCTTTGAGTTTAGCCTCTCTGATAAATGTGTCAACGACCTGATGAAATTTTTCGATCTTACCTTTGCTTTTTCCACTCCGAACCTTGGCGTGATTGATCCTTATGCCGAGTCTCGTGAGTGACAGTTTAAGCTGTTTTGCTATATACTGCGTACCATTGTCAAAGTAGCAGGCATCAAACTTTCCGTACCTGAGTATAACTTTCCTGAATGTATCCTCGACTATGAGTTCTTCCTGATTATCGTAGAACTGCGAAGAAAGTATCATTCTGGAGTGGTCGTCAATAGCGGAAGAAAGATATGTCTGTACTTTCTTTCCGTTGATACGCAGGATCGGTCCATACTTGATATCGCCCTGGACAAGCATCATCCGGTGAGGTTTGCAAAATCTCTTAGATGAGCTTTCTCTGGCATCCGAATATACCTTAAGATGCTTGGTGCCAAAGCCCTGTTTGAAAATGTGCCGCTGGAGAGTTGATCTCTTAAGTGCGCCTACAGGAGCCTTGCCTTCTATCTCAAGGATGGTTATGATCTGGTCTACAGATCTTCCGGGGACTTCAAGTCTTAACTGTATAGCCTCTTTTACAAGGCTGTCAAAGCCCTCCGGCAGTTTGTGTGAATGTACTCCTGATTTGGGCACAGGTTTAAGGCCTGCAAACTCGTTATCGCGAAATGAACTTTCATACCTGTACAGGGTTCTCGTTGAAATGTCATTCTGCGCCGCAATGGCATTGCGGACCTGGACCTTCTTGGAATTGTCCATTTCGGGATCCAGAAGCGGCGATATGAGCCTGAAACGTTCGAGCGCTTCACGTTCCTGCCATTTGATGTTTTCGTTATTATCCATTGGTAGTTACCTCCTATGAGGCAACTATACGAAATCTGATCTTGACATTCAAAACAAAGTAGGTGCAAATGCATTACCAGACTGGGACGAGATAATTCCCACTGTTGTATATGACCCGGAGAATGTATCCCAGCCAGTGCGGCCTGACTTCAAGTTCTTTGATCTTGCTGAGCAATGGTACGCCTGATAAGAGGAAGTCGTCTCTGTTATCAAGCAGCCTGTATACGGTATTACGAAGTAACCCTTCGGCGCGTTCCTTGTTTTCTTTGAACCAACGGAGCCATCTTTTCATGGTCTCCTCGCAAGGGTAATCTTCAGAATCGGCATCATCCGGTGTGACGATCCCTTCTATGACTCCGGTTATAACCTCTGAGTCATAGTGCTTATGGGGGACTAAACAATCAGGTAATTCTGTATGAATTGATTTGCATTCGGAGCACTTAAGCCTTCGAATGATGAGCCAATCCATTATACCGCCTTCCTTACGATGAATTCGTTTCTTGGAATCACGGTATTTAAGCTCGCCACCGCAGTGAGGGCACGGTGGTGTGACACCATTGCTCTCAACTAAAAATATTTTCTTTGTGGAAAGTAAGCGTATACTCTGTTATAATGATCATGGTTGCAAAACCACGTCCCAGGGTACACGACTTTCCACGGAGGGTGCTCTGGGGCGTTCCCTTTTCTATACTGTACTAATGACAGTATACAGAGCAATTCCGTGACAGGCAAGAAGATCTGTTTTATGCTATTTTGAAAGGTCTACAACACGCAGGCGGAAAGTGAAATCATTGCTACAAATAAAAAAATTATAAATAGTTTAGTGTTCTTCATAGCAGTCCTCAAATATAACGAATCATATCCTATACGCTAGCTTTTTTGTCATAGTGTTTGTCAAACAGATAACAATATACGTTACTCATATGTATT
>JAGCTJ010000184.1 GCA_017963665.1 Lachnospiraceae bacterium | reverse complement strand
TTGTTTACGATGTTGAGAATGATCTGACGGATTCTTATCTCATCGCCCAGCATTACGGAAGGAATGCCCGGATCGGTCGTCAGCTTATAGGTAAGACCTTTTTCCTGGGCCTTGCTCATCGTCATGTTGACGGTGTCGTTAAGGACGGAAGCAAATTCGTACTCAACGGGAACAAGTTCCATCTTACCGGATTCGATCTTACTTAGATCGAGAATGTCGTTTATGATCGAAAGAAGTGTCTTGCCGGCGCTTTCAATGTCGGAAGCATACTTTCTTGTCTTATCTTCTCTTGTCTCTCTTAGTATCATCTCACCCATACCTATGATGGCATTCATGGGCGTTCTTATTTCATGAGACATGTTCGCAAGGAAGTTACTCTTCGCTTTATTGGCTTTGTCGGCCGCATCTTTTTCAAGGATGAGCATCTTTGTCTCATATTCCTGCTTTCGCTCTTCCATCTTCATCTCTTCAACACGGTGAGCATATATCTGCTCGTTGCAGTATCCGAGATAATAAAATGCGGAGATCATCAGGAATATGACAAGACAGATGGCTATCGTGACAAGCAGCTGTATTGATTCTTCGCGATACAGCTCCTTATCGCTTACAACGATCACGACATACCACTGATCCATTACCTTGTCCACAAATACGGTGTCCTTCTCACCTTCGTATTCGTAATTGAAATACCCGGATGCATCCTCGGTAATGGCTTTAAGGAAATCCGCGCCCGCAGAATCGGTATCCATGTAAAATCCCCTTTTGTTCACATCTGTGTGGGCGATTATAAGTCCGCTTTCATCCACTATGAAGCCGTAACCTTTTCCTTTTACCTTAAGATCGATCATCATATTCTGTATACGGTTCAACGTTACGTCCATTGACAGTACGTTGGCGCTGTTTGGTAACATTCGGCTTATGGAAATTATAACGGCTCCGGTCTGCGCATCGACGTAAGGGGGCACCAGTGCGGCATCACCGCCGGCTTCCATGGCGATGCGGTACCAGTCTCTTTCGGTGGCGCTGTATCCTGTCGGCGGAACCCAACCCACTCCGTCAATGTATGCGGCGTTTATATATCCGTAAATTCCGGTATAGTTTTCATCAAACTTTGCTGCCTGATTCTTTGTCTCTTCGGTTATGTATGCGGTTATCTCCGTGTTGGAATAACCCTTCCTTATCATGTGGTCCACCGTGTCGGCCGTAACCCACAAAACGCTCTTTGTCGTATAAAGGTAGTTTTCAAGTTCGGCTGATACGTTTGAAAGTCTGTCTTCGCCGACCTCGCGGATATTCGATACCGCAACCGAGTACAGTGTCCTCGAAGTATATACGACCATCGTTATCATAAATGCAAGAATAACAATTAGCGGAAAGATCATCTTATACTTTCCGGGACTTCTCCTTATTCTCTTGTTTGTGCCTGCGGCTTTTGAGTCTTTAGTCATTTGAGCCTGTTCTCATTGAAGCTGGGTTTACATAATAGCGGTGTTTATTTACGTTTAAATTTGTTCTTTACCTTTAATCTGTTGATGGCACGAGCCATACGAGCCTGAGCGATGCGGTATTCTTCGATACTTCGCTTGCTTTCGATCTCTTCGGTTGCAAGACGAACTTCTTCTCTCATGCGCTTTTCGTCGATCTCGTCGGGATGCTCCGCTGCCTCGGTAAGTATCAGCAACTCATTGTCTTCCATCTTAAGGAAGCCTCCCGTGATAGCGGCATACATCTCTTCTCCCGAGGGAAGGGTATATTTAATTTCTCCGGGCACAACGGCGGCTATCAGGGGCTCATGATTGGCCTGTATGCCGTATGCTCCTTCGGAGGTCGGTACGATTATCGACAGACATCCGCCGTCATAAAACGTCCCTTCAGCCTCCAGAATTCGAAGTTTAAATTCTGTCATTAAAGTGTCCTTGCCTTGGAAATGGCTTCTTCTATCGTTCCTACGTTAAAGAACGCACCTTCGGGCGTCTTATCGAATTCACCCGAAAGAATTCTTTCAAATCCTGTGATGGTGTCCTCAAGTTTAACGTATCTGCCTGCAATTCCGGTAAACTTCTCTGCAACATGCATTGGTTGAGAAAGAAAACGCTGCACTTTTCTTGCACGGTTGACTACAGCCTTGTCTTCTTCGCCAAGTTCGTCAACACCGAGTATCGCGATGATATCTTTAAGTTCGTTGTACTTTTGAAGCAACTCTCTTACTTCTCTTGCCACCCTGTAGTGACGCTCGCCTACTATGTCGGCTTCAAGAATACGTGACGTGGAAGCAAGCGCATCAACGGCCGGGTAAATACCCTGCTCGGCAATCTTTCTTGACAAAACCGTGGTGGCATCAAGATGGGAGAATGTGGTGGCGGGTGCGGGGTCGGTAAGATCGTCGGCGGGCACGTAGATCGCCTGAACCGAAGTAACGGAACCGTCCTTTGTGGATGCGATCCTTTCCTGAAGCATACCCATCTCACTTGCAAGTGTGGGCTGATATCCCACTTCCGAAGGCATACGTCCGAGAAGCGTCGAAACCTCCGAACCTGCCTGTACAAATCTGAAAATATTGTCTATGAACAAAAGAACGTCTCGTCCCGATTCATCTCTGAACTGTTCCGCCATCGTAAGACCGGTAAGAGCAACTCTCATTCTTACGCCGGGAGCTTCGTTCATCTGTCCGAATACCAAAGCGGTCTTGTCTATAACTCCGCTTTCGTTCATTTCACGCCAAAGGTCGTTACCCTCTCTTGAACGTTCGCCGACACCTGCGAATACGGAATATCCGCCGTGCTCAGTTGCAACGTTGTGGATCATCTCCTGGATAAGGACCGTTTTTCCTACACCGGCACCTCCGAAAAGGCCGATCTTACCGCCCTTTGAATAAGGCTCAAGAAGGTCGATGACTTTAATACCGGTTTCAAGTATCTCAACAGCAGCGCTCTGCTCGTCAAATGAGGGAGCTTTTCTGTGAATCGACTTATAGATGCAGTCTGAAGAGGTGTCACCTTTTTTATCTATGGGTTCACCGAGAACGTTGAACATTCTGCCGAGAGTGGCTTCTCCCACCGGAACCTTTATGGGTGAACCGGTATCGGTAACTTCCATATCTCTTGCAAGTCCTTCGCTCTGTCCCAGCATGATACATCTGACAACGTCATCGCCGATGTGCTGTTCTACTTCCATATATACTTTTTTATCGTTTAGGTTTACATAAAGTGCGTCGCGAAGTTTGGGGACGTTTCCGCCTTCAAACTTGACGTCGACTACCGAGCCCGATACCTGTACTATAATTCCATTCATTGTTCCCGGGCACTCCTTTCCCTGCGTTCTTTTTTACGTGCCAAAGCTTTTGCTCCCGATGATATCTCGGTGATCTCTTTTGTGATCTTGCTCTGTCTGGCGTGATTGTATGTACGTTTCAATTCCGAAAGCAATTCTTCCGCATTCCGGTTTGCCTCGTCCATGGCATTCATTCTCGCGCTCTGCTCGGAACAGAAACTGTCAACGAGAGCACTGTAAATATATCCCGCCATGTAGCTTTCAACCATGTTGTCCAAAACCTGAGGTACGGACGGATAGAATACGAAGGGTTTCTTTATCGCTTTTTCATTGTTCTCAACCACAAAGTCACCTCGGTGAAAAGGAAGTATCCTTCGCACTTTGACTTTCTGAGCGATGCTGCTTACCAGGTCCGTGTAGATAACAAATATCTTTGAAATGGTGCCTTCCGAATAAAGTTGAAAGAGATGTGCCGTTATGACACGAGCTCTTTGAAGTGTGGGATTTTGTGCGGAAAACATAAAATCCTTGTCATAGGGAAGATCATGCGCGGTAAAATATCTTCTTCCGTATTCGCCCACAACAAAGAACATGGACTCGTGCTCTTTTGCAAGACGCTCCACTTCTTTGATGACTGCCTGATTGTATGTTCCGGCAAGTCCTTTATCCGCCGTGATGACAAGATAGGCATAGGCGCCGGGAAGATTGTGTTCTCCCGCCGGATAAAGATATTTACTTTCTATCTTTGTATCAACACGGAAAACTCGCTTGATCTCGTTTCTGACCGCATCAAAATACGGTCTTGTGGCATCAAGTTCGCTCTTTGCACGTCGCATCTTTGTTGCGGCTATCATGTGCATCGCATTCTTAACTTTTTCCGTATCGTGCACACTTTCCATGTGCCTTCTGATCTCTCTGATATCGGACATCTAAATCAATTACGCCTCTTGTCTGTGTTCCTTTTCAAACTGCTTTAAGTAAGCGTCGGTAGCACGACAGATCTCCTGCTTGTCTATATCTTCAAGTCTTCCCGTGGAATCGATCCTTGCAAGAAGATTTGAATTGTGTTCTTTAATGTAATCCAAAGCTCCCTTTATGAAGCTCTTTACATCTTTTTTGTTTACGGTCTTAAACCGTGTATACTGCGCGACCGTGAGCATGAGCACTTCGTCGCAGTGAGAATAGGGATGATTCTGGGGCTGCTTTAACATCTCCATGATACCGTTACCGTAGCTTAACTGGTTCTTGGTAGCCTCATCCATATCCGTGGCAAACTGTGTGAACACTTCCATTTCTCTAAACTGCGCAAGATCGAGTCGGATCGATCCGGCAGCTTTCTTCATCGCCTTTGTCTGGGCGTCACCGCCTACACGGGATACGGAAAGTCCGACGTTTACCGCGGGACGTTGTCCTGCGAAGAAAAGATCCGTTTCAAGGAATATCTGTCCGTCGGTAATGGAAATGATATTTGTGGGAATATATGCCGATACGTCACCTTCCTGAGTCTCAACTATGGGAAGTGCGGTCATCGAACCGCCGCCCAGTTCGTCGCTTAAGTGGGCCGATCTTTCAAGCAGTCTTGAATGAAGATAGAAAACGTCTCCGGGATAAGCTTCACGTCCGGGGCTTCTTTCAAGAAGCAAACTTATGGAACGGTATGCAACAGCATGTTTCGTAAGGTCGTCGTAGATTATAAGTACGTCCTGACCTCTGTTCATGAAAAACTCCGCCAAAGCGCAGCCCGCGTAAGGAGCAATATACTGCATGGATGGCGTGTCGGCTGCGGAAGCGCTTAAGACTACTGTATAATCCATTGCTCCGCTTTTCTTTAAAGTATTGCAAAGTCTTGCAACCAGACTGGATTTCTGTCCGATGGCAACGTAAATACATATTACGTTCTGACCTTTTTGATTGATTATCGTATCGGTGGCGATAGACGTCTTACCCGTCTGTCGGTCACCGATTATAAGCTCACGCTGTCCTCTTCCGATGGGGAACATCGAATCGATGGAAAGAATACCCGTCTGAATGGGCTCGTTTACAGGCTGTCTGTCAAGAATGCCCGGTGCGGGACTCTCGATCGGTCTGTAACCTTCCTTTACTATCTCACCCTGTCCGTCTATGGGAACGCCCAGGGCGTTTATGACACGTCCCAAAAAGGCATCGCCCACGGGAATACCTGCGGTCTTGCCGGTTCTCTTAACGCTGCTTCCGGACTTTATACATTCGTCGTCATCAAAAAGAATACATCCTATCTCATCGGGGCGAAGATCAAGCGCCATGCCTCTCGTTCCGTCTTCGAAAAGAAGTATCTCACCGTATGTCGCGTGTCTTAAGCCTTTGATTGTAACGATTCCGTCGCCGACGGTTAGCACCTCGCCTATTTCCTCCGCAAGTGCCGCCGGTGTCCAGTCGCTTAACTTATCTTTAATGAGCGGGATGATGTCGTCACTTGAAGACACGCCCGATACAAGCTCTTTTAACTGCTTTAATCTGCCCGACGTACTCCAGTCGTATATCTTCTCACCGATCTTTAACGCAAAACCGCCGGGATACTTGTCGCTTTTCTCCCAAACGATCTCAAGATCGGTTCCCACCGTCTCTTTTATGAACTTATGTAAACTATTCTTTTGTACCTCACTTGGTTCCGATTCCGCAAAGAGATACGCTTTGTTAGTTTCAGTCATTGGTCGCTTCCTTCTTTACGGCATTGGCAAATGATTCGTAAGGATCGCCCTTTTGTACGATCTCCTCGGCTGCCTTCGAAACATATGCCTCGATCTCCTGTTTGGCGGCGAGAACGTTTCTTTCACGCTCAAACTCGCCGGTCTTTCTGGCACTTTCAATTATGTCCGCAGCCTCTTCTTTAGCGTGCTTTATAATCTCATCACGCTTGTTCATGGCTTCGGTCACTGCCTCGTTTTGTTTCTTCGCTATCTCGTCGTCAAGAAGCGAGAGTTTGTTTTCATAAAGTACCTTTGCGTCTTCCGCACTCTTAAGATTGTCTTTTGCTTCCTTGTCGATGTCTTCGTAATATTTCTTGCGATCGTCCATAAACTTCTTTATGGGTGTATAAAGAAGAAAATACGAAATGCCAAACAAAAGCACAAAATTGAACATATGCAGAAGAATCTGCTGTACATTGATATTTAACGGCATGTCTGTCCTCCACGGACCGGGTATCGGTCCCATTAGTTATGCTTAAATTCGGTGCTTTTTCCTACAATACGAATACGACAAGTATTGCTACGATCAAAGCGTAAATAACTACCGTCTCCACAAATACAAGGCCGAGCATCATCGTTGTACGAAGCTTGCCTTCTGCTTCGGGCTGTCTTGCGATACCGTCAGCGGTCTTTGAGATTACCACACCCATTGCGATGGCACCTGCAGCAGCGGCAAGTCCGATTGCGATAGCTGCGGCATAAGCTTTTGCCGATGTGGTGTTTGCTTCGCTCTCTTCCGTAATGGCCGTCTCTTCGGGAGCCGCGTATGCTTTAACGGGCTTACCGATAAGTCCCGCAAACAAAACTACTGCCAACAAAACTGCGAAATATTTTACAAATCTTTTCATATCAATTAACCTCCGGGGATTCTGTGTTTTATTTTGTACCGACTATGCTTCGAAGTCGGCCGTAATCTCTTCGTTATTGCTTTCTTTTTCTTTTTTCTCTTTATGATGAACTTCGGATACTTCTCCGTAGAACAATGAGGTGAGCATCGTCAAAACGTATGCCTGTATAAGCGCATGCAAAAGGGTGAACATCACTCCCACAAGTACCGGAACCACAAAGCTTATCGCCATGTAGTAATATACAAGCTCCGTAACCAGTGCACCGCTTAGAAGCGCACCGAAAAGTCGGAAACTCATGGAAAGAGGAAGTGAGAAATCCTTTAAGGTAAGAAGAACACCTTTAAACTTATTGCCTGCGATTCCTCCCGACATTATGACCGCGTAAGACATAACACCCATTGCGATCGCTCCGTTTATGTCCGCAAGCGGCGCCGGCAATGCGGCAACTCCTCCCGACGTCGTCGGAACCTGTATACCGAACAGTTCAAAGATCGTTCCGATGAAAATATATGCTCCCGCGGTAAATATATATACACCGAGGAATTTGTTACGATGGGGGCTGTTGGCGTTGGCAAGATCGTCAAATATCCCTACCGCTTTTTCCAAAAGCAGTTGAAACTTTCCCGGTATCATAGTAAAACGCGGCACAAAGAAAATTCTTACGATCAGCGCAAATATAAGAAATACCGCAGTCACCGCATAAGCACTTATAAGTCCCGGGTTAACATCCAAAAGTCCGAAGAAACTTACTTTTATGTGTTCATGCAAAACAGCGTCTTTCATGACTTCTCTTATGGGCTCTTCCTCGTGGGAATGGGTTAACACTATCCCGACCAAAAGACCGATGAGAATAACGCCGAAAATTATGCCGCTTACAAGTTTTCTTTTCTTACTCATAAGCATTGCCTTTCATGATACATTTATATTTATTCATAATACTACAAAATAGCTATTAACAACAGTAAAAATGTGCATAAAAAAACGCAAGAAAAGGGCGCTGCAGTTGACTGCAACGCCCTTGATGTCATTGATTATTCTTCGGTTGTTTCCTCAGAATCGGTTGCTGCCTTAACGGCTGCCTGTGTAGCGACTGCTTTTGCCACGTCGTTTGATTCCTCGGGGAGACCCGAAATATTGATGTTACGTGTTACTTTTGCATCGTATGTCTGAGCCTTCATAACCTCTACGATATCAAGTCCGGTAACTTCTTTGACCGTTTCCATGGTTCTTGCGAGTACGTTGGGCACGTAGCTTCCTACGCTTCCCACACCCGAATCACCGTTTCCGCTGTCGATGATGGTAACCTTATCGATATTTTCAAGAGGCTTTGCGATAGCGCTCGCCATATCGGGAAGAGCCTTTACGATCATTTCGATCATGGCTGCCTGTCCGTATTTCTTCATGGCTTCCGCTTTCTTTTCAAGAGCTTCAGCTTCTGCAATACCCTTTGCTTCGATAGCCTTTGCTTCGGCTTCACCTACTGCACGGATACCTTCGGCTTCCTGAGTCTTAGCATATAAGTCTGCTTCTGCTTTGATCTTAGCGGCTTCTGCCGCTTTCTGTTTCTCAAACTTCTCAGCTTCTGCTTTACGCTGTCTTTCGAACAGTTCCGCTTCCGCTTTCTGCTGACGTGCGAACTTTTCGGCTTCGGCACGTTTCTTGATGTCGGCTTCGAGTGTCTGCTCGGTAACCTCAACATCTTTCTTCTTCAATTCGATCTCACGTTCCTGACGGGCGATGTTAGCGTTCGCGGTTGTGATCTCGATGGTTTTACGCTGTTCCTGTTGCTGAATTTCGTATGCTGCGTCGGCCTCAGCCTGCTTGATATCGGATTCGCGTTTGAGTTCGGCCTGTTTGATACGAAGTTCGTTCTGCTTTGCAGCGATCTCCGTCTCTGCTTTTACCTGAGCTTCGTTTGCAAGTCTCTTGGCTTCGGCTTCGGCAATAGCCACATCCTTGTCTGCCTGAGCTTTTGCAATGGATGCATCTTTCTGGATCTGGGACATGTTGTCCTGACCGAGTGCAATGATAAGACCTTTCTCGTCTTCAATCTTCTGAATGTTGCAGGATATGATCTCGATACCGAGTGCGTTCATATCCTTCTGAGCCTTTTCCTGAACCTCGTCACCGAATTTCTTACGGTCGGTGTTGAGTTCTTTTAACTTAACCGTACCGATGATCTCACGCATGTTACCCTGAAGGGAGTCGGTAAGAGCTGCGATGATCCTGGGCTCATCCATGTTAAGGAAGTTCTTCATGGCTATCTTGATGCCTTCGGGATCGGTCTTAACTCTTACTTTTGCGACTGCGTCGATGTCAACACCGATAAAGTCGAGAGTCGGAACATAACCGTTTGTCTTAATGTCGATACTGATCTGTTTTAAAACCAGCGTATCTTTTCTTTCGAAGAAAGGAAGTTTGATACCCGCGCGTCCTATTAAGATCTTGGGTTCTTTCTTCATACCGGATATGATGAATGCTTTATCCGGGGGTGCCTTCACGTATCCGCTGGCTATGATCACCATGATAAGAATAATGGCGATGATCACCAATGTCGCGATCAACGTACTTAATTGTGAACCTGCTGTCAAAAATGTGTACATATACCCCTCCTTATGTGGTTGTTGTGAAAGTACGTCTGTACTTTCTGTTTGCTTATACCCGTATGATATCGAATTTATAAAAAACGATAAACCGCCGTATATGCGAAAATTATACAACATTTCGCGCACATTTGCGAGATATCTTTTTATTTGGTACTATGTAATACAGCACAAAGAAAACGTGGGGGGTAAAACATGGGAAAACGCTCAACAAGAGAAAACAAATCAAGACTTCAGATAAGCAGAGAAGAAGCCGGTCTTACAAGAGAAAAAGCTTCCGAACTTATGGAATACATTTCGGATGACAGAATAGACAAGATCGAACGAGGCGTACTTGAAGCACGTCCCGAAGAGATCGTTACGATGTCCGAATGCTACAAAGATCCGGAACTTTGCAACTATTATTGTTCGCATGAGTGTCCCATCGGACGCAAATATATTCCCGAAGTAAAATTAAAGGAATTGTCGCAGATCACTCTTGAAATGCTTGCAAACTTAAACAGCATGGAACAGGAAAAAAATCGTCTGATAGAAATAACCGTAGACGGTGAGATCTCATCAGACGAAAAAGACGATTTCAAAAAAATAAGGGAAAAGCTCGATTCTATCGCGCTTTCGGTTAATTCGTTAAAAATGTGGGTTGAACATGCCACAAACAAAGGCTTGATGGATGAATGATCACCATCTGTTCGTAGGCCACGGCACCGTGGGAGCGTCCTTTTTTGCGGCGCTCTTTACACCCGCGAACATTACCACATACAAAACTATCAATACTACCACAAACGCAACGCCGGCCAAAATGCTTCCTACGGAAAGAAGGTAATCGTAAAGGCCGTGCACCAGTACCGGGTAAAGAACAGCTCTTCTGAAATAAAGCTTTTTTCTTTTTACATCACAAAGTGTTTCAAACTGTCTTGCTTTTCCGTAAAAGATTCCCATTATGACACCGAAAACGGCATGTGCCACCACGGCGGTAAATGCTCTCATGAATGCAAGAGAAACTCCGCTGTCGATCACGTAAAGAATATTTTCGACTATCGCAAATCCAAGTCCCGTGCTCACCGCATAAACGACACCGTCAAAGGAATAGTTGAATTCTCTGCTCTTCCACGATCCCGCTTTTAGCATCAAAAACTTAAATCCTTCTTCTGCAAAAGCAACCACAAAAAAGCAGTCAAGAAACGCATACATCACGCTTCCTTCTTCAAATATGAGACCGAGTATGGCGCCGCCTATCAGTTCAGCGATCACGGCAGGTATTATCGATAAAACTCCGAAGAGCATAAGCTTTATCAAAAGGCCTTTGGGCTCTTTCTCAATCTTATCCTGCTTGTAAACGTACGCGATCAAAAGGATCCCGGGGAGGGAAGCAAGTATTATCAAAAGTCTTATCATAACGATCTATCCTTTATATTTTTTCTTAAGCGGTCGTACCACCATTATCGATGAAAAAATGAAATTACTGTGCTTTTTTGCGTAATCCACGAATTCCGTCCTTTTTACGTAATATTTCTTTCCCCAGGAAGAAACCGTAAGATATGTGTCGTCCATGGCGGTTACGGTAACATAGTGTGCTCTCATCGCATCGGATTTCACGTAACCCGATTCATTTTTTACGTACATATCGAGAGTTTTCTTTCCGAAGAGATTCGGCCAGTTCGGTCCTGCGGACAAGACTACCGGAATATCGTCATTTAACATCTTTTCAATGTTTTTAAAGATGTTTTTGGGAAGACAGCCCCAGTAAGCTATAAAAGGCGATCTGTGAAAAAGAAAAAACAGATCCACGCCAAGCGTCATAAAAAGCCCGTTCATTCCGAACTTCGGTATAACGGGCAAAAACATGCGTCTTAGTTTGCGCGCATACTTTATATAATCTTCTTTGTCCAATTCGCTGCCCACACGGTCAACGGTATGGAGTAAAACGTTGGCGCACGCTATGACACCGCATCCGTAACCGCGGACATACTTGTGAGTACTCCACGCCTGTGCGCCTCCGAAATATCTTTTCCCATCTCCCCTGACCGAAGGGAATTCTCTTTTTAATCTTATTTCAGACATATTTTCCTACAAAGATCACTCAACCATATCAAGGCAGAGTTTAACGATAACGGTCGTTCCTTCTCTTCTTCTGCTGGTAATCTCCAGCTTTCCGCCGATAAGATCCAAAACGACTTTCGAAATGGCAAGTCCCAGATACTTTGTGCCGTTGGGATCGATGCAGATGTTGTCGATACTGTCCTGATTCATCAATATCTTTATCGATTCTTCGTCCATGCCGGAGCCGAAATCTTCGACTATGATGTCGTAATATGCTTTCTGCTTAAGTACCTGTGTTTCCATGATCGTGGCATTGATAACGCCGCCGACATATGAATTGTTTATTGCGTTCATTGCAACGTGACGAAGTATCGTTATCAAACGCTTTTCGTCGCATTTAACAATGTTATGAACTATCTGTCTTGAGAAGTTGATCTGAAGATTCTTCTCTTTTCCTCGATTTAAGATGTCCGCTTCAACAAGATCGAGCATCTTCATGATATCGGCTTTTGAACGTTTGATAATGAACTGATCGTTGTTGATTCTGTTCATTTCCATGATATCGTTAATAATAACTCCAAGGTTCTCGGTCTGCATCAGTATATGATTGCCGCTTGATTTGACGGAATCTGAATTGGACTCGTTGCCTGCCAGCATACGGGCTATCTCAACTATGGAATCGATGGGTTCTACGATCTGTGTCGTAATATTGTTAAGGATCGAATCTTTGATCCTGTTTACTTCTCTTGCCTGAGCAAGTGCACCTTCAACGAGTTCGGCCTGCTCGTTTGCCGCTCTTACTTCATCGTCAACGTCGGCAAATCCCACAACTATCTGGTTTTCCGAGCCGTTAACTTTTGCGGCTTTCATCTGGAAATAGTTGTCTCTTCCTTCTTTGTCGCCGACATAATTAAATGTATAGTAATCACGGTCTTTGAGTTTTTCTCTTAAGTTATCCGCATTGCACTCTCTTAAGAATGCTTCCTTGTAATCGTCTTTTACCAGTTTCTGGCAGTAAGCGTTCGCATACCATTCAAAAGGATGCTTCTCACTGTACTCGTTGCCCATATACTTTTGTATACGGCCGCCAAGCTGAAGAAACTTAAGTTCACCCGTTAAGATATTTGCGTAATATACGGCATTATAGTTGGCACTTAACGCCTCGATTATCTCAAGATTGTCCTTACTTACACGCTCACGTTCGTTACCCATCTTGGTTAACGTCTTTTGGAAATCGCGAGCGGTAAAAGAAATAAGGAGAATGACCGCAAGCTGCATGGTGAAACTTACAATGCTCCACGCCGCAAGAATCCTTCCAAGATCGACAGAAGGATTTTTAAAGAAATTTACGACCATTATTATGGTCACGATCCAGAAAAGAAATGTCAAAAATAGCACAGAACCCCTGAAATATACCAGTCTTACCTGTTTTTTTGTGCTGTTGTCATTCATCGGATGTGCTCCCTTCGTCTTCCGAATAGGTCTTACTTACCGTATTTTTATACTCTTCAGCATATTTGAATCTGAAAACTCTTTTGAGTGAATCGTTAATTCTTTCTTCGGCGATAACCTGTTCTTTAACCGCGTTTACAACAGCTTCGACTGCGGCATCAACATTATCGGGGCACATAACCATATCTGCACCTGCCTTGATAGCCTTTGCGCAGGCGTCGTCATCGTAATATTCGGTGATAGTCGGACTGTCCATGCAGTTGGCGATGAGTATTGTACCCGAGAAACCGAAATCTTCTCTTAAAAGATCTTTATATATCTCTTTGGACATTGAGCAGGGCATATTTCCTGTCGTCAGATTGTCCGCGTATGCATGGCTTATGATGATGGCCGTAAGTCCGGAATCGATACCCGCTTTATATACGTCGTACTGTTTTGCACGGATCTCTTCTACCGTTGCGGTAATGGAAGCAACGCTTGTTTCCGGATCATCTCTTAAAGATCCCTGTCCGGGGAAAAATCCCGTAGCCACGAACAGTCCGTCTTCTTTGTATGCGTTAACGCTTTCCTGAACCATTCTGGATACGATAACGGGATCGCTGCCGTATGAACGGTCCTTCATTACCAAAAGATCGTCATCGGGATTTATAACGTCCGAAGAAAAACCTATGTTGAAGTTTATTCCCACCGATTTAAGATAATCGGCTATAGTCTTGCTGTCTGTGTATGCCGCATAAGGATCCATCGTCTTAGCGATCTCGCCCTGGGTTCTTGTGGAAGTAAATCCCAACTTCTTTGCAAGAGAACCCGTTCCGAGTTCTTCGTTAAAGCAAAGGAAAAGAGGATATTTTGAAAAGTCCTGTGTCTTTTCAAGCATTTCTGCAAACTGTTCTTTTGAAAGAGCATTCTTGTCGGAATACATTATTCCGCCGATCGTATATTTCTCAAGTGCGGCCTTGGTGCCGTCTCCCGCCTGAATAACGGTCTCAACACCCGTTATCGATTCGGGTCTTACTATGAACAAACTCATTACCTTTTCTTCCAAAGGCATCAGAGCTATCTTTTCGTCAAGCCATGCATTAAACAGTTCTTCTTCCGTAGGTTCGGGATCTTCTTTTACGTGGGGAGTGACAACGACTTCCTCCTCTTCGCCGAGTATATCTTCCAAAACGTTCTCAACCTCGGTGTTTTTTTCCGCAACAACCTGAGTCTCGGTCGTTTTCCAGAAAGCCAGGGAATTAAGATCTATCTTATTCCCGGCTCCGGATATCAAGGCCCAGACACCGACTCCCACCAAACCGAGTATCACAAAAAACGAAACGGTTGCCAGCATTCTGGCGCGCTTTCTTTTCTTGCGTCTGCTGACGACTTTTTCTACCGGTTCCTTGGGTTTATTCAAATAGGTTATATACTTGTTATCTTCTTCCATGATTCCTCATAAATCCTTACAGATATCCAATCATAATCATTATACACCATAGGGTTACATAAATCTACCAAAAGATTGGATGCAAAGCCCTGTTTTTGTGAAACAAAAACAGGAGCCACCGTTTTTACCGATGGCTCCCTAAACTATCTCCTTGTCCAATGGACTTTACCTCCTTGGTATTGATATATTCAGTTGTCCTGTAATCTGCAGTGGGCTAACCTCCTGTTGTTTGTTTTACTATTCGGTTGCTTGCTGATCACTGCATTGGAATAATCCCTCCTTATGTAAGAATGATCTTCCGAAATATGTTAATCAGTACAGTGGACCGTACCTCCTTATATGGATTTATGTGTTAAAGTAATTTCTTTAACTTATGTATGTAGTATAATATGGTCCTTCTGAATTGTCAATACATTTTTATTAAGAAATTATAAATTTAGTGAATTAATAATTCGTTTACCGATAATTGTCTAATCAATTAGAACATTTAAAACTATTTAGAAAACAACTTCATCGGCAACAAATCCGAAGATCATCGCATATTTTTTCGTACAATAAAGGCGGGAACATGTCCCGCCTTTTGAAAAATTAAATTCTTGCAGTTACAAAAATGTCGTAGATCGCTCTGATCGCAGTCTCAAAATCTTCGTTTGCAACACCGATTATGATGTTTAACTCGCTGGAACCCTGATCGATCATCTTAACATTTACATTTGCATGCGCAAGTGCGGAGAATATTCTTCCCGCAGTACCGCGTGTTGACTTCATGCCTCGGCCTACGACAGCTATAAGGGCAAGGTCCGCTTCGATCTCGATGGTATCGGGATCCGCAAGTCTGTGGATTGCGGCAACAACCTGCTGTTCTTTGTCCATGAACTCGTCCTGATGTACGAAGATCGTCATAGTGTCGATTCCGGATGGCATATGCTCAAATGAGATTCCGTTGTCTTCGAATGCCTGTAATACTTTGCGTCCGAATCCGATCTCGGAGTTCATCATATCCTTTTCAATGTTGATGGAACAGAAGCCTTTCTTTCCCGCAACACCGGTGATGGTATATTTCGACTTCTGGCATGTGGATTCAACGATCCATGTACCATTATCTTCGGGTGAATTGGTGTTTCTTATGTTTATCGGAATACCCTCGCTTCTTACCGGGAAGATGGCGTCTTCATGAAGAACACCGGCACCCATATAGGAAAGCTCTCGTAATTCCTTGTAAGTGATCGTCTCGATACCTGCGGGATTGTCGATGATCCTGGGATCTGCGATCAAAAATCCGGATACATCGGTCCAGTTTTCGTATACATCGGCCTTGCAGGCTCTCGCAACGATGGAACCGGTAATATCGGAACCTCCTCTTGAGAAGGTCTTTATCTTTCCGTCGGGTAAAGATCCGTAAAATCCGGGGATTACCGCGTGAACTGACTCTTTAAGTCTCTTTGAAAGTATCTCATTTGTCTTATCGGAATCAAATTCTCCGTTTTCTTTGAACTTGATAACCTCAGCGGAATCGATGAAATCCCATCCGAGATAAGCTGCCATGAGTTTTCCGTTTAAGTACTCACCGCGGGATGCAGCGTAATCTCTTCCCGACTTGTTAAGGAAATCTTCTGCGATCTTCTTGAAATCGTCTTCAAGGGAAACATTTAACTTAAGTCCCGTGATGATCTCGGTATATCTTGCCTTGATATCGTTAAGCTCTGCGATCATCTTTTCGCGACCGCCTTTTCCCGTAGCCGTGGCATAACAGGAATAGAGCATATCCGTTACCTTCTTATCTTTGGGAAATCTCTTTCCGGGAGCCGAAGGAACAACATATCTCCTGTCACGGTCAGCCTTGATGATATTTCCGACTTTTACAAACTGTTCGGCACTTGCCAAAGAACTTCCGCCGAATTTTACTACTTTACTCATTTACTCTCCGTCCTTACACAATAATCTGTTTATCAAAGTATAGCCGTTGGCTATGTCAATGCCTGTGGTAGCGGCAAATTTCTCGCTGTACTCTCCGTTCTTTCCAAGATCTTTCGTGGAATCGAAGATCATGTACGGAATGGGATTGGGCGTATGGGTTCTTAAACGAACCGGTGTGGGGTGATCGGGAAGAATCATCATTCTGAAATCAATTCCCGCATCGTCAAGTTTCTTGCAAAGCGGTCCCACAATACGCTTATCGATATTCTCGATAGCCTTTACTTTTCTTTCGTAGCTTCCCTGATGACCCATCTCATCGGGAGCTTCGATATGAATGTAAACAAAATCGGTATCGGGATTTTTAAGCTCGTTGAACGCAGCATCACACTTGCCTTCGTAGTTGGTCTCAAGTCCGCCGTTTGCACCTTCGACTTTGACAACCTTCATGTCGGCACCGACTGCGATACCCTTAAGAAGGTCTACCGCAGAGATCATTGCTCCGTTAAAGCCGGTCTTCTCTTTGAAAGGATCGAGCATCGGCTTTGTGCCTGCGCCCCAGAACCAGCAGCAGTTTGCGGGATTGAGTCCCTTTTTCTTTCGCTCGATATTTATGGGGTGATCCTTTAAGATCTCGTAACTTTTCTTCATCATGTCAAGGTACAGAGGCTCTTTGGGAAGATAATCGCCTATGCGCTTTGTCAGAATATCGTGAGGCGGCGTAAGTTCGGTGACAGAACCTTTCTTGTCTATAAGACAATGTCTGTAACTCGTTCCTACATAAAACTGAAATCTGTCGTTTGCAAGTTCTTTTGCCACATCTTTAAGAAGTACCGCGCAGTCTTCCGTCGATATTTCTCCCGAACTGTGGTCAAGGATCTTTAAATCTTCAAAAGGTACATCTGCCTCTTCAAGCGTTACGATATTGCAGCGGATGGCAATATCCGTATCTTCCATCTCTACTCCGATCGACAAAGCTTCAAGGGGAGATCTTCCCGAGTAATACTGTCTCGGATTGTATCCGAGAACTGCAAGGTTTGCCGTATCCGATCCCGGATTCATTCCTTCCGGAATGGTGTGGGCAAGACCTATCTCCGAATTTTTTGCAAGTCTGTCAAAATTCGGCGTATCCGCATATTCAAGCGGTGTCTTATTGCCAAGGGCGGCGATGGGCTCATCTGCCATGCCGTCACATAAAACAATAACGTACTTCATTTATTCCCTATCCTCCATACGTATATAATTGAGGACACCCGTACCGAGTTCGTTCTTGGCCTTTTCAAATTCCGCTTCGCTGATCTTCTTTGTAACAAACGCAAACTCATCGTAGAATCCGACTTTAACTTCCTCTTCTACGGGAAGAGCCGCTTTTGCTTCGGCTGTAACTTCTGCGCCGACACGTACAAAGAAACGTTTCTTCGAAGCGTCAAGATCCGTAAACGAAACAACTTCTTCACTTAACTCGCATTCGATATGCTTTCCGATATTCTTGGCACATTCAACAACATCCGATGCCACGGCGCTTGCGGTAGCAAGTTTTCCCGCACCTTTACCGTAAAACATTGCTTCGCCCAGCATATTTCCCGTTACCTTGATGGCGTTAAAGACGTCATCCACATGGTAGAGCGGATTGTCCGGTGTAAGCAGGAAAGGTGCCACAATGGCGTATCTTATATTGTTGTTGCTCTCATAGCGGGCAAGTAATTTAATTTTTCTTCCAAGCTGCGATGCATATTTCATATCGCGAGCCGATATATTTTTAATACCTTCGGTATGAATGTCTTCGTATTTAACCGTCTTCTTATATACCAAAGACGCCAAGATGGCGATCTTTCTGCAGGCATCGAATCCTTCGATGTCAGCTGTGGGATCTGCTTCGGCATATCCGTTAGCCTGTGCCTCTTTTAATACCGCGTCAAAATCGGCACCTTCTTTGTCCATCTTTGTGAGCATATAGTTCGTGGTACCGTTTACGATACCGCATACTGAAAGGATCACATCCGCGGTGAGTGATGTCTCTAAGGGACGGATGATCGGGATACCGCCGCCAACGCTCGCTTCAAACTTATAGCTGCAGTTGTGTGCCTTTGCAAGTGCGATCATCTCTGCGCCGTGAGCCGCAACCATCTCTTTGTTGGAGGTACATACGCTCTTTCCGGCTTCAAGTGCCATCTTTGTGAACTTATAAGCAGCTCCGGTGCCACCCATTGTTTCACATATAATGGATATTTCGGGATCGTTTACTATCTCATCCACATCATGAACGATCCTTGATTCATACTTGTCTCCGGGGAAATCCCTGAGGTCAAGTATCGACTTTACATTTATGCGGTCGTGAACGAATCCTTCGATCACGTCTCCGTTATTCATTAAAACTTCAACGGTTCCGGAACCTACCGTTCCGTATCCGAAAACTGCTACATTGATCATACCCTTTTCCTTATCCTCTTCTATTCTTTTGCTATCAGGTGAACGTCGTGAACGCCGCGTCTGTCTTCCATCATCGATATCATCGCCTCAACGTCGTGAGTCGTCTCCAGTATCTGTATACTAAGGGACAAAGAAGCCGTTCCGTTGATCGGAATCGACTGATGAATGGTAAGAATGTTCGCACCGTGATCTGCGATGATCTTCAAGACATCCGAAAGGATTCCGGGTTCGTCATCCATCTGAAAAGTAAGGGTGATTGTGGTACCCTGTGAATTGTCATGGAATCTGAATATATCGTCTTTGTACTTATAAAAACTTGATCGGCTTATTCCCACGGCATCGACCGCTTCCTGAACGTTGGAAACTTTTCTCGTTTCAAGCAGACGTTTTGCTTCCACAACGCTTAACAAAACTTCAGGTAAAGCTTTTTTCTTCACTACATAATAGTCTGTCCTGTCAGCCATGCCCGCTCCCTTCCAAGACGATTTAATGTCTTCAATACGCGTACACTTGTCCGTTGTCCAAAGAATCATAACACGGTTACCCGGGTGAATCAACCATAAATTAGACTATTCTTACATATTTGTGCATAAGTTTTTGTATATATTTACTAACGTTACATTTTTTGTGTTTGTTGCACAAAGAAAACGGCGAGCTTTTCGCTCGCCGCTTTTTTTCATCCCTTAGATAAGGGGATACTTCTTTGTAAGTTCAAGTATGCGTGCCTTGGTAGGTTCAACAGCAGCTTCACCGCCCTTGATGATGTTGGCGATGCAATCTGCGATAACATCCATATCCTCGGTGTTCATGCCACGGCTTGTAACCGCGGGAGTTCCCAGTCTGATACCGCTTGTAACGAAAGGCTTCTGAGGATCGTTGGGGATCGCATTCTTGTTTGCTGTAATGTGAGCCGCATCAAGAAGTTTCTCAACTGCCTTACCTGTAAGTTCGAAGTTAGTAAGATCTACGAGCATAAGGTGATTGTCGGTACCGCCCGAAACGATCTTAACGCCTCTTGACATAAGGCCTTTGCAAAGAGCCTGAGCATTGTCCACAATGCCCTGCTGATATTTCTTAAACTCGGGAGAAAGAGCTTCTTTAAAGCAAACAGCCTTTGCAGCGATAACGTGCATAAGAGGACCGCCCTGAATACCGGGGAAGATTGCCTTGTTGAAATTGAACTTGTCGGCAACATCCTGGTTACAAAGGATAAGTCCGCCACGAGGTCCGCGAAGTGTCTTGTGTGTGGTCGTTGTAACCACATCGGCGATTCCGATGGGGCTTTCATGAAGACCTGCTGCCACAAGACCTGCGATATGAGCCATATCTACCATGAGAACTGCGCCGCAGTCGTCTGCTGCTTTTCTGAATTTCTTGAAATCGATCGCACGAGCATATGCGGAAGCGCCTGCGATGATCATCTTGGGCTTGCATTCCATTGCAAGTGCATACATCTTATCATAATCGATGAAACCGTCGTCGTTAACACCGTAAGGAACGATGTTGAAATACTTACCGGAAATGTTTACCGGGCTTCCGTGTGTAAGGTGTCCGCCATGATCGAGGTTCATACCCATGATCGTGTCGCCGGGGTTGCAAACAGCGAACTGAACCGCAAGGTTTGCCTGAGCGCCCGAATGAGGCTGAACGTTTGCGTAATCGCATCCGAAAAGTTCTTTTGCTCTTTCAATTGCAAGGGTCTCAACTACGTCTACACACTCACATCCGCCGTAGTAACGCTTTCCGGGATAACCTTCGGCATATTTGTTTGTAAGAGGGCTTCCCATTGCAGCCATAACCGCCTTGCTTACCCAGTTTTCGGAAGCAATGAGCTCGATATGGTCGTTCTGTCTTTGCTGCTCATCCTTTATCGCCTGAGCGATCTCGGGATCGACTTTGGTGATCTCATCAAATGAATACATTTTTCTTTCTCCTGTGTTGATTTACTTTAGTAATGCGCTAAAACGCGTTGGTAAGATTATATAGCATACTCCACGACAATTGCAATCCCAAAACTGCTACAGAGTTGTTTACTTTTATCATTTCGCTTGATAGAATTCTATATGAAGTATTTTGAATCGGAAGTGAATCAAATGAGTAAGTACTGTTTTATTTGCAACCCGGTTTCACAATCGGGGAAGGGTATAAAGATATGGAATGAGGTTGAAAAGTACCTCAAAGAACAGTCGATCGACTACGAAGTATTGTTTTCCGAAAGAAGCGGTCACATTTCCGAACTGATGAAAAAAGTTACAACGGAGCATCTTAACGATGAGACTCCCGTAAACGTCATCATCCTCGGAGGGGACGGAACGCTGGACGAGGCACTTCAGGGAATAGCGGATTTTTCGAAGGTAAACATAGGATATGTTCCCACCGGTTCGGGTAACGATTTTGCAAGAGCATTATCTTACGAAAGCGGCGCCGTAGAAAACATCAAGCATATTCTTTCAATAAAAGAACCCAAGATCTACGATCTCGGAAAACTTGAATATATGTCGGTAAGCGATGACAGAACATGCATCGCAGGTAAAGATATAAATCCGGTCCGCTATTTCGATGTAAGCTGCGGTATAGGTTTTGACGCAGCCATCTGCGAAAGAGCCCTTGCTTCCAAAGTAAAGGATTTTCTTAACAGAATAGGACTCGGAAAACTTATCTACGGCCTCATTTCCGTAAAACTCATTTTCGGAGATGTTAAGCCCAAAGCCACCATCATTTTTGATGAGGGCGAATCCATAGAATTTGACAGATTAAGATTCATCGTCGGAATGAACACCTGTTACGAAGGCGGCGGATATAAGTTTGCTCCCGCAGCAGTTCCCGATGACGGTTACCTTGATATATGCGTGTTTAACAACATGTCGCCTCTTGAAGCAATATCGGTAATACCCAAGGCCGCTAAAGGAACTCATGTCTCCAACAAACATGTCGGTCAGTTCCACGCCAAATCCTATGAAGTTAAATCGGAGATTCCGTTATGGGTACACACCGACGGAGAAGTTTATACCAAATCCGATCACATAAGAGTAAGTGTTGTGCCCGGTGCACTGAGATTTTTGAAATAAACCGAGGATTTTCTTTTGGCTAAGTTTTGGAATAAATACAAGCACGCCATACCGATCTTCGCATACATGGCTTTGTATCTTGCGTGGTTTGCCATTTTGGAGAAAAAGGTTACCACCTACAGGATAATACATACCGCTGCGGACGATCTCATTCCGTTCTGCGAGTTTTTCGTTATCCCGTATTTCACATGGTTCGTTTACATGTTTGCCTGTGTCGGAATTGCGTTCTACAAAGACTTAAATGAATATTACAATTCGCTGATCTTTCTTTTTACCGGAATGACGATATTTCTTATAATATCGACGATCTGGCCCAACGGACACAACTTAAGGCCTCTCGTACTTCCGAGGGACAATTTTTGTTCAAGACTTGTGAAGTCATTGTACTCGACGGATACTCCCACAAACCTTTGGCCCAGCATCCACGTGTATAATTCCATCGGCGCACATCTTTGCATAATGCACTGCAGCTATACAAGAGACAAGAAGATCTTCAGGATACCTTCTTTTATCATTTGTGTATCCATAATTCTTTCGACGATGTTCTTAAAGCAGCATTCGCTGTTTGATGTCTGCACCGCATTCATTATGGCATTTTTGATGACAATAATCGTCTACAGAAAAGAAATAAGGAAGCGTCTGGCTCATCACCTTAACGCTTCCCGGGAACGGACGTGATCAACGTCATCTCTCCATTAAATTCAAGTTTATCAATGCCCGCGGGCACTATGAAATGGTCACCTTTCTTTAAGGTGACTTTTTTGTTTACCCTTCCGCTTCCCTCTATACAGGACACAAGCCTGAAGGGTGCGTCGTTATCGATCGTAAGATCACCTTTGACATTAAGTTTAAAAAGATCGTAGTATTTGCAGCTTACGAGGTTCACGATGGGATCGGTATCCGAAGTCTTGAACGCAGGCTCCTTTACCGCCGGAACCACCGTTACGTCTTTTGCTTCCTCTCTGTGAAGCGTTCTTAACTTTCCGTTCCAGAGTCTGTCGTAATCATAAACTCTGTAAGTGATGTCCGAGTTCTGCTGCGTCTCAAGTATCATGACGCCGCCCTTTATGGAATGAATGGTGCCTGCGTCGATCTGAATGAAATCTCCTTTGTGTACTTCAACCTCGCGGATGAGTTCTTTGTACCTTGAAGAATCTATCATCTCCCGCAGTTCTTCACGTGTGCGGGCGTTGTGTCCGACCACTACCGTCGCACCTTCGTCACAGTTAAGAATATACCAGCTTTCGGTCTTTCCCCAGGCTTTCGGATCTTTCTTCGCCATATATTCATCGTCAGGATGAACCTGGATGCTGAGATCCGTCTTTGCGTCGAGTATCTTTAAAAGAAGCGGAAATCTGTCGCAATCATAATTGCCGAACAGTTCCCTTTTGTTCTCCCAAAGCCAGGTAAGTGTTTTACCTTTATACTCATCGGTGGTGCATACGCAATCACCGATCTCGTTGGCGGTGATGACCCAGCACTCTCCTATATTGTCTGAAGGAAGATCATAACCGAACTCGCTTCTGCTTTTATTACCGCCCCACACTCTTTCCATGTAGACGGGTTCAAAAAATAAGAAATCGTTACTCAATTACTCTATTCCCCTTTTGATGATCTCCATGCACATGCGTCCGTTATGATACGGGCATTTCCATGGCTCCACTATGGGTTTTTTGGTGAGCGGAAGGCCGCTTGCGTCTACTTCGCTAAGCCACTCGCTTCCGGCACGCTTATCTACAATAACATCTTTTATATAGTTCCAGCAAGCCCCTGCTGCTTTTAAATATTTCTCATCGCCGGATTTCTGATAAGCGTTCACAAAACCTACAACGGTTTCGGCCTGAACCCACCATACTCTCTTTGTATCCACCACTCCTCTCTCACATTCGTTTGCAAGAGATCTTCCGTCAAAGGCCACATCGAAAACCTTTGCGGCCAGGTCCTTGGTTATGGGAGTAAGTTCCTTTGTATATTCTTCATCATCAAGCACTTCCAGGGCTCTGTCCATAAGCCATGACGTCTCTATGTCGTGGCCGTAGGAATGAAGATCGATGAGGGAATTGTAATCAAGGTCAAAGAACACATCCTGACGTTTAAGAGTCGGGTTGTACATATGCGCCATGAATATATCCATGATCGCGCGAAGAGAATCCGCCACCTTGGAATTGCCGTCAACTCTGTAAAGCTCCGTATACGCCTCAAGAACATGCAATAACGTATTCATGGTACGGTCTGCCATAACGCCGTTCTCTGAAAGTTCGTCGTTGGGAGCCATCTTGAAATCTTTTGTGAAAGCCTCAAGATATCCGTCCACATCGCGACACTTCGTCTCGATAAGATTGTAAAGATCGTACGCGATGTTAAGCGCTTCTTTATTTCCCGTGGCATCGTAATATGATGACATTGCGTAAATGCAAAATGCCTGATTGTACGTATGCTTAAGAGAGTCATTTAAACTTCCGTCATAGTTTACGGCCCAGTAAATGCCTCCGTTTTCTTTGTCTATGCAGTTCTTTGTAATGAACTCAAATGCGTGATCGGCTTCGTTTTTAAGCGATTCATCTTTTAAGAGCATGTAAGCATTTGAAAAGAACCACAATATTCTTGAATGAAGAATACAGCCTTTGACATATTTTTTGTCGACGGTAAGGGTATCGAAATCCATGTATCCGTAGTAACCGCCGAATTCGTCGTCTCTTAATCCTTTCCAGAAAGGAATGATCGCATTTTCAAGATGATTTTTAATATCTGAGATCATAAAACCTCCGCCACTCAAAGTGGTTTACATAATTAATTATCTTTTAGTTGAACTTGAATATCTTCTGGCAGACTCTGTAACCGAATACCGTGACAGATCGACCGAACTTTCCGGGAATGTGCAATGCGGTTCCCACAAGTCCGTGACGGAGCTTTTTGTAAAGAGCTTCGTCTCTTTCTTTAAAGGATGCCCAAAGCTTATCGTTGTCTTTGATCGATTCTTCCGTATTCTTGAGAATGTTCATTACGTTTGTGATGGTCGTGATGATCTCAAGATAATTGTACATGTAGTTGTATAGTGTCTTTCTTTCTTTTATGGCCGGGCCGACCTTTGAAAAGTAATCGAACATGATGTTGTTTACTCTCGTCTGCTGATCGAGTCTTCCTATCATGACTTTCTCGTTGACGGACTGATCTTCTCTTCCGATGTAGTAAAGATAAAAATCAACATCGAGATAATACATCTTCTTTACGTAAGGCATCGGCTCAAATACATAGATGCTGTCAACATAGAAAGTATGGGCCGGAAGCTTAAGGCCGCTTTCTTTAACCATCTGCGTACGATAAATTACGCTGTGCATGAGAATGTACTGGCCTTTTTTGAAATGCTTCGCGTCTTCCCATGAAAACACTTTGTCTTTTGGAAGAACGCTTCTGTATTGCATAACATGCTTGTGCTCCGCACCTTCTTTGTCGTAGACATAGTTTGATATGAGCATGTCGATGGGATCGTCTATAAATCTCTTAAGAGTCTCCAGCACCTTTTTATATGCACCCGGCTCAAGCTTATCATCGGAATCCACAACCTTGAAATAAAGGCCCGTGGCATTTTTAAGTCCCGTATTCACAGCTTCGCCGTGTCCGCCGTTTTCCTGATGAACGGCTTTAACGATGCCTATGTATTTGGCTGCGAGCGCGTCGGCTATCTCTCCTGTATTGTCTTTCTGCGATCCGTCGTCAACTATGATGATCTCTACATCATCACCGCCCACAAGAAGCGAATCCACACATTTCTCCATATATGCCGCCGAATTGTAACACGGCACGGCAATGCTTAATAATTTCATTCTTTATCCTCTCACTGTTTTTTCTTGTAGGGAACACGTGCACTGGGAACAACTTCCGACGCGGGGCCTGTATGTACGGCCTGATCGTCAAAGAAGATATGCGCACCAAAAGCCTCAAGCACATCCTTTTTCTGGATGCCGCCGAGGAAAAATGCTTCGTCTATACGCACGTTCCATGCTCGGAGTGTCCTTATTACCCGCTCGTGAGCGGGAGCGCTTCTCGCAGTGACAAGCGCTGTCCGTATGGGTACTTCCGAGGGATCGAATTCTCTTTGTAGATCCGATATCGTTTTTAAGAACTTTGCAAAAGGTCCCTGAGGGAGCGGCTTATCCGCGTTCTTCTTTTCGTTTTCGTCGAAGGCTTCAAGCCCCTCTCTTTGATATATCATTTCGGATTCGTCGGTGAACAAAACGGCGTCTCCGTCAAATGCTATTCTGATCTGCTTAAGATCTTCGCATGTATTGTAATCGCAGCCCGCATCGGTACATATGATACCTGCCGCGATACCCGAGTTTATCGCACTCTGCACATCGTCCTCATAGGCAGAAAGAAAAAGGTCCGTCTTAAATGCATTTAAGTAAGGGGCAAGACTTCCGCCGCTTGCGAGCACCGCACGTGTGATATTGAGTCCGTAATGCTCGATGGAATTGAATACGCGAAGTGAGGTGTCGGCACTGTTACGTGACATTATAATGACTTCCACTCTGCCTTCGTAACCCTTAAGATCGTTTATCTTTAAGAGCGCCTTTATAAGTTTGAATCCGGGGCCGGGCTTTAAGAGTTCTTTTTCGTGCTCAACCTGGTATTTGCAGTAAGCGTCGACTCCTTCATTTTCAAATATCTCGTTTTCGTAAGTAAGGTCGAAAAGTGCTCTCGATGAAACTCCGACCACCAGTTTGTTATCAAGTTTGTAGGGCATGATTACCTCCGCTTTGCGGGATAATCTCATCCCGCGCTATCTTAATCTGTTGGTTTCAAACCTCTTTATCGTTTCAAGGCATCCTTTAAGATCGTCAAATCTTTCCGAAACGGGTCCCTGCTTTACGTCAAGGTCCAAAGACATCGCCATCGTATCGATCATGGAATCGGTTATGCGAAGTTCCATCTTGTTAAGTATCTTTATCCTCTCTTCTGCGGTTTCCGCAGCAAGGAATTCCATTACACCCGGATCCGCAGCCATCTCCTGCTTTTCGAATCTGTATTTCTGATCGGCATTCGGATACTTTTCTCTGTCCACTTCGCTAAGGAACATTTCAAGAGGTCTGGCATAGGTTTTTCCTTCACCGTAAAGAGCTTTGTATATAACAAGTTCTTCTCCGGTCTCGGAATGGATCGCCGTGGTGACTATCTGATAATTGTCACCTTTGAAGTGTCTGTAGATCTCAAATTCCTTGGGTGTTTCCCTCATATTGTCCTCCGGGATGTGAATCACATCATGATAGATTTATGTAAACCGTCGATCCCTCTATTTTGGAATCAACCGCGTTTAACTCATTCAAAAGCTCTTCACTGTTTTCTTCGCCGGTGTGGATGCTTACCGTATACTCGGTGGTATATCCGTCGCTTGTCTTTGTAAGTGTTATTCCGGCATTGGGAAGGCTGTTTGATTTAAGCACTTCCTTTAAAGCTTTGACATATTCTTTTTCGGCCTGAACGTTTTGTTTTGAAATAACGGGATTGCTTCCCGAAGCCTTTACCGAAACAAGTGTGAAGAGTGATGTTACAAGTAATAATGTTGCGAGTGCGTATACGATGATGTTCTTCTTCATGACGATCTCCTTTTGGTTGCATGTCTTGTTTACAACCTGAAGATATCATCGCAGGTGTACCGTATATCGTACTCGATCAATTCGAAAGTGAGATTATCAAAAGCTCTATTGCAAGCACATCGACCATATTTCCCGTCTTGATGTCCTCTTCGGCTTTCGCGCATGCCTCGATTGCTTCCTCGATCTTCAAAAGAGGCATCTTCTTTGCAATATACGACATCTTCTTTACAAGCCAGTCTTTGATGCCCGTTTTGTCGGCTATCGTAACGTAGGAATAATTTTTGTCCAATCCGTCTCTTACCGAAAGAAGATTGTTGTACTGGCGAACAAGCAACGACTGAATATGGAACGGAGACTCGCGAAGGGTCAAAAGATCGTAATAGAGCGCAAGTGCTTCTTTTTGCCTGTGTTCCGAAATGGCGGTTATCATGTCGAATATCTTTCCGTTCACCTGATGAGTGCAGACGGTATCGATATCGTTTATGGTAACTTCGTTTCTTTCAAGACACCATGCGATGAGTTTTTCCATCTCAAGGCTTAAAAGAGTCATATCGTTTCCGACTTCCGTGATCAGATATTCCGCTGCCGCCGCGGTGATCTTCTTCCCGCTGTTTCCAAGATACCCGGCAACCCATCTCTTTAATGTTCCTTCGCTTTCCTTGGCAAACTCTTCCGAGCTCCCGTTTTTTGTAAGAAACTTAAAGAGCTTCGATCTTTTGTCCACCTTCTCCTCGCACATGGCAAAGACTACGTCTTCACCGATGTTTGTCAAAGAATCGGTAAGCATCTTAAACTTATCGTCCGAAAGGCCGCTCTCACCTGCAAGCCATCCGGTGTTTTCACAAAGCACCAGTCTGTGATCGCTCATAAAAGGCATGGTGTTCACAAGATCCACCACTTCTCCCACCTGAGTGGAAGTGCCCTCGAAATAAGAGTAATTAAGGGAATCGTCCGGACTTACGAGCGCGTCTCTTAAGGCCTTTTTGTTGTATATCCTCAAAAACGCCTCTTCACCGTACAAAAGATATATATTCTTAAAGTTTTTCTGCTTAATATCGTCTCTAATCTGTCCCAGAACTCTTACCTTCTTTCACTTCCGCTATTATACCATAAAGCCTCAAGCCGGGCGAGTAAATTTGCACATAAATGAAACTCTCTCTTTTACTGGATTGTTCGAAAAAGGGCCTTGAAAACGGCTCAAAATTTCGTCGTTTTGACGGCAAAAAAGAAAGCGTTTTTCTATTGAAACCTTTCTTCTTGCAGGATATATTTGTTCTACACCGCACGCCCTCAAGTGGAGGGAAAATGAAACTAAAAAAATCTGTATTCGGTCTGATCTTATTGCTTCTAATGACTCTTGCGGGATGTGAACATCAGGAAAGCAGACTAATATCTTACAACGGCAACTACCTTAACGACGAGGGAGCTTATTATTCCGCGTCCGAAAACACGACTTCAAATTTATGTCTTGACGAAGAAAACACGGTCGATGATATCGAAGAAGCAAAAGAATCGATCTATGTCTCGATCCTGGGAGAAGTTTCTTCTCCCGGGGTATATGTCATGCCTGAAGGCTCAAGGACATACGAGCTTATAAATGAGGCCGGGGGTGCTACCGAAAACGCCGACACCGCACGGTTAAATCTCGTTTCATTGCTTGAAGACGGCATGCAGATAACGGTCCCTTCCTATGAAGCGGACAAAGACAGTCCCGCCCCGGTTGTAATGGACAACCCCGAATCGGAAGGTTCTAAGAGATCCCTTGTGAATATTAATACGGCATCTGTAAGCGAGCTCACCACTCTCACCGGCATAGGCACAACAAGGGCCGAGGCCATAATAAACTACAGAGACTCGGTGGGCGGATTTGAAAAGTGTGAGGATCTTATGAACGTTACGGGTATAAAGCAGGGTATATACGATAAACTTAAAGACGAGATATGCACGCGGTAGCATGAAAGATCTCGCAGTATTTATCGAAAACGATCTTCGATCGTTAAAAAAAGAGTTTTCGAAGCGTCCTCTGTTTTTGTGTGCCCTTATCGTTGTATTGGTTTCTTTTCTCTATGCAAATCTTTTTCACAAAAGCAAAGATCTGCCTTTTAAAGACAAAGAAACCGTCACCCTTACCGGAAGGATACTTTCAATAAAGGCCGATGATAAGGGAAACATCTCTTCTCTTGACATAAAAGCAAACGTTCCCGGAGAAGGACGCCTTAAGTGTGTTTGTTATGTAAACAATATTTCAATAACTGAATCCGACGTTTTCTTAGGGTCTGAAGTTTTGTTCACCGGTTCATTTCGCCATTTTACCAAGTCATTTAACCCGGGTGAATACAATGCCTTCAGCTACTGCGAAAACCGCGGATACCACTTTTATGTTAACCTATTCTCTTTGAAGACATTAAAGACCGGTCACTTTATGCCTCGGGAAATGTTCTATAACCTGCGGCAATACTTTTGTAAAAGCGTGCTCTCCTGCTGTCCTCTTGAGGGAAATATCATAAACACCCTTTTATTCGGAGATCGCTCCGGGCTTTCGGAAGAACGAAAAGAACTGTTCAAATATGCCAACCTCTCACACTTCCTCGTTCTGTCGGGCCTGCATTTTTCTCTCGCCGGCGGAGGTATTTATTTCTTGATCAAAAAATGCGGGATGCTTCGTAAGTACGCCGCACTCTTTTCCATCGTTTTCGTTGTTTTTTATGCGTGTCTCGCAGGCTTTACCGTCTCCGTAATACGAGCCGTCATCATGTTTTCGGTCCGCCTTTTTGCCGATATCATAAATCGCTCTTACGATATTTTAAGTGCCTTAAGTCTTGCGGCAATCGTTACATTGCTTATCAATCCCCTTTATATAAGCGATCCGTCCTTTATATATTCCTATACCGCAGTCACCGCCATAGCGCTTTATTTTACTTTTCTTTTCAGGCCCCTTAGGAAAGAACGGTATAAATATGTGCTCGCCGAATACTCAAAAGAAGATACCGGTGCGAAAGCAAGGGAATATCTTTCGATCCCGGTCATTTTATACATTTCCCTTGCGGTCTTTACTTTACGCATACAGTCCTATTCAAATCTTTTAAGCATCCCGGTAAATCTCTTTTTGGGGCTTGTGTCCGGTCCCGTCATAGTACTGTGCGCTCTGGCTTTCATGTCTTCGCTTTTGCATTTTAAAGTTCTCGCAGTCATCTTCGATTTTCTGATAGCGCTCATAATGCGCATACTGGATAAGATGGCGTTGCCGGTTTCAAAAGCCGATGCCTTCAAGATCGTTTACAGTCCTTCTTCCGTGCAGGTCTTTATATACATTCTTTCCATCGTCTTACTTGCTTTTGTATTAAGAAGAACTCTTCCCAAGATGATGCGACCGATCATCATGCTGAGCGCCATGATGATATGCCTGTCCCCCGCCGATACCGCATTTTCTGTTGCTTCTCTATACGTCGGACAGGGAAATTGTACTGTAGTACGACTTTCAAAAAGAAATGCGATCATATTCGATGGCGGCTCCACAAGCAAGACCAATGTGGGAAAAAGCGTGATTCTGCCATACTTAATGAGTGAAGGAATCACAAATATCGAAGATATTTATCTTTCCCACGAGGACGCCGATCACATAAACGGGATAGAATATCTCATTACAGGCAGTGAAAACATTAAGGTAAAAAGAATCGTCTTCTCCTGCGGAGGTTTTGAAGGAATAAGAGATGCCGCGAAAGAAAAGAGAGTTTCGACCGCGATAATACAAAAGGGAGGAAGGATATGTTACGGGGCGGTTTCTTTGTACTGCTTATGGCCCGATATGAACGATCTGTTTAACGATCCCAACAAAGACTCGGCAGTCATATGGCTAAAATACAAAGACTTCGACATGCTGATCCCCGGAGACGCGACCGCAGAAACGGAAGAAAAGATACAAAGATATGTGTCAAATGCAGATCTTTATATATGCGCGCATCACGGAAGCAGATATTCGTCGGGAGAAGAGCTGTTAAGCCGGCTAAAGCCGGACATCACGGTGATCTCTGCAGGAAAAGGAAACCGCTACGGGCATCCCCACGAAGAAACGCTTGAAAGGCTGAAAAGAGTTAAAAGTCACGTTTACAGGACCGACGAATGGGGAACGATAACCGTAACTCCCATGAGAAAAGGACTTATGGTCGAAACATACCTTAAAACAAATAGCCCTTGAAAAATAAGTGCAAAAGAAATAAACTTTATTCATACCTTCCATAAAGGAGTTTTGTTATGAAGAGAGCTTTAAAAACCGTTTATGTGGCTTTATTGGTCGTTGCAATGATACTTTCTTTGGTGGCTTGCGGAAAGAAACCCAAAGTAAAAAAGATAACGACTTCCACAAATAAAACTAAAGTCGAGATAGAGATCGGAACAAGTCAGGAGCAGTTAAGAGACACTCTCGGCGAGCCCAGTGAGGTCGATTTTATCGAACACTACGAAACATATTACATTGACGGAACACAGGTCTACATTTACTTCGATGTGGACGAAGAAGGCAATCAGGTCGTTTCAAAAGTCGAAGTTCCGAAAAACTGATAAAGATAAAAAAGCGTTTCTTTCGAAACGCTTTTTTGTTGCCTCTATACATATACTTCAAGATATCCCACAAGCTTTGTAAAATCATACTCCTCAAGGACGCCTAACGTGGAATCGTAAAACTTGTTGTCATATCCGATGAGGTAATGATTGTAACGACCCATCTTTTCCATCATGATGCAGCACTTGGGAAGTTTCACGTTCTCATCGCCCAATGTATATATAATCTCTTCGGAATGCTCAAATCCGAAATAGTTGAGAGCGTTTATCATTTTGCCCATGGTAGCCTGCCACTCTGCGCAATGCATTATGTTGCTTGCTTCTTCTATGGTGATGCCCGCAAGCATCGCTATACATGACTGTCCGCAAAGACCGTCGGCGGGCTGATGTACACACGTAACAGAATCGATCTTTCTTATGGGGTTGGCAGAACTGTAAGGGCTGTCCTCCACTTCTGATTTGGTGATCCTGAACGTTACATCGTGCTTATCTGTTTCTTTTAACGTATTTGCCAGTTCTTTCGTGACAGGGATAGCATAATAACCTTTTCCCTTGGGGATAAGGTTGCAGACAAATACCGCTCCGTCCACTTTAACTTTTGCGGGAACATTTCCTTCTTTATCACATATTTCCCATACGTTGAAGGGAATGTTGATGACCGTTCCCGTTTCATTTGCTTCTACAGCTGCTTTAAATGTATATTTCATATTATTTTGTTTCTCTTTTCTCGTTTATTATCCCGATCACTCCCTGGAAAATGATCAAAAGTGATGTTGCCGCAACAAGGCCCGCAAAAATATCTGTGAGCCAATGAACTCCCGAAAGGAGACGTCCCACTATTCCCGTTATCCCTATGATGTCACATGTAAGTACGATCGCTTTTGCATAAGAAACCGTTTCTTTTCTCACCATGGAAGCTATTGCCACAGCCGTACTTCCCATTACAAATACGATGAGCATAATGTGTGACGAAGGATATGATGCCTCAAGGCCTTCCTCTGCGTCAAGTATTACGGGTCTAAAGTTTACTATGAACTTTTCAAAGAAAACATAGATACCCAGTACTATTACGTAGAAAACACCAAGGCAGATGATCTCGGGATCGACTTTCTTTATACTCTTAAACTTAATGAGTTTATAAACGCCCAAAAATGCGAATGCAGCCATCAGTAAGAGCGATAAATAGCCGTACACCTCAGTAAGGTAGTACCAGAACTTATTGAGTCCCACGGTATCACGGAAAGCACCGTTGATAGCCGAGAAGCCCACCATGGAACCGTTGGGGCCTATCGGAGCCACATCAACATGTCCCGCAAGATAAGTAAATACCAAAAACAATGCAAAAAGAACAAATCCCACCAATACGGTTGCTTTTGCTTTTTTCATAAGTATCACCCCGTTTATTATTTGCGGCCACCGTGGCGACCGCATCATTTATTATATTAGAAATTGAGCTTCTTTTCTATAGCGGAAACAGTTTTATCAAGACATCCTTTCTCAAAAGGAACCGAAAGTCCTACCTTGGGAAGAGATTTTGAATAAAAGTCTCTTGCACCCTGCTTGCAGAACTCAAGGTAACTGTTCCATGCTGCGGCAAAATCTTCCTCCATCCAAGCCTTGTACTGGAGCGAAACCATCTGTGCAAGACAGTAATCGATGTAATAGAAAGGCATTGAATAGATGTGTGACTGTCTTTGCCACAGACCACCCGTTAAGTAGCACTCGTTGTCGCCGTAATCCATGTGCGGACGATAAACTTTTTCGAGTTCAACCCATGCTTTTCTTCTTTCTTCGGGGGTCATATCGGGATTCTCGTAAACGATGTGCTGGAATTCATCGACCATACAGCCGTAAGGTATAAAGCAAACTGCGTCTTCGAGATGATATTTCTTATAATCTTCCGCTCTGTCGCCAAAGAACTTGTCCATCCATTTTTCGGTGAAGAACTCCATGGACATGGAGTGGATCTCTGCCGTCTCCATGGTGATGTCTCTGTATTCGTTGCAGTCTTTTCTTGTGATGTAGCCCTGGAAAGCATGACCGCACTCATGTGTGATGACATCGACATCGCCTACAGTCTTGTTAAAGTTGGCGAATACGAAAGGCGTATTGTCATCGTCGGGAATGGAAGTCATATATCCGCCGGCGCGTTTTGTCTTTCTTCCCAGTACGTCGAAACGCTCGTTGTCCAGCATGAAGTTAAAGAACTCACCGGTCTCGGGTGAAAGCTCTTCGTACATCTTCTTTCCCTGAGCGAGTATCTCGTCGGGATCGCCCTTGGGAGTGGGGTTTCCGTTCTTAAAACTGATGGTATCATAGTAGTAAAGATGATCCACACCGATACGTTTTCTTCTTTCCTCATGAAGCTTTGTAGCCAAAGGAACGAGCTTTGCCTTAACTTCCTCTCTGAAAGCCTTTACCTCATTGGGACCGTAATCGTTACGGTTCATTCTCGCGTAGCCCAGTTCAAGGTAAGTATCGTAGCCCAGGATCTTTGCCTGAGCGGTACGGCATTTAACAAGCTTATCGTAAATCTCGTCAAGTTCCGCACGGTTGTCCATAAAAAAACCGGTCGTCTTTGCGAAAGCCTTTTTACGGGTTTCTCTGTCGGGATCCGTCGTATATTTTGTCATAAGCGAAAGATTTAAAGTCTCGCCTTCCCAGTCGATTTTAGCCTGCGCAATGAGCTTCTCATACTTTGTGACGAGAGCGTTTTCTTCCTGCATAAGGGGAACCATCTCAGGCTTAAAATAGTCAATGGCAAGCTCGAGATTTTTGTAGGCAACGGGGCCCACCTTCTCTTCAAATTCTTTTCTGAACTTTGATTCATAGAAAGCCTTTGCATAATTATGATGAGGTTCTTCTATGGTAGGAGCATTCTCATCGTTAAAGTCCTGTTCTTTTTCATAAAACTCATCGGTCGTGTCTATATCGTGACGTATATGGCATACCGTGAGCATTGAAGCCAGGTGATTGTAGAGTTTCGTAGCCTCTTCATGAATGGCATAGGCCTCTTCAAAAGTCTTGGCTTCTCGCAGTTTTTCTGCGAATTCGTTCATCTGTTTTCCGAAGGACTCGTAATCCGGTCTTTCGTATTTGATCTGTGAAAATTTCATATCTTTTCCCTTTCTTACATTCTCAACATTAATTCTTTTCCGATGACTTTTCCGTCTTTTATATATGTTCTCGGAACGCGCTTGCTTACCGCGCAGGTGATCTCATAGGGTATGGTGCCCGCTAAAGCCGCCAGCTCGTTTAACGAATTGTGATTACCGAATATCTCGATCTCGGAACCCACATCGACACCGGGCTTTCCGGTAAGATCGATCATACACATATCCATGCATATCTTTCCCCGTTGAGGTGCGAAACCTTCTTCGGTATATAAACTGCACTTGTTTGAAAGACATCTTAAAAATCCGTCAGCATATCCGTAAGGAATAACGCCGATCCTTGTGGTGTCGGAAGTCTCAAATATGCCGCCGTAGCTTATCTTTGTGCCTTTGGGATATATCTTTACGGTGCTTACCACACTTTTGAGAGTCATGACCGGCTTAAGTCCGAGTTTCTCGGCAAATTCACCGTATCCGTAAAGCAAAAGACCCGGCCTTACCATGTCAAGACACATATCAAGATAGTTTGCAACCGCTCCCGTATTGGCACAGTGACGAATCTTAAAACGTCTTCCCGTTTTGCTCTCTACGCCCTTTATAACATCGGTAAACAGTTTAAACTGATGCTCGGTATAGGCTTTACACTCTTCTCCCGGCTCATCGGATACCGCAAAATGTGTAAATATACCTTCCGCATCAAGCATGGGATAATTGACCGCTTCGGCAATGCCTTCAACCCCCGTCTCGAAATGATCGTCTTCAACCAAAAATCCCAGTCTGCTCATTCCGGTGTCCACTTTGATGTGTATCTTTAAAGGCTTTCCGAGCTTAACTGCCTCTTCGGAATACTCTACCGCCTTGGATTTGCACGTAACGGCCTGGGTTATGTCGTATTCGATAAGTCTGCCCACCTGCTCTTTCGGAGTGTGCCCGAGTATCAGAATAGGCATCTTTATATCGTTGAGCCTAAGTTCCATGGCTTCATCGATACTGCTTACCGCAAGATAATCGGCACCTTCTTTTTCCAATACCTTAGACACTTCTATTGCGCCGTGACCGTATGCGTCGGCCTTTACGACACCGAGAAACTTAACGTCTTTTCCGACGCGCTCTCTCAAAGTCCTGTAATTGTGAACAAGGGCATCAAGATCTGTCTCCGCCCACGTTCTCTTAAGCGTAGATTCCATCCTTATATCCTTTCTTACGCGGTTTCTGTTTGCCAATAATGAGGCTTCTTAAGTTCGAAAAAGCCCATTGTTATCGTAACTGCCGCAGCCATCGAATCGGCTATCGGACCTGTATAGATAATGCCGTCTATTCCGAAGAATCCGGGCATTATGAGCAATAACGGTATAAAGAAAATGATCTGCCTTGTAAGTGACAGCGTCATACCTCTCTTCGGTCTTCCCGTGGAATTAAAGAAATTCGATATTATGGGCTGCACGAAATTTATGAATATGCAGAAGAAATATATTCTGAAATACTTAACCGCAAACTCATAATATACGTCAGAGCCTTTTCCGAAAAACTTGATGATCTGAAGGGGAAAAACCTGAAAGACCATAAACGCGAAGGCAGACACCACGGCTCCCGAGCCAAGTGCGAGAAGCACCGCTTTGCGAACTCTGTCAAACTGTTTTGCACCGTAGTTAAAACTTGCAATAGGCTGAAGTCCCTGGGATATTCCGATTATTACCGAGAAGAACATCTGCCCAACCTTTGAAACGATGCCCACACAGGCGATGGGTATCGATTCGCCGTACACCGACAACGCGCCGTAATACTTAAGAGAGTTGTTAAGTATTATCTGAACGACCATCATGGCTATCTGATTGAAGAAAGAAGCCGTTCCGAGAGAAGCGTTCCTTCCGAAGTATTTAAGTCTCGGCACAAGATGCTTTCTTTCAATCTTAACGGTCTTGTAATGAACAAGATATCTTATTACAAGGAAAGCGGAAATATACTGACCTATTATCGTCGCAAGGGCGGCTCCGGCCATCCCCCATCCCAGCACGAACACAAAGAGCACATCGAGAAAGATGTTTAAAACCGCTCCCGAAATGTTGCAAAACATCGAATAGGCAGGTGAACCGTCAGCTCGTACGAGATGTGCTCCGCCTGCGGTCAGTATGAGCATCGGAAAGCCCAGTGCGGTTATTCTTGTATATGTCTTTGCGTAATCGTATACATTAGCCGGAGAACCGAAAATGACAAGAAGCCGGGGAAGAAAAATCTCTGCAATGAGACTTAAGACGACGCCCGCTATGACAAGCATCGTTATCGAATTGCCCACATAATAGACTGCTTTTTCTTTGTCCCCTTCACCCATTGTAAGGTTGAAAGCGGAGGCCCCGCCTATACCGAATAACAGTGCAAGGGATGTGCATGAAATAACAAACGGAAATGCTATGTTGGTAGCAGCATTTCCGAGTTCACCGATACTGTGTCCTATGAAAAACTGATCGACTATGTTGTAAACGGCTCCCACCATCATCGCGATAATGGAGGGGATCGCAAATTTCCTTAAAAGCTTTCCCACCGGCAGGACACCGAGGGGATTTTTCTTTTCTTCCATCAAGTGATTCTCCAAACAAAACCTTTAATCATTCTATCACTTTTACGGAAGAAATTAAAGACCGTCGCCAAAAAGCGACGGTCTCATCTATTAGGCTTCCATAGCCAACTTTTCCCCGTTTTCTTTAAACATTCTGCACATATCTCTTGCGAAAGATATGGGATAGAACTGGACCATGGAAGAATCTATCAGATTCTCCACATCCATCTTAAATGAGATCTTGACGAATGCTTCCAATCCGTCTTCGAAGATCTTCTCAAAAGTCTTTATACTGTCAACGTCGATGGTGCTTACTTCGGGAGTACTGATATCCACCATCTCGCTTAGCATTACCGACATGGAAGTTGCGGATGCACCCATCATCTGATTCATGGCCTCCGAAATGGCCGAAAGCTGAAGTTCACCGACTTCACCCTCGGAATTACCGGGTCCGCCCATCATAAGATCGGTCATACATACAACATCGGGTTCCTTCAATATGAAAACGTTGTTTCCGCTGAGTCCCTTAATATAATGTATCTGAACGAGGATACACTTTTTCTCATAATCGTCCAGCACTTCACTTCGCCTGACTATCTTTACGTTTGGCATTGTTATGTCAACCTTGTGGTTGACCATCATACTGAGTGTGGTTGCCGCATTTCCTATACTGATATTGGCGATCTCACCGAGTATATCGATTTCTGCTGCACTTAATCCGTCCATAAGTGTTCTCCCGTCGTTGAGTGTAGAGATTAATTATATATTTTCGTTATTAACCGTTAAGCATACGGCAAAAATACTGCATACTATTTTAATGTACCATCTGAAGCAATCTTTGTCGACAATTGCCTGCCAATGTTATATAATCTTTTTTCAGAGTATCAATTAAGGAGTTTTTTCATGAATTACAAAAACGAATTGGAGATCGACCTTATAGATCTTCTAAAAAGACTTTTGAGAAAATGGTATATTCTGGGGGCCTGCGCTGTAGCTTTGGCTATCGTGGCTGCGGCATACAGCTATGCTAAATCGGGCAAAGCACAACCCGCTCCGTCAGCTTCAGCTGTATCAAGCGAGATCAACACTTTAAAGAGCGCTCTTTCAGATGAGGACGCAGCAACAGCCGAAGCAGCCGCTGAATTGTACAAAACGGAAATAGCCCATTATTACAGCATGCTGGACAGTGCCATATCTTCGGCACTCATGAAGCTCGATCCGGCAAACACATATAAAGAGTACGCCGTATACTCCGTAACGGACGCAGAAGGTGAGACTGTTT
>JAGCTJ010000183.1 GCA_017963665.1 Lachnospiraceae bacterium | reverse complement strand
CGGGCGATTTCTTGTATCGCATCGATAAAAGTGATAGAATAAATTGAATTGTTAGGGGAATTCAATCAAAAAGAGGGATTTTATGGAAGAAGGGAAGAAGAGAAAGGTCATTTTAGGGGCAGCGATCGGCGCGGTGGTGTTGGTTGCTGCTATTGTTGTGCTTCTTTTTGGTTGCAGAAAATAAAATCACTATAAAAATACCGGGAGATTATTGTGGAAGATTACACTATGAAGTTTACGGTACTGGGTGCCAGAGGATCGGCACCGGTCGGAGGTGAAGGGTTTAATAAGTACGGCGGAAATACGTCGTGTTACATGATCGAATGTGGTAACGAGCAGATTTTTTTGGATGCGGGCACGGGTATCATGAAAGCACCCTACAAACAGGATGCGAACATAACCGTATTGCTTACACATCTTCACATCGATCATCTTATCGGTTTTCCGTTCTTCAAACCGCTGTTTTTCAAGGAAAAGCGCGTAAAGATCTATTCCGTTAAGCGCGAGAACGGCCTTCTTAAAGATCAGTTGAACGGTCTTTTCAAGCCACCTTTCTGGCCGCTTCGAATCGATGAATACAGAGCGAACATCGATTATATCGAGCCTGTATTTCCTTTCAAGATTGGCGATGTGGAAGTCGACGGAATTGAAGGTAACCATCCCGGCGGAAGCACTATCTTTAAGCTTACACGAAACGGAAAAGTCATCGTTTGCATGACAGATTACGAGCACACAAAAGAAGGCTTCCCTCAGGAACTTATTGATTTTGTTAAAGGAGCGGACATTCTTCTTTATGACGCTCAGTATAAGAACGATGATTACGAGGCCCATAAAGGCTTCGGTCATTCCACACCCGAGAAAGGCCTTGAATTCAAGCGTCTTACGGGTGTAAAGAACATGTTCTTTGTACATCATGACCCTTATTACGACGATGAGATGCTCGACTCCCTTGAGGCTGTCCTCAACGATCCCAACGTTCATTATGCAAAGTACAAAGACGTGATCCTGCTCTAAAACTATAAAAGGGAAATTTTGGAAATGAAGAAGAAAGAAAACAAATTCTTACAGAAATATGTTCCGATTTTGGCGATAACATTTGTGGTAACGCTTCTTGCGGCTCTCGGCGCCTTCAGGCGTATGGACAGATGGGCCCAGGATAAGCTGCTGCAGAGGCGTCAGGCCCTCTCCGGAGATATCGTTGTTATAGGTCTTGACGAAAAAGCACTTTCGAAATTCGGCCCCTATCAGAGCTGGGACAGAAATATAATGGCCTCGGCACTTGAACAGCTCGGTGCGGATGAAAACAATATGCCTGCAGTAGTGGCAATCGATACTCTTTACTCCGGTCATTCAAACACCGAAGCAGATGAGAGACTTGTTGAGGCTGCAAGCAAATTCGACCATATCATAGTCGGCGATGTTGCCACATACGGTAATCTTACTTTCACCGATGAAGACGGCAATTTCAGGATGAAGAAAGATACCATCGTCAATTTCGAAGAGCCTTACGAAGAGCTTAAAGCCGTTACGACGCAGGGTCATATCAATGCCATGTACGATACCGACGGTATCATGAGACATGCGCTTTTGTACGAGTACAACGGTGACCAAAAGGTTTATTCCATGGCCTATGAAGTTGCAAAGGCGTACAAAGAAACCATGGGCGAAGAGCTTGTTGCTCCGAAGCCCGATAAAGGCGGATTTTTCTATATTCACTATTCGGGCCTTCCCGGAGATTTTTATGAAAGCATTTCCATTGCGGATGTGATCGACGGAACGATTCCTCCGGACCATTATGCAGGAAAAATCGTATTTATCGGTCCTTATGCCGTGGCTTTACAGGATTCATATTATACTGCGATCGAAAGAGCTGAGCAGATGTTCGGTGTCGAGATCCAGGCAAACGTTGTTGAAGCGCTGTTAAACGAATATTACGTAACGGAACTTCCGGATATATGGCAGATACTCATTCTTATCGTTGTATGTCTCATAGTCGGATATTTCCTTGTAGACAATAAGAACCTTATCGGAGCTTCCCTTATCGCGATAGTTACTATTGCTGCAGTGTTCGGAGCAGCCATAGTTGCTTATAACGCGGGAGTTCTCATCCATGTTGTTTGGATACCCGTCGGAGTTGTGGCATTGTATGTAACGTCCATCGTTCTTCGTTATGTTGCCGCTGCTTTGGAAAGAGCAAGAGTTACGCATACATTCCAGCGTTACGTTGCTCCCGAGATAGTAGGAGAGCTTCTTAAAGAAGGCAGTGATGCCCTGGAACTTGGCGGAAAGATGTACGATATCGCCGTATTGTTCGTCGATGTCCGTGGATTTACGACAATGAGTGAATCCTTGGATCCTCCGACAGTTGTTGAGATCATCAACAGTTATTTGACACTTACGACCGAATGTATCATGAGATACAACGGTACTCTTGACAAGTTTGTGGGCGACTGTACCATGGCATTCTGGAATGCTCCCATCGCTCAGGAAGATCCGGTATATCTGGCTTGTAAGGCAGCCATGGATATGGTTGAGGGCTCCAAGAAACTGGGAGAAGAACTTCAGGCAAGATTCGGTCGTTCCGTTTCCTTTGGTATCGGTGTAAATTACGGTCCTGCAGTCGTTGGTAACATCGGCGCTCCTCAGCGTATGGACTATACCGCTATCGGTGATACGGTAAATACTTCCGCACGTCTTGAGGCAAATGCTCCCGGCGGAACCATATATATTTCAAGATCTGTTGCCGACGCTCTCGGCGACAGGGCAAAAACCACATCACTTGGCGGAACCATCAAACTTAAGGGTAAGGCAGACGGATTTGAGATACTTACTCTCGATGCGCTCGATTGATACAAATTTTCAACAGGGGACGGTTAATGCATGGCCGTAAAAAGAAAACTTGTCAGCACAAGAGCGCTTGAGTCGGGTATGAGGATCGATCAGTCGATCGTTGATGCCACGGGACGTGTCCTTATTAACAAAGGCGCATATCTTGATGATTTTCAAATTGAATATTTGCGAAGTAAAAAGCTTGGCAGTATTTATGTCAGCGAAGGTGAACCCGATGCGGATGAACTTGAACTTCAGTTGCCGGCATACACGAGAGAACTGATCGAAAAAAGCCGTGTCGAAGATAAAGCGAAGGTTAAGTTAAATACCGAAGTCGTTAAAAGAGT
>JAGCTJ010000182.1 GCA_017963665.1 Lachnospiraceae bacterium | reverse complement strand
TTTTACGTTTACGTTGTTTATCACAACGCCGTTATAACCTGCGGAAGCAAGCACTCTGGCGTAGTAAACGGTCCTGTCGTCGATAACGATGTCATTGTCTTTAAAAAGGAATGACTCTCCCGAATATCCTCTCTCGATCGAGTTGTCCATGTTATCCCAATGATTGAGCATACGAAGCGGGCTGACCGGAACCTCTTTTACAGGCGCGTCAAAACTTTTATTCAGCCTTATCATGTTGATAAATCTGAAAGCGCCGAAAAGTACGGCGTTTTCATTGTTTGCTTTGATAGTGTAAACATCACCGTTTTTCTCAACTTCAAAGCCTTCTTTGCCGAGGTCTTCCCTGTCACACTTTACAAGCGAAATATTCAACCCCGAAACGGCCTTTATCGTCGTAAGCTCTTTAACGGCATTTTTAAGAAGAACACTGTCAGCATCAAAACCGTTGTTTGTAACTACCGTATTATTGTTGTCTAAAGTTTCATCAAGCCATAGCCTTGAGTACATACTTGTGTAATACCTCCCTGACTGCTCCGTTGCCGTTTATGAGTTCTTCGTAGATTGAAAGCACTTTTATGCCCAGTCCGTCTTCAAAAAGGTCGCATCCGAATATCTCGTTAAGTGTCAGAACATCTTTTACGTCCATACTTCTTACTTTTTCAAGCATGGGATCGGGACTTAATTCGAATGCTTCGCCTTTATCGTTTATTCCCTTTAAGTAACGAAGCCATCCTGCGAGAACGAGCGGCACAAGAATGAGCGAATCCGTGGAAAGGTCTTCACGCTTTCTGTATGCTTTTATGGTCTCACCGAATCTTATTGGAAGCTTCTGTGATGTGTCACAGGCTATACGCTGAGGAGTATCGGGCATGAAAGGATTGGGAAGACGCTTTTTGAGCACTGCTTCAAGGAAATCCTCGGGCTTTAATACACCCGGATTTACAACAACCTTCATTCCTTCTTTGTGACCGAGGGTATATACGAGGTTCTTCAGGTCTTCGTCGTCCATCTCATCATGGATGGATGTGAATCCCAAGAGACATCCGTAAATGGCAAGCGCCGTATGAAGAGGATTAAGGCATGTGCAGACTTTCATCTTCTCAACCTTGTCCACCGTCTCTTTGTCGGTGTAAATAACTCCGACTTTATCAAGAGGCACCTTACCGTTAGGGAACTTATCTTCTATTACGAGATACTCGGTCTCCTCTGCATTAACAAAAGGAGCTACATAGGTGTTTTTAACCGTAACTACCGTCTTAAGATCGTCTATACCGTCACGTTCAAGCATTTCGGACACTTTTGCGTCGGGTCTTGGAGTAATCTTATCGATCATGCTCCAGGGGAAAGAAACCTTCTTTTCATCCTTGATATACGAAAGAAAACCTTCTTCAGCCTTTCCTGCTTTAACCCAGCCTTCCGCAAATGTATAAACCGCATCGAAAAGCTTGTCTCCGTTATGCGAACAGTTATCCATTGATACGAAAGCAAGCGGGAGTTCACCCGATTTAAATCTGTGATAAAGAAGGCTTACAATCTTGCCCATATAGCTTGAAGCGCCTTCGGGGCCGGCTTCGATGTCTTTCTTAGTTGCAGGTAAAAGCTCACCGTTCGAATCTTTAACCACATAACCTTTCTCGGTTATGGTAAAACTTGCCATCTTAAGAGAGGGCTTGGCAAATACGGTCTTTATCTTATCGAATTCGACAGCGTTTTCTTTGTCCAGAATTAACGAACCGACGATACTGCCGATAACTTTCTTCTCGATGGTTCCGTCGGCTTTCAATGTTACGAGCACGGAAAGATCGTCGTGAGGACGATACATCTTCTCCACTATCTCATAATCAAAACCTTCGCATACCAGAAGACCGGTCTTGGAATCGCCCGATTCCAAAAGTCTGTCCATAAGATTACCCTGAAAAGCTCTGAAGATGTTGCCTGCTCCGAAATGGATCCATTCGGGAGCTTCCTTTGTAGCTTCTCTTACGGCACTTCTGTCATAGTTCGGCAGGATGTAACCGCGTTCTTTGTACCCATTAACATCCGATATACCCTTGTCTGTTAAGAACATGATTTTACTATTGCCTCCCACAAACCGTTCAGATATGTAGCGCCGAGAGCACGATCATAGAGGCCGTAGCCAGGCATGGCAACCTCATCCCAGATCATTCTGCCGTGGTCGGGACGGATGGGGCCTTCAAAGCCTATCTCGTAAAGAGCCTTCATGATCTCGTACATATCAAATGACCCGTCGGAAGAAAGATGTGCTGCTTCTTCGAAGTCATCGTCTGAGTTGAATTTAAGATTACGAACGTGTGCAAAGTGAAGTCTTCCCTTAAGTGCTCTTATCATCGTGGGAAGGTCGTTTGCACGGTTGGTGCCGTATGAACCCGCACAGAATGTAACACCGTTGTGAGGGTTGTCGACCATCTTCATCATGCGCATGATGTTGTCGAGGTTGATGATGATACGGGGAAGTCCGAAAACGCTCCACGCGGGATCGTCGGGATGTATCGCCATGTTGATGTCGTACTTGTCACATACGGGCATGATCCTTTCAAGGAAGTATTTGAGGTTCTCGAAAAGTTTCTCCTCGTCAACGTCCTTGTACATTTCAAATAATTCTTTTATCTTAGCCATTCTTTCAGGTTCCCAACCCGGAAGAACCGCGCCGTTTGCATCTTTGGATATCGAAGAAAACATGTCTGCGGGATCGATGGAGTCGATCGTCTTCTGGCTGTAAGCAAGTACCGTTGAGCCGTCCGCTCTCTTTCTTGCAAGTTCGGTTCTCGTCCAGTCGAAAACAGGCATGAAGTTGTAGCATACAAGATGAATATCTTCTTCGCCTAAGTTCTTTAAAGTTTCAATATAGTTGTCTATGTACATATCTCTGTCGGGTGTGCCGACTTTGATCGCATCGTGAATGTTTACCGATTCAATACCGGAAATGTGAAGTCCCGAAGCTTCCACCTCGTCTTTTAAAGCCTTTATACGCTCGCGTGACCAAACCTCACCGGGCTCGGTATCGTAGAGCGTTGTAATAACTCCGGTAACGCCCGGAATCTGGCGGATCTGTTTAAGTGTTACGGTATCGTGACCGGTACCGAACCATCTTAATGTCATTTCCATTTAAAAGTACTCCGTTCTTCATAAAATTGGGGCTCCACCACTGATGGAGCCCCGGTTTTTAAATCATATCATGTTTGAATTTCAGGTTCAAACCTTAGTTCAAATTGTCTGATGAGTATGTAGCGTCCCAAGCAGCGGTTCTTTCATCTATAATAGCCTGTCCGCCTGCTGCAAGGTATTCAGCCATACCTGCATCCCAAACTGCGTCGAAATCAGCTACAGAAGCAACAACTGCCTTGTCGTATGTCTGATCTCTCTTACCTGCAAGGTCTGTTCCTTCGGTTTCAGCCTGGATATCACCAACTGAAGGTGTAGGAGGAACCTGAGCATCCTTGGATGCTACTGCGATTGCGGTCTTAACATCTTCAGGATCAACATCTGAATAAGAGAATGCAAGTGAAAGTGTTGTAAGCTCGGGTGTTGCAAGTCTTAAACCGTTGCAGTTGATGGTCATATCGATGTTCTTACCGGAGTTCTGATAGTAATCGTGATGAGCTTCATCGGGAGCCTGAAGAACGATAGCGCCTGTAGCTGCATCTACGGTATGAAGAACGCCTTCGTCACCGATCTGGAGATACTGAACCGTTTCAGCCTGGCTCATGAACTCAAGATATAACAATGATGCGATGGGTTCGTCGTTTGTAGCAGGGAAGAATACCTTACGGTCACCGGTGTTGGAGTAAGAATACTTGTTGTATCCGCCGTTCTTATCTTCGAAGCAGTTAACTGCTACGAATTTAGCGCCGTCGCCGTACTGTGCTGCAAGTGTTGCATTGATGGAATCCTTACCGTTTCTGAAAGGATAGTCATAGTTGTGTGTGAATGCACCAACGAAGCCGGCCTTGATCATATCGTCTTCTGTGGTGTCATCGCTTCCGCTGTGCTCTGCGAAGTCATGCCAGATAAGACCGTCGTTGTACCACTTGTTAAGAAGTCTGATAGCTTCCTTTGTTCCGTTTTCGGTGAACTTTCTGTCATCGTAACCGTTAACATAGTACTCTTTGTCTGTGATGTTAGGATCCATGAAGGACTCGATAAGGGTAGCTGCTCTCCAGCCTACATCATAAGAGATTGAGTAAGGAACCATCTTGGAAGCATCTGCGCCAAGAAGAGTTTCAGCATTGTCCTTGAATGCTACGAGCATTGCTTCGAACTCAGCCTTGTTTGTGGGCTCCTTAAGACCTAACTTGTCAAGCCAGTCCTTACGAACGAATGTGTTGATACGGCAGATCTCATTTCTCTTACCTTCGATAGCCCAAAGGGTACCTGCGCTGGGATCGAGATCCTGATAGATAACTGCATCGCCAAGCCAATCGAACATGCTGGGAACAAGGTCTTTGTTCTCTGCAAGGATGGGAGCGAGGTCAAGAACACCGCCCATGTTAGCGTATGTCTGAATCTGTCCGTAGTTGTAAGTGTAGCAGATATCAGGTGCATTCTGAGCTGCAAGAAGGTTTCCGATATCGTCACCCTCTGTCCAACGAGCTACAGTAACGAATTCAACTTCTACATTGTAACGCTCAAGCATCTGTTCCTGGATCCATTTGGTCCAAGCATTGTTGCCTGCTTCTGTACCACCGTCAACGTTACGGTCGTACAACTCAACTGAGATGTGTCTTGTGTCAACAAACTTGCCGTTAAGCAATCCACGTGCATCGGGTTCGTCTGTCTTTGTCTCGGTGCTTGCTACAACATCGGTAGATGTTGTGTCTGTGCTTGCAGATGTCTCTGTGCTTGCGGGTGTGTTCTTACCGCATGCTGCAAGTGAAAGAACCATAGCTGCAGCAAGTACTGCCGATAAAAGTTTCTTTTTCATTTTTCATCCTCCTGTAAAGTATGTATGAATAACGCTTTATGCGATTATTCCTTGACTGCACCCATTGTTACGCCGGCTATGAAGTAGCGCTGTAACCAAGGGTAAATTAAAAGTATCGGTACGGTCGCAAACATGACCGTTGCGGATTTGAGTGAGTCTTTAAGTCCGGGCTGCATGAATCCTTCCTGAGCCGCTACCTCAACCGCGTTAGTATTGTTAATGATGTTATAAAGAAGAAGCTGTAACGGGAAGAACTGCTTGTTTGTCTTAATGTACATAAGAGCGTCGCCGTATCCGTTCCAACGTCCTACCGCATAGAAAAGCGCAAGTGATGCAAACACGGGCTTTGAAAGCGGTATGTATATCTTCATAAGTATCTGTACAAAACTTGCTCCGTCTATCTCTGCCGATTCTCGAAGCGAATCGGGTATACCGTAAAAGAAGCTTCGCATTATTATCATGTTATAAATGCTCAAGCAACTCGGTATGATGAGTACCAACGGGTTTTCCAAGAGATGAAGGTCGTTCATCAAAAGGTAGTTCGGGATCGTTCCTGCGTTGAAGAACATCGTGATCGTAATGAATATGTTGATCACTCCCCTGCCCTTAAGTCCCGGGAAGATAAGCGGATATGCACATAGCGCCGTCATAAAGAGTGAAAGCAATGTACAGATCGCTGTAAGTATTGTCGTCCACACGAATGCTCTTTGATATTTGGAATCGCTTAATACAGTCTGATAAGCTTCAAAATTTAAGCCTTTGGGCCATATCGTTACTTCATGTCTTATAAGGAACTCGGTGGCTGACAGCGATTTAGCTGCCAGATGCAACATAGGTATCACACAGATGATGCTGATCGCGATACAAATAATAACAAATATCCAATCGCCAAAATTGGTCTTTGCAGATCTGACTTTCATTACCAAATCCCCCTTTCGCCAAGTTTTCTGGATATCGTATTGGCGGTAAGCAGGAAGAACAGGCCAACAACCGACTGGAACAGTCCGACTGCTGTAGTAAGTGATATCTTGAGCTGCTGAATACCGTTCTTATATACGAACGTTGAGATGACTTCGCACGCCTCGATAACGAGGTTGTTTTTCATGGCGTAGGGTCGTTCGAATCCGCCGCCCATGATGTAGCCGAGGTTCATTATCAAAAGAACGACTATCGTGGGTTTGATACCCGGAAGTGTGATATGCCACATTTTTTTAAATCTTCCGGCTCCGTCAACCGATGCCGCTTCGTAAAGTTCGGTGTTGATACCTGCGATGGAAGCAAGATATATGATGGAGCCCCAGCCGAAGCTCTGCCATACTCCCGCACCTACGTACGTACCAACCCAATGAGAGGGATCCGAAAGAAACGGAATAGCAGTACCGAATACTCGGTTGAAAAGTCCGTCGGTGGTTGCAAAGATCTGTGTAACAAGGTTTGCGATGATGACCCACGAAAGGAAGTGAGGCATATACGCGATCGTCTGAACCACTTTCTTGAACTTCTTAAATCTCAATTCGTTAAGAACAAGAGCGAAAATGATCGGTGCCGGGAAGCCCATGATCAGATCCAAAAGATTAAGCTTTAATGTATTCTTTAAAGCTCTTATAAAATCCACATTCTTAAATGCTGTCCTGAAATACTTGAATACGTCCGTTGTGCCCTTCACATTAGCCCAGGGCATCTGCTTAAGGGGCATGTTTAGCTTGTACTCTTTGAATGCAAGTACGATGTAGCGCATGGGAAGGTATTTGAATATGAAAAGATATAACAGCG
>JAGCTJ010000181.1 GCA_017963665.1 Lachnospiraceae bacterium | reverse complement strand
TTGTTCACTCAGACAGAGCCCAATCCAAAGATTAAGGAACTTGAGGGTGAACTGAACGAACTCTTAAAATCACAGGGCAAATTGAACACAGAACTTAAGGAATTAAAAGCCCTTAAGAAAAAGCTTATGGACGAGATCATGGAAGTAATGGATGAACTCGGAGACAATAAGCCTACAAAGAAGTCCGAAAAGAAGCTCGAAGACAACAAACGACTTATCGAAGAATGTAACGAAAAGATCGAAGCCGATAACGATGAACTTATGGAACTTCCGGCAAAGATCAATTCCGTTAACTATACGCTCATGCTTGAAACCATGGCCGTATGTTATGAGCAGATACAGGAAAACAATACCGATATTGAAAGTATCGGAAAATGGATCGACGAAATTAGAATAGAACTCAAAAAGAAAGTTGCGCTTAAGCAGCATAAGATGATACGCAACCAGAATTTCTATACTTATATGCATAACATATTCGGCGCGGAAGTAATAAATATATTCGATATGAAATATCACGTCGAACAGGTCAAAAAACCTCAGCTTAAAGAAGAAAAAACTACAGAGAAATAGTTGTTTCTTTTTGCTTTGTAACCTTCTGTTTTATTTGACTGGAGGTTGGGTTTAATGATAAAATATATTGCTAAAATATGCGTTTGTGAGCAAATTTTTAACGATCGGGAAGTGTGCGATCGTTACTATTTGTGTTTTCAAATAGGCGAAAGAAAGGGATAAGTATGGACGACACTTCAGGTGCCGCGAAAGAAAAACAGAACTTTTTCGGACGAATATTTAAGAAGAACGACGAAGAAAACGTTGAACAGGAAATACTTTCAATGGTAAGCGCCGGGCATGAGAACGGCGTGCTTGAATCAAGCGAAGCCAAAATGATAAACAACATTTTTGAGTTTGTCGACAAAGAGGCTTCTGATATTTGTACAAACAGGAACGATATTGATGCGCTCGATAAGAATACTTTACTTGTCGATGCATTGAATCATATGCTTAAAAGCTCGTATTCAAGATATCCCGTATACGACGAAAATATCGACCATATCATCGGTATTCTATATTTGAAAGATACCTGCAGAGTTCATGCAAAGAACGAGGAACTTAATGAGCCGATATCGGAAGTGGCGGGTCTTATCAGAAAAGCCATGTTCATTCCCGAAACAATGAATATTGACGATCTGTTCAAAACCATGCAGTCGGATAAAACTCAGATGGCGGTGGTTTTGGATGAGTATGGTCAGACGACGGGTATTGTCACCATGGAAGATATACTCGAAGAGATTGTCGGAAATATCATGGATGAATATGATGTGGAGAAAAACAGCATAAGAAAACGTCGGGGAAAAGAAGAAGAGTACATCATCGACGGTCAGACTTCCATCGAAGAAATCAGTAAAAATCTCGGTATTAATATCGAGGAAGGTGAATATCAGACTCTTAACGGTTTTATGATATCAAGAATGGACAGATTGCCCGAGAAAAACGAACGGTTCAAAACCGAATGCGACGGATATGTTTTTGAAATACTTTCGGTTGAGAATCGTATGGTAAAAAAAGTTGCCGTTAAAAAAGCAGACAACGAATCTAAAGTGAAAGAAGAGGAATCGAATTAATGTCAGGACATTCAAAATTTGCTAACATCAAACACAAGAAAGAAAAGAACGATGCCGCAAAAGGTAAGATCTTTACAATAATCGGTCGTGAGATTGCCGTAGCCGTAAAAGAAGGCGGTCCCGATCCTTCAAACAACTTTAAACTTGCAACGGTCATAGCCAAGGCTAAAGCCAACAACGTACCCAACGATACCATCGAGCGCGGTATAAAGAAAGCTGCAGGTGAAGGCAGTGGTGTTAACTATGAATACTGCTCATATGAAGGATACGGTCCCAACGGTATCGCAATTATCGTTGATTGCTTAACGGATAACAAAAACAGAACCGCTGCAAACGTAAGAAGTGCATTTACCAAAGGTGGCGGAAGCATCGGTACTCCCGGATGCGTATCATTTATGTTTGATAAGAAAGGTGAGATCATCATCGATAAAGAAGAATGTGATCTTGATGCCGATACTCTTATGATGACGGCTCTTGATTGCGGAGCGGAAGACTTCTCAGAGGAAGACGACTGTTATGAGATCTACACGGATCCCGACTCATTCGATGAGATACTTAACAATCTTAAAAAAGCGGGACTTGAGAGCTTTGCAAGCGCCGAAGTTACAATGATCCCTCAGAATTACGTTACATTGACCGATGAAACCGCGATCAAGAACGTAAACAGAATACTCGATCTTCTTGATGAAGACGACGATGTGCAGAACGTATATCACAATTACGATGAATAATAAGGGACGGAGAAGAGAATGAACAAAGAGACGATTTGCGTACAGGGCGGATATAAGCCCAAGAACGGAGAACCCAGAATCGTACCCATCGTGCAGAGCACAACTTTTAAGTACGATTCCAGCGAGGATATGGGAAAACTTTTCGACCTTGAGGCTGAAGGTTATTTCTATACAAGACTTGCGAACCCCACTAACGATGCAGTTGCAGCAAAGATTTGCGAACTTGAAGGAGGCGTTGCCGCAATGCTTACGTCTTCGGGGCAGTCGGCCAACTTTTTTGCTGTTTTCAATATTGCGGAAGCGGGAGATCATATCGTTGTAAGTTCTGCAATCTACGGCGGAACATTCAACCTTTTGGTCAATACACTTACCAAAATGGGAATTGAAGTTACTACCGTCGATCCTTATTGCACTCCCGATGAGTTAAATGCGGCATTTAAAGACAACACCAAGTGTGTTTTCGGTGAATCCGTAGCCAATCCCGCACTTACCGTATTTGATTTTGAAAAATTTGCCAATGCGGCTCATGCTCACGGTGTACCGTTAATTGTCGACAATACTTTCCCTACACCCATCATGTGTCAGCCCTTTAAATACGGTGTAGATATCGTAACACATGCAACAACAAAGTATATGGACGGTCATGCCGCAACAGTCGGCGGATGTATTGTTGATTCGGGTAACTTTGACTGGATGGCTCACAAGGAGAAATTCCCCGGTCTTTGCACTCCCGATGAAAGTTATCACGGAATAGTTTATGCCGAGAGATTCGGAAAGAAAGCTTATATTACCAAAGCCACCGCACATCTCATGAGAGATTTCGGCGCGATCCAGTCTCCTCAGCATGCATTTTATATCAATATAGGACTTGAAACATTGCATCTTCGTATGGAACGTCACTGTTCAAATGCTCAGAAGGTTGCGGAGTTCCTTGAAGCAAACGATAAAGTTGCGTGGGTTAATTATCCGGGCCTTAAATCCAGCAGAGATTATGCCAATGCTCAGAAATATATGCCCAACGGAACATGCGGTGTTATCTCTTTCGGCTTAAAGGGTGGAAGAAGTGCGGCAGAGAAGATGATGGACAAGCTTAAACTTGCCGCTATCGTTACTCACGTTGCCGATGCGCGTACATGCGTTCTTCATCCCGCTTCACATACTCACAGACAGATGAATGATGAACAACTTATAGCAGCAGGTGTATCACCCGATCTTATAAGACTTTCTGTCGGAATTGAGAATGTTGATGATATCATAAGCGATCTTGCACAGGCAATGGAATAATATCCGGGGGATAATATGGATAAACTCGCTATCGTGGTTCCTTGTTACAACGAAGAACCGATGCTTAAACTTTCATCCGAAGCTTTAAGAGGAGTTTTGGACGATCTTATAAAGAAACAGAAGATATCGGAAGACAGTTTCGTTTTGTTTGTAAACGACGGTTCCAAAGACAAAACGTGGGATCTTATCGAGGAAGAACACGCTTTATATCCGTCAATGATAAAAGGTGTTAAACTTGCCGGAAATGTAGGTCATCAATTTGCGCTTACCGCAGGACTTCTTACCGCCAAAGATATGAGCGACGTTACGATCTCGATAGACGCCGACCTTCAGGACGACGTTTCGGTCATCGAAGAGATGATAGACAAGTTTCACGAAGGAAAAGATATTGTATACGGAGTAAGAAAGAAAAGAAAAACAGATACTTTCTTTAAACGTACTACAGCTCAGGCATTTTATAAGTTCATGAAACTCATGGGTGCTAAAACGGTATACAATCATGCCGATTTCAGACTTATGAGCAAAAGAGCCGTTGAACAATATTCGAAATACGAGGAATCAAATCTTTTTATAAGAGGCATCGTGCCGCTTATAGGTTATGAAACGGACAGCGTATATTACGATCGAAAAGAAAGAGTGGCGGGAGAGAGCAAATATCCTTTAAAGAAGATGATCGCTCTTGCATTTAACGGCATTTCATCGTTAAGCGTAAAGCCCATCACGATGATCACGGGATTGGGAATGATAATAATTCTTCTCAGTATCTGCGCAGCGATTTACGCCCTTGTTTCATACACTAACGGAAATACCGTTCCCGGATGGACAAGTCTTATTCTTTCCATTTGGTTTATTGGCGGAGTTCAGCTTTTGTGTATCGGACTTATCGGTCAATACATAGGCAAAATATATCTGGAAGTAAAACATCGTCCCAGATATAACATCGAAAAAATACTTTCCGATTAAGGATTTGCATTTAAATGAATTTCAAGAAGACCTGGTTCGGTTATTTAAATTTTGTAATTTCATCGATAATTACGGGGGCAGCCGTTATTGCTCTTGTATTCTTTTTGATGTTTAAAAAATATTTAACCGCAATAACGGCGGGAAGCAGTATACTGTCGTTTTCCGATCCGATGTTCTGGGCTTTTCTGGGGATAAGTGTTGCTGTTATAGGTTTAGTATTCTTAATAGTTTTTATCATCAAAAAAATCAGGATAAAGGCATTAAAGAATGTATATTTTGTTGACCAGAAGCCAAGAAAGATAACAGGTCTTATATTGGGGCTTGCCATATTCGCGGCGGGTCTTGTTTTAAGAATAAGATTTATTTTAAACCATGAATTTGAACCCGCTTTTGATACTGAGGCTGCAAAGTTGTATTTTGACGGTGTCACTACATTTTCGGGTTTTTGTGACTTTGATCTTTTGTATGCCAGATTAATAGCATACGTTTATAGATATGTTGGAATCAAACCGGAAATGTTTGTGTGGTTCAACCTTATTCTTTCATGCGTTTTGTACATTGTAATTTTTGCAATACTCAAAAATATATTTGATGAATTCGCAGCATGTGTTCCTCTTGCCTTTTTGAGTTTCTCACCTGCCTCGTTTTCAAACATAGCACTGGGCTCCATCGATTATCTCAAATTTTTAATCGTATGCGTATTGTTGCTTATAGTTATTAAACTGTTGTCCACCTCAAAAGAAGTTTCTTCTTTTCCTGTATTCGGACTAGTACTTACACATTTATTTATAATCACATTCTTATTCGTGATACCTTTGCTCAGTTCAAAGTCCGTATCAATTTCGCTATCATTTGGCGCAGAAAAGGAACGACTTCTTTTCTCGATGTTTGATAACATTTATATTTTTGCCGGTGTATTGATATGTATTCTGATAGCGGAATTTAACTTTCTGTTTTCGGAAAGCGACAGACTTTCACCGATTTCTTTCATATGGCTTATTGCTTTGATGTTTTTTCTTTTTACCGACAATGCTTTGTTCCACACGTCTTGGCCCGATATGCCTTTGATGAAAGTACTTTTTGCAACATTCGCAGGTTTGGGATTCAGCGGTCTTATATTCGGCGATAAATGTTCATCTGAGTTTGCCGAAGACTTTTATGATGAACTCGAATCGAGAGAATTCGATAAACAGGCCGAGAATACCACCTGGATATCAAGAAGCGAATCCGCAAAACTTTTAACGGCTGAGACCACTAAAGTAAAAGAGACATCGGAAGATGAAGAGCCTGCAGAAACCATAACACCGGTCAAAAAAGTTGAATTGTTTGAAAACCCGCTTCCTTTGCCTAAACCTCATGTCAGAAAAGAGATCGAATACAAGATTGAACCCGATTCCGACAAGATGAGTTTTGATATTGAAATAAAAGACAACGACGATTTCGACTTGTAAAAGAACAAGGATAAGATATGGCGACAACCCGTAAACCTCAGAGAAAAAGTACTTCCAAAAGAAGTTCTTCATCTGCAAAAAGAACAACAAAAAGCTCGGTAAAAGACGTAAAGATCAAATTTGAGATACTGTTTCTTTTGTCGTTTACTTTTTGTGTCCTTTTGTTTTTATGTAATTTCGGGCTTATAGGCGTTGCGGGCAATTTTATTTCGAAACTTGATTTCGGTCTTTTCGGTGTTTTGGCTTACATTTTCCCAATCTATCTTTTTGTGATGATCTTTGTGGGAATGAGGAATCTGGGAGCCTACAATTTGCGAAGGAAAGAGATTGCTCTTTTCATTCTTTTCTTATCTGTTTGTAATATAACCGAACTTATCGGCGGAATTGCAAAAACGCTTGAAACGCTTTCCGTAAAAGAAATTTTCGAATACTCTTATTCGACGCATAAAGGCGGCGGTGTTATTGCCGCAACATTTGTTTTCCTTATGTTAAAACTTATCGGAACATGGGGAACCGTCATTTTAAGCATAATTGCCGCAATAATATGTATCGTTATCGTTTCTGAAAATTCTCTTGTCGGTAAGCTTAAAGATTCAAAGGATGCTTTATCGCAGCATATAAGCGAAAACAAAACCGTAAAAGAAGAGTTTTACAGGCAGCAAAACGAATTAAGAGAAGTAAAAAGAAAAGAGCGCGAAGAAGAGCGTTTAAAGAAGATTGAATTAAACAAAGCAAAAGCGCTTGAAAAACAGACAAAGACGGAAGAAAAGTCAGACGAGAAGATTCTTCGAATGAACAAAAAGGTTTCGGGTGTAACGACCGACACTCTGATCGTGCCCAAGACCGACGATAAAAGCGAAAACAACGATATTCATGAGATCGTTTTAAACAATTTCGATCCCGAATCTCAGTCGTTTGACGGATTTATTGACGACATAGACGAGATTGTCATTGAAAAAGAAGACAATTACTACGATGAGCCTATTCCGGTCACCAATAAAGAACCTTTAAATGTCATTTCCGAGAAACCGGTAAAAGAGACCTTAAAAGCCGAGAAAAGTTCTTCGGCTGTAAAAGTTGAAAACAAATCGATCAATCATAAATATGAGTTTCCGAGCATCAACCTTCTTACGAAAAATACTTCAAAGAACGGTTCCGACAGCGAGGAATCCATTAAATCCACAGCAAGAAAACTTATTTCAACACTTGAACTGTTCGGTGTTAAAGCAAGTGTCGATACGATAAGCCAGGGTCCTACGGTAACGAGATTTGAACTCATTCCCGAACCGGGAACAAAGGTCAGCAGGATAAAAGGATTATCGGACGATATTAAGTTAAATCTTGCAACCTCGGATATCAGAATAGAAGCACCGATACCCGGAAAGGCCGCAGTAGGTATAGAAATACCCAACAAAGAAGCACAATCCGTATTGTTAAGAGATCTTATTGACACCCAAGAGTTTAAACAGTCGGGTTCCGATCTGACTTTTGCGGTGGGTAAAGACATTTCCGGTAAGGTTATCGTATATGATATCGATCAGTTCCCTCACCTTTTGATCGCAGGTGCTACGGGTTCGGGTAAATCGGTATGTATCAATACCCTTATTGTGAGTCTTATATATAAGGCTCATCCCAACGATGTCAAAATGATCATGATAGACCCTAAAGTCGTTGAACTGAGTGTATATAACGGAATACCTCATCTTATGATCCCTGTAGTGACCGATCCCAAGAAGGCTGCCGCAGCACTTAACTGGGCGGTTACGGAAATGATGGAACGTTACAAAAAGTTCGCCGATCTCAACGTAAGAGATCTTAAGGGTTATAACAAAGCGGTTGAACAGCGCGAAAAAGAAGAAGGGCCGAGTGATATTCACAAGAAACTTCCTCAGATCATTGTTATTGTAGACGAATTGGCAGACCTTATAATGGTTGCCAAGAACGATGTGGAAGATGCAATATGCCGTCTGGCACAGCTTGCAAGAGCATGCGGAATTCATCTTATCATTGCCACTCAAAGACCAAGTGTTGATGTAATCACAGGTCTTATCAAAGCCAATATGCCGAGCCGTCTTGCTTTTGCCGTTTCTTCGAACATTGACTCGAGAACGATCCTTGATATGGGCGGAGCGGAAGAGCTTCTCGGAAAGGGCGACATGCTCTTTTATCCCAAGGGCTTAAAAAAGCCCGTAAGACTTCAGGGGGCTTTTGTATCCGACTCGGATGTAAATAAGATCGTTGATTTCTTAAAGCCTCAGGCGGGAGCTTTTTCATCCGATTCCGATGAGATCACACAGAAGATCGAAGCTTCTTCAAACGCTTCTTCATCGGGTTTAGGACAGAGCTCGTCCGACTCCGATTATGACGATCTTTTCATAGAAGCGGGTAAATATGTTATTTCAAACAACAAGGCTTCCATCGGCAATTTGCAAAGGGTTTACAGAATCGGCTTTAACCGAGCCGCAAGGATCATGGATAAACTTGCGGAAGTCGGTGTTGTTTCCGCCGATGACGGTACAAAAGCAAGAACCGTGCTCATGAGTATGGAACAGTTTGAAAACTTTATTGAAAACGAATTATGATCTTTTCGAAAGGAAAACTGATTAATGAAATCTGATATTGAAATCGCAAGAGAAGCGAAAATGCTTCCTATCGCCGAAGTCGCCAAAAAGATTGGTGTTTCTGAAGGCGACCTTGAGCTTTACGGAAAATATAAAGCCAAGATCGACGACAGCTGGTGGGAAAAGAATAAGAACAACAAAGACGGCAAACTGATACTTGTTACCGCTATCAATCCCACTCCGGCAGGAGAAGGAAAGACCACAACAAGTGTCGGATTAAGTCAGGCTTTTTGCAAACTTGGCAAGAAATGCGTAGTGGCATTAAGAGAGCCTTCCCTTGGACCGTGTTTCGGTATCAAAGGCGGTGCTGCGGGAGGCGGATATGCTCAGGTTGTACCGATGGAAGATCTTAACCTTCATTTCACCGGGGATTTTCATGCAATAACCAGTGCAAACAACCTTCTGGCCGCAATACTCGACAATCATATTCAGCAGGGCAATGAGCTTGGTATCGATCCTCGA
>JAGCTJ010000018.1 GCA_017963665.1 Lachnospiraceae bacterium | reverse complement strand
GGATAATTCTTCTTGTAGGATGTGTAATAGAGATCGTAATATGTCATGGCAACTCCTGCCGAAACGATCTTCTTAAATGTCTCTTCCGAACAGCAGTCTTTGGCTCGAATAAACAAAACCATGCTCACTGCGCTTCTTGCCATGGGAAGACAGCCAAGTACTGCGGCAAAAGTAAGCAGATTCTTATTGGAACCCGTTGAAATAAATCCGATCAGATATAAAGCGATGGGAAGCGCGAGAAGTATCATCGTCTTTATGATCTCAATCTTACGCTGCTCTTTAATATATCCGTAATCACCTTTATAAATCTTTGTTTTTTCTTTACTCACTTAAATAGCCTCCAATGTACTAAAAAATATTACTAAAACGATTGCTCGTCCTCATTGTTCGAATCCGTAGCTTCCATGATCTTTCTTAAAGCAAAGACCATAGCCTCCTCGGGAACGGACTGAGTAAGCATACGAAATGCCTTCATCGACAGTTTATGAATTGATAAAGGTCTTCTGTTGTATGCATCAACTATAGCTTCTTTTACGACATCTTTCTCGTTGGCCATAAAAGATTTCTTTAACTCAAAAGTATCGAATGTATTTCCTGCGATCTCAAAAAACTCGGTATCGACAGGTCCCGGGCAAACAGCGGTAACGGAAATGTTACGAGGCTTCAGCTCTGCATTTAAACTTTCGGAGAAACTTAAAACAAAGGATTTCGTAGCTGCATATATGCTGAATCCCGGTTGCGGAACAAATGCGGCACTTGAAGCATATTGAAGAATTCTGGAATTGTCGGGCATATACTTTAAAGCGATTCCCGTAACGGCAGTAAGCGCAACACAATTAACATTTATCATCTCAAGCTGACGAGAAAGGTCGTTTTCGGTAAATTTTCCGGCCACACCAAATCCCGCAGCATTAACAAGAAACTTGATCTTACAATCAAGAAGTTTAAGTTCTGCATCGAGTTTTTCAAAACTGTCTTTGTCTGCAAGATCCATTTCAAGAATGTGGCAGGGATGACTGAGTTCATTAGCCAATTCTTCCAGTCTGTTCCTTCTTCTGGCGATAAGCCATATCTCATCAATCTTATCCGTATATATCTTATCAAGCTGTCTTGCCGTTTCTCTTCCCATACCCGATGAAGCACCGGTTATCAAAATGATGTTCAAACTCATATATTTCTCCTTATCTTTAGAGACTATAACGTTTTTAGCAGATCTATTTCTTCGGCCGTAAGTTTTCTGTATGAACCTTCACTTAGAGATTCATCAAGTTTTAACGGACCCTCGGATAATCTTTTAAGTTTCACAACAGCATTTCCCACTGCGATCAGCATTCTTTTTACCTGATGAAACCGTCCTTCCGTAATCGAGAGAACAATATTGCCGTCATCGATCACTTTGACTTTTGCAGGTTTGGTAGGTGTGGGATCGTTTATATCCACCCCTTCCTCAAGCGCTTTTATATCTTTATCCGTTAACGGTTTTACAATCGTAACAAGATAATCCTTATAAACATTTTTATTTGGGCTTATCAATCTGTGAAGCAACTCTCCGTCATTTGTTATGAGAAGCAAGCCTGTAGTGTCTTTATCAAGTCGTCCGACACAGGAAAGATTTTTCTTCTTTTCCGAAGAAAGCAGGTCCATAACAGTCTTTTCTTTGGAATCGGAATTGGCACTTACGTATCCGGTCGGTTTGTTCAGCATGTAGTAACTGTATTTCTCGTAAGTAACGGGCTCACCGTTCAAAGTAACGGTGTCCGTTCCTTCAAGCAGTTTTGCTTCACATCGTTTGACGGGTATGTTGTTGATAGTTACTTTTGAAGATAAAACTGCTTTCTTCGCTTCACTTCTTGACAATCCTGCGTTGTCACAAAGATATTTGTCAATCCTTATCAAGCCTATTCCCCCTGTCGGTTCATCACTAAACAAAAATCGGCTGCAATTATAATTTTGCAGCCGATAATACATCGTAAAAGATTAACTATATAAGATCGGGACCTTCTGTTTCTTCACTTTCACCTGTCTCGATCTCCAGACTTTCAAGTCCGTCATCCTCAGCGGGATGAAGCTCGGCACGATTGGCTTTAACGATACCGTTGCAACTGTTAAGGTTGGCAATAAGCTCCTGATAGTTGCCGCCTGCAAGCTGAGTGGCATGTGTAATGATATTTTCAAGATTTGCCAAAAGATCGTCGGTATATTGGATTGCAGCAGCCTTAACATTGTTGGCTTCGATCGTTGCACTGTCAAGAATGTCCTGTGCCTGTCTTGTTGCGATGGATACAACCTCATTGGCTTTGGCATAAGCCTGAGTCATGATCTCGTGCTCGTTAACAAGCTGATTGGTCTGAACCGTAGCCTCATTTATAAGTGCTTCTGCTTTCTCACGAGCGTTGTTCAATATCTTGTCACGATTGGAAATGATCTTCTGATATCTCTTGATCTCGTCGGGAGTTGCCTGTCTTAACTCTCTTATAAGTTCATCAATCTCTTCTTTGTTGACTATGATCTTAGAAGAAGAAAGTGTTACGAATTTACAATTCGCGATATATTCGTCAATCTTGTCTATAGACTGTTCGATCTTGCTTTCCATAAGTAACCTGCATCCCTCATTAATTTTTTTGATCAAACTTTTCCAAAAGCATATCTGCCACAAAATCAGGCACGAAATCGGTCAGATCACCACCAAACTGAGCTATCTGTTTAACCGATGAAGAACTGAGATACGAATATTTGAGACTGGTATTGAAATACACCGTATCAAGCTTATTATCGGACAGTTTACGGTTGATCTGAGACATCTGAAGTTCGTACTCAAAATCGGTTACGGCTCTCAAACCTCTTACAACCACAAAAATGCCTTTGCTCTTGCAATAGTCTGACAAAAGGCCCCCGAAACTCTCAACTTTTACGTTGGGCAGATCTTTGGTTGCCTCTTTAAGTATATTAACACGAACATCAACAGAAAACAACGGAGTTTTTTCCTTATTGTCAAGAACGCCGACAATAAGTTCGTCGAAAATATTGGCAGCTCTTTTAATGATATCAAGGTGTCCGTAAGTCATGGGATCGAATGTTCCGGGATAGATTGCTGATTTCATGATGATCCTCCGCATTTACTTGTCAAGACGTAAGAAAACATGCTTGTTCGTCTTGTACTTTTTCTCTCTGTATAAGGTATAACCGAAGTCACTAACATAGTCAAATGATGTGTTAAGCGATGCTTCTACAACAAAGATAGTATCTTCATCGGTAAATGATGCCGTGGAAAGCTGCTTAAGAAGCGGCTTTTCAAGATCGTTGTCATAGGGCGGATCTATGAAAACAATGTCTATGTGTTTTTCAAAAATGCGAAAAACGGAACTTGTCGCATCTTCTTTCAAAATGACGGATTTATCTTCAAACTTCGTGTGTTTGACATTTTCGGTAATAACCTTTATTGCAGAGGGCGAATTGTCAACAAAATAGGCTTTTGTGGCTCCTCGGCTCAAAGCTTCGATTCCGAGACTTCCGGTTCCCGCAAAAAAATCAACGACTACCGAACCGTATATTTCGGTCTGCAAAATGTTAAACAGAGTCTCTTTTATACGATCCAAGGTAGGTCTCGTATCAAGTCCTTCCAGCGATTTAAGTTTAAGATTTCTGGCACTGCCTGCAATAACTCTTAACATGTCCGTTCCTTTACAATCTGAGTTTGATTCCCTTGGAGTCTCTGTGACCGGGTTTTATCTTTGCATGAAGGTCGATCATCTTACCGTTCACTTCCACAAGATTGTCTCCGGCGTTCTTTGTATAATATAAGTCCTCGACTTCATCGCCCTTTGAAAGTTTCATGCCCCTTACACCGACGGCATTTTTCTTCTTTTCAGGTATTTCTTCAAGGCCAAACCGAAGGAATACACCCTCCTTTGTGCGAAGCACTATATTCTTCTCTTCTTCCGGAGAGAATACGCTCACCACTTTATCACCGTCGTTAAGCTTAGTTGCGGCCACAAGACGTTTTGATACATCAAACTCGCTGGCATCTACATATTTAAGCATGGAACCGGCTGTAGCGAATATAAGCCGTTTAAACTTAAGTTCATCCTGATTCGCGGCAAAAAGAACACGCTCCGTCTCAGAACTGTAATTTGATACGTTATCGATGGGCTGGCCTTTGTCCCTTAACTTACAATAAGGAAGATCCTTGACCTTTATGGAATGCATCAGTCCGAGATCTGTAAATACGGCAACTCGTCCGTCCGACTTTATCTTGAAGACGTATTTGTTTTCCGTATCGCAAGCTTCCTTGTTTCTCTCGTAAGTAGAAACATCAACGGTCTTTGCATATCCGAATCTGTCCATAAGGAAGTATACATCTATTACTTCCTGAGCTTTTTCTTCAAACACAGCTTCCTCAACGTCTTCGATAAGCGTCTTTCTGGGGCTGTTGAATTCAGCCTTTAACTCCTCAAGATTCGATACTATAACATCGATCATCGATTCTTTATTGGAGAGAATATCCTCGTAACGGGCAATGTTCGCAAGTGTTTCCTCGTTTTCGTTAAGTAATGCTTCAATCTCAAGACCGATCAACTTGTACAATCTCATATCAAGAATTGCATTAGCCTGCTTTTCGGTAAAATTAAGCTGAGAAGCCATCATCTTGGATTCTTTTGATTTAAAATTGATACCGGCGGTCTTTCCTTCGGTCATGCAAAGTCGTGCCATGTTACGATCTTTCGATCCTCTTAATATCTCAATTATAAGATCAATAACATTAACGGCTCTGATGAGACCTTCCTGGATCTCTTTTTTATCAAGTTCTTTTTCCAGAAGTCTTTGATATTTCCTTGTATTGACTTCTATTTGAAACTCTGCGTTTTCTTCGATCACACGCTTAAGACTCAGAGTCTCGGGGCGACCTTTGCAAATCGCGAGCATGTTGAAACCGAAGGTATCTTCAAGTCTCGTCTTTTTATAAAGCATATTTATGAAGTTATCGGGATCGGCATCTTTCCTTAACTCAAATACGATCCTGATACCTTCTTTTGAGGACTGGTTGGAAATATCCACAAGATCGGTAGTCTTCTTTGCTTCAGACAGCGCCGCAACATCGGATAAGAACTTACGAATATTGTCGCCGATCATCGTATAGGGTATCTCGGTAACTATTACGTTAATTTTGCCGCCTTTGGCCTTTTCAACCTCTACCTTGCCTCTAACTTTTATCTTACCCGAACCGGACTCGTAAATATCGAGAAGTTCGGACTTGTTCACTACGATTCCGCCCGTAGGAAAATCGGGACCTTTGATATAATGCATCAGCTCTTCGATGGTAATGTCGTTGTTCCTTAGATATGCTTTTGTAGCCTCAACGACTTCACCGAAATTGTGAGGAGGTATGTTCGTAGCCATACCTACCGCAATGCCTTCCGATCCGTTTACCAGAAGATTGGAAAATTTTGCAGGAAGAACAAGAGGCTCTTTTAAAGTCTCATCGAAGTTTGGGCCGAAATCGACTACATCTTTGTCAAGATCGGCCAGCAGTCCTATCTGAGAAAGCTTATCGAGTCTTGCTTCCGTATAACGCATGGCGGCGGCTCCGTCACCTTCGATATTTCCGAAGTTTCCGTGACCGTCCACCAGCACTTTACCCTTCTTAAAATCCTGCGTCATAACAACGAGAGCATCGTAAATCGAAGAATCACCGTGAGGATGGTATTTACCCATGGTATCGCCGACGATTCTCGCGCTCTTTTTATACTCTCTGTCGTAATACATTCCAAGCTCGTGCATATCGTAAAGAACACGTCTCTGAACGGGTTTTAAGCCGTCTCTAACATCGGGAAGAGCACGTGCTATGATAACGCTCATGGCATAGTCGATGAACGATTTCTTCATTATGTCCGAATACTCGGTCTGTAAGATTCTGTCTTCACTTGTTTCGACAAACTGTTGTTGTTTTTTCATCTGTATGTTTCTTTCGGTTGATTTTTATACATCAAGTTCGGCATATGTTGCGTTGTCATATATGAACGTTCTTCTGGGAGGAACTTCAAGTCCCATAAGAAGTTCGGTAACTTCCGAAGCACGTTTTGCATCGTCTATCTCAACACGTTTCATAAGTCTCGTTGCCGGGTTCATAGTTGTTTCCCAAAGCTGTGAAGCATCCATTTCACCAAGACCTTTGTATCGTTGAAGTTTAAAGTTACCGGTATGCTCTTTTCTGTATTTTTCAAGAGCTTTATCATCATAAAGATACTCTTCTTCGCCCTTTGAAGGCATAGCCTTGTAAAGAGGAGGCATAGCTATATATACATGTCCTTCATAGATGAGTTCGGGCATGAATCTAAAAAATAGAGTAAGCAAAAGATTTGATATATGTGCGCCGTCCACATCGGCGTCGGCCATGATGATGATTTTGTCGTATCTGAGTTTCGCGATATCGAAGTCATTGCCGTATCCTTCGGAAAAACCACAGTTAAAGGCGTTGATCATTGTCTTTATCTCAGCATTGGCAAGCACCTTATCGATGGAAGCTTTCTCAACATTAAGAATCTTTCCTCTGATGGGAAGTATCGCCTGATACATTCTGTCTCTTGCCATTTTTGCGGAACCGCCTGCGGAATCACCTTCGACAATAAATATCTCACATTGAGAAGCGTCTTTGGATTCACAGTTTGCAAGCTTGCCATTGGAATCGAAAGAGAACTTCTGCTTCGTGAGCATGTTCGTCTTTGCTTTTTCTTCGCTCTTACGAAGTTTTGCAGCCTTCTCTGCGGAACCGATTATAGTCTTGAGCGTTTCAAGATTTCGGTCAAAGTATCTTACAAGCTCATCCTGAGTGATCTTTGCCACAGCCTTTGAAGCATCCTGATTATCAAGCTTGGTCTTTGTCTGTCCTTCAAATCTGGGATCTGTATGCTTTATGCTTACAACCGCAGTCATACCGTTACGAACGTCGGTACCGGTAAAGTTAACGTCTTTATCCTTTAATATACCCAGTTCTCTGGCATAATTGTTTATGATAGTCGTAAACGCGGTCTTAAAGCCGGTAATGTGTGTACCGCCTTCAAGCGTGTAAATATTGTTACAAAATCCCATTACGTTCTCATGGAATTCGTTGACAAACTGAAGGGCAACTTCAACCTCGATATTTTCGCTTGATCCTTTAAAGAAAATAACATCGTGAAGTGTTTCCGTCGTCTTGTTCATGTCTTTAATGTATCCGACTATACCGTCGGGTTCATTAAACGTCTCGTTATCGGGTTCTTCACCCCTAAGATCGCTGTAAAAGATGGTAAGTCCCGGATTAAGATAAGCCGTTTCGTGAAGACGGTTCTTTATATCGTCTTCCTTAAATCTTATACGGTCAAAAATCTCGGCATCGGGCAAAAACGTAACGGTAGTTCCGCTCTTTGTCGTTTTTCCTTCGGGCTCAAGAAGTCCGCCCACAAGTTTCTTTGTGGGATTTCCTCTCGAATATGAATCTCTGTAGATAAAACCGCCGGTCTTGATCTCAACGTTCATCCATTCGGAGAGTGCATTTACAACAGAGGAACCTACACCGTGAAGACCGCCGCTTGTTTTGTATGCGTTATTGTCAAACTTACCGCCGGCATGAAGCGTGGTAAATACGAGTCTTTCAGCCGAAACACCCTTTTTATGCATACCCACAGGTATACCACGACCGTTATCGGATATACATGCTGATCCGTCCTTATTTAATGTTACATGGATTTCTGTACAGAAACCTGCAAGATGCTCATCAACCGAGTTATCAAGAATCTCGTAGATTAGATGATTAAGACCTCTTGTAGAAACCGAACCTATATACATTCCCGGACGCTTTCTTACAGCCTCCAGGCCCTCGAGCACTGTTATGCTCTCGGCATCATAAGTATTCTTTGCCATATATTCCTCTCAAAACCTATGATATTACACCATTAACCTACAATATATTATCATATAAAGGCGGTTTTGGGAAGAAAAAATACAATATATTGTGGCAAACAAAAAAGATGGCCGAAGCCATCTTTTTGTTTTAAACGTTTATTCGCTAATTCAATATTTTTCGTTTTTGGTACATGCTACGGCAAGTGCACCGGGTCCTATATGGCACGAAACGCTTAGCGAAAGTGCATATGCGGTCGGATTCGTTTTCGGAAAACGCTCTTTAATCTCATTTAGAAATTCATTCGCTACGTCTTCATTATGGGAATAAGCCATAAAAACACTGACACCTTCACCGTCGGAAGTTCCTCCGAACCGTTCGGTTATATCTTTTTCTATTTGAGCAAGCATCATACTCTTAGCCTGAGACTGAGTACGTGCCATTCCGAACTTGTCAAGTTTTTCGCCCTGAATCTGAAGGACGGGCTTAATCTTCAAAAGCGAACCGATGGCAGCAACTGCGGGAGTAAGCCTTCCGCCGTTCTTCAAATATTTTAACGTGTCCACCATAATATAGATAGACGAATCAAATCTGTCTTTTTCAAGTCTCTCTTTGATCTGTGAACCGGTGTAACCGATTTCAGCCATTTGTTTTGCCTGAAAAACCGATTCAAGCTGCGTAACGGAGATACGCTGATTGTTTACCACATGAACCTTTCCGTCATAATCTTCGCTTAAAACAACCGCTGTCTGGCACGATCCCGAAAGACCGCTCGACATGGGAATATGAACCACTTCGTCATATTCTTTAAGAAGATCGTCCCAAAGATCTGTTACAGTCTCGGGACTGGGCTGAGATGTCATTATGGAACAATCCGAAAGAAGTTTCTCGTAAAATTGATCCTGCGTCAGATTGATATCTTCAAAATAATCTTCACCATCAATGGTAAAAGGCATAGGAATAACCGATATACCGAGCTCCTTTGCCATATCCTGTGTTATACCGCTGTTACTGTCTGTTACTACTGCAATTCTGCCCATAACTCACACCAAAAAAGCGCATTTTTTTAAATTAGTACCCACGAAATAGTAAAATACTGAAAATGCGTTGAATTTTTCGATTTTTAGAAACCAAATACTCAATCGCTATTTTACTTTTATATGCTCCTAAAGTCAATAAGACATGGCCTTCTATTTGTGAGTCGATTCTTAATTTTATCGTACATTTCGATGACCAGCATGAAGATATCTGAATCTTCCATAATGTCTCCAAGGCCGAAAGAAAGAGTTCCGCTCTGCCTTAGTCCCGCAAGTTCGCCGGGGCCTCTTAATTTGATATCCTGTCTGGCAATTTCGAATCCGTCGTTAGTTTCATTCAAAACTTTAAGCCGTTTAAGGGACTGTTCGTTCTTTGTATCGCTCACAAGAATGCAATAGGATTGTGCATCTCCTCTTCCCACGCGTCCTCTTAACTGATGAAGCTGTGACAATCCGAACCTTTCTGCATTTACAATCATCATTACAGTAGCATTTGGAACATCGACACCCACCTCTATTACGGTCGTTGAAACGAGGATGTCATACTTCTTATCCTTAAACTCTTCCATGATGCGTTCTTTTTCCGCACTTTTAAGTTTGCCGTGAAGCGTTGCCACTCTGACAGAGTCACCATAGTATGATCTTAATTCTTCACTCATTGTTCCCACATCTTTAAGATTAAGATCGTCTTCTTCGGATTCATCGATCATGGGACATATGACATAAGCCTGATGTCCCGCATCTATCTCCTTTTTGATAAAATCGAAACTCTTCTTATTAAAGCCTGAGTTGACCACACAATTCTGAATGGGCATTCTGTTTTTAGGGAGTTCATCCATCACGCTTATATCAACATTTCCGTACATTACCATCGCTAGGGTTCTCGGGATGGGTGTGGCACTCATAACAAGTATATGCGGAGAAACACCTTTGTCTCTTAGGCTTTCACGCTGATTTACACCGAATCTGTGCTGTTCATCGGTTATAACGAGTTTAAGATCTTTAAATTCAACACTCTCCTGGAAAAGAGCATGTGTACCTATCACAACGTTGAATTCCCCGTTTCTGATACCCTCGTAAGCCTCTCTTTTGGCTTTTGCGGACAGTTTTCCGTACAGCAATACAGGCTTTATGCAAAGACCGTATTTATCACACATTGATTTAATATTGTTGAAATGTTGAACGGCAAGTACTTCTGTGGGAGCCATCAATGCACCTTGCGCATTGTTTGCGGCGCACATTAAAAGCGCCTCCACGGCAACAAGCGTCTTTCCGCTTCCCACATCTCCCTGAACCAGTCGGTTCATGAGATACTTCCCGGTCATATCGTTAAAAATATCTTTGATCGCATTCTTTTGTGCGCTTGTAAGTTCAAAGGGAAGCGATTCTTTAAACCTTTCGCATTCCGCCACTTCCATAAAGGGAGCCTCATTTATCGGTTTGTCATCAGCCGTACCGGAACTTTTAAAGCCGTGATAGAAATCAAGAAACTCTTCAAAGATAAGTCTTCTTCTTGCTTTATATAGACTTAATTCATCTTTCGGAAAATGGATAGACCTGATCGCATCCGAAACAGTAAGAAACGAATTTTCATCGACTTCTTTTTCTGACAGATATTCCTCAAAATATCCGGAAAGATCAATAACCTCTTTAACGGATTTGGCGATCTTTGAACTCGTGATATCCTTGGTTACGGAATAAATGGGGCCAATCGAACCTTCGATCTTTTCATAATCTTTAAGGTCGTACATCTGAGGCTGAGACATTTGATAAACGGCTTTGCCCGCACTTACAAAACCTCTGAAAACTTTGAAGGTATCCTTTTTCAATATTTTTGCCAAGTAAGGTGCATTGAAATAGCGAATCTCAAATGCATCTCCGTTTTTGTCTTTTACGTAAGCCGTTACTATAGATTTACCTGAAAAACGGATTATCTTTGCATTGGATGCTATAACACCGTAAACCGCATTTCGTTCCATCGAAATAAAATGTTTAACATCGGTCAGAGTTTCAAACTTCTCGTAAGTTCTGGGAAAATAATGTATAAGATCGTTTACCGTACGCAAATTAAGCCTTTCGTATGCCAAAAGGCTTTTTTCGCCCACACCTTTAACATTGATTATCGATGAGTCTAAATTCATATTCCTATTATAACAAAAAATCCGGCACACAAGTGCCGGATTTTTAATCTTATCGACTATTCCGCGGAAATAATATAATAGTAAATGGGCTGTCCGCCGTATTGAAGCTCTGCGTCTACCGAAGGGAACTTCTCACCGATAAAATCAATGAGTTTCGAAGCTTCTTCTTCATTAACGTCAGCACCGTAATAAACGGTAACAAGTTCAGAAGGCTCATCAGCCAAAATAAGTTCGGTGATCATCTCACAGGCCGCGTCATTCATTTCCGGATTAACAGAAATAAGTCCTCTGTCTCCGATGCCCATGAAATCGCCTTCTTTGATGTCTTTGTCGTCAATCTTCGTATCTCTTACGGCGTAAGTTACCTGACCGGTCTTAACGGTGGAAAGAGCATCTTTCATTGCTTCTGTATTGGACTCAACATCCGCATCGGGAATGAAATTGATCATTGCCGAAATACCCTGAGGGATCGTCTTCGAAGGAATAACGATAACATTTTTGCCCTCAACAAGATATTTAACCTGATCGGCTGCCATGATTATGTTCTTATTATTGGGAAGAATAAAAATGTTGTCCGCATTTATCTTCTCACAAGCCACAACCATATCCTCGGTGGAAGGGTTCATTGTCTGTCCGCCTTCTATGATAACATCAACGCCGAGATCCATGAAAATGCCTCCCAATCCGCTTCCGCATGAAACTGCTATAAAACCGTAATTCTTTCTTTCTGCGGGAACGGTTTCTTCCGACTGCTTAGCCTTTTCCTGTTCTTTAAAGAGTTTCTCTTCATGCTCAAGACGCATGTTATCTATCTTCAAATTGGAAAGTTGACCGTATTTAAGAGCTCTCTGAATGGCAAGTCCGGGATCGTTGGTATGAACATGAACCTTTACGATGTCATCGTCGGCAACAAGCACGATAGAGTCACCGATAGATTCAAGGAATGCCTTAAAGTCCATCTCGTGCTTAACGTTGAATACCTTGTCAAGCATAATGATAAACTCTGTACAGTATCCGAATTTAATCTCTTCTTCAACCTGCTCACTTATCGTAGCAGGCTTGCTGTCACCCTTAAATGAGGTAACATCGATTTCTTTACCGAGAAGTGCGTCGTAAACACCGTGAAGCACTTCGATAAGTCCCTGTCCGCCGGAATCGACAACTCCTGCTTGCTTAAGAACGGGAAGCATATCGGGTGTCTTTGCCAAAACGGCTTCGCCGTAAGCAATTATCTCTTTGCAAAATTCTTCAATGTCATCGCAGCCTGCATCGGCAAGTTCTCTTGCCTTTTCGGATATTCCCTTGGCAACCGTAAGAATGGTACCTTCCTTGGGCTTCATAACTGCCTTGTATGCTGTCTCCACAGCCTTTTCAAAGGATGCAGCGAGAGCGGGTATATCAATTACTTCAAGTTCTTTGACTACTTTCGTAAAGCCTCTTAAAAGCTGAGAAAGGATAACACCCGAGTTACCTCTTGCTCCTCTTAAGGATCCCGATGAGATCGCCTTGCAAAGGCTTTCCATGTTAATGTCGTTTGTTGTCTCCAAAGATGAAACTTCCTTGGCAGCCGACATGATGGTCATAGTCATATTGGTACCTGTGTCACCGTCGGGAACGGGGAAAACGTTTAATTCGTTGATCCATTCCTTTTTGGCGTCCAGGTTCTTCGCTCCTCCCAAAAACAATTTTGAAAGAAGCTTAGCGTCAATACTGTTCATTTACCCAAAACCTCCTAATCAATTACCTTAACGTCTTCCACGAAGACATTGATCTTTTCAATTTCAAGACCCGTAAAATCTTCAACTTTATATTTTACGTTTGCGATCAGATTGTCCACAACGGCTTTGATGCTCACACCGTAAGCCACTATTACGTGGAAATCAAGGATCAGATTATGATTGTCCGATAACGTTACGCTTATTCCTCTTCCGATGTCAGCGGAATTGATCTTAAGCAACTTAACCAGACCGTCTTTTACGTTTACGTTTGCCATACCTATAATACCGAAGCTTTCAACAGCAACGCTTCCGGCATACTGAGTGATGACGTTTGAATCTATGATTATGTTTCCAAGATGTGTATCAACCAAAGATTTCTTCATACGATCAAGACCTCCTTAATATCATCCTTATCTACGTCACAGAGTAAACTAAACTATGTTACGTATCCCTTGAATTATACACTTAAAAAAACAAAAAAGAAACCATATATTTTTGCTTGCATTATCAAAGACTTTCTGATATATTATCAATGTTGCGAGTTTCGTAACGTTTATTTTTGCATTCAGGAGGTGATTAAAATGGCAAAATGTGCAGTATGTGGTAAAGGCATTCATTTTGGTAACAACGTAAGCCATTCTAATAGAAAATCCAGCAGAATATGGGGCTCCAACATAAGAAGCGTTAACTGCAAAGTTGACGGTGCTACGAAGAGACTTCATGTTTGTACCAGATGTTTAAGATCCGGTAAAGTAGAACGTGCTTAATTGATCATTGAAATGAAAGTCGAGGAGAACGGATATCCGTTCTCCTTTTTTCGTGCAATAATTTTGTATAAAGAAAAAAGAACAGCCAAGGCTGTTCTCAATTAACCGATCTGAATGGCGAATCAAATTCCGCTTTCAATCTGTCATACTCTCTTGTAATGAGGGTGACCATTTCATGATCTCCGCACATATTGTCCGGATGGAAAATCTTTAAAAGATCTCTGTATCTTTTCTTTAATGCCAGAAACGAATTGACTCCCGCAAACAAAGTACCTGCCATATCTTCATAAACGATATGCGAAGCATATTTTTCGTGAGCGTTTTTCTCGGCAATAAAATTTATACGATCACGTTCAAGTCTTTTCTTGTCGATCTCAAGCTGCTCATAACCGCTCTTTAATATAGCCATTTTCTTGTCAAAGAACTGTTCATCGTACTCCATACGTTTACGTTCTTTGGCTATTCGATTTTCTTCAAAAATAAGCCATTCCCTGAGTTCTTTAAAACTTTCTTCGGTTCCTTCGTTAAGGAGTCTTTCAAACTCGGGATCGTTTACCTTTTTATACACGATCAATCCTCATCGTCTTTTCCGAATGCTGCATCAAGTATCTCATCGTCGCTTACAGAATCTTTCTTGGGTGCAAATCTGTCAACGATATCGGGAATAAGATCAAGAACCTTCGTAATGGGATCCTGATTCTTAACATTTACAAGTTTTGCGCGTCCGTCTTTAATGACCAAAACCGCACTGGGAGAAAGTTTTCCTCCGAGGCCGCCGCCACCGCCGCCTTTCTTATCATCGGTCTTTCCCAAAGATGCTCCGGCACCAATACCGAAAGTAACGTCAACCAAGGGAAGTATAATAACATCTCCAACCTTGGTGGGTTCTCCGACAACAGTCTTGGTAGCAAGTACGGAATCCATACCGCTCATTAATGCATCGACGATCACGCTGCAATTGTTTGCTTCTTTTTTGTTGATCTCGTTCTCCATAATCAATCCCTCAACCTTCTATCTGAAAAGTTCTATCGTATGTCTTATCTTTTTGTTAAACCATACCCGCAAAAATACATAAACGAGTACGACAATATAAATTCTGCCTTTAAAGTATGCCTTTGCGTCTATCTTTTCTTCATCGAAATCACCCACGATATGGATATGCTTTCTAAACCACATATACATGGCACCGGAAACGGCACATACATATCCCGTAAGTGACGGATCTTCGAATCCGAGGGACGCGTTGATCTCCCATTTTCTGGGGAGAATTGCCTTTAAGAGCCTGCAAAGCTGTTTCTTAACCAGAGCGAAGCTTTCTTTAAACTCGTCACTTTTTATTATATCAACATACCCTTTAATTTTATCATAAACGCTCTCCGATTTGAATTCTTTTTTGTCTTTGGATCTTTTATCCTTCTTTTCAGAGCGCTTATCTTCTTCATCTTTGGCTGTTTCTTCCGAAAATTGTTCATCGGTCGATTCTTCTTTTATTTTTTCGACAGCCTCTTCTTTCGTTTCCTCTTTTGCCTCTTTTGTTACATCTTCGGTCGTCTCTTCGGCTGTTTCACCCTCTTCTTCGTCCTTTTTCTTTTTACCCTTAAGCTTTATTCCGAAGACCTTAATAACAGGCTCTTTTGATGCCTTGAGGTCAAAAGAAACCGTTACGACATGAAGAAGCCATGACGCTTTTGCCTTAACGTTATAATCGCTGTCTTTATAGAATCCGTCAGCCTTGTATCTGATGGGAACAAATAAGACAATAAGTAAAACAAAAAGTAACAGACCGATAATACAAAGTAAAACTATACCCGTAACTTTAAGGATCGTAAGTAAAATTGCAAGGAAAGCGCTCATTTATTCGCCTCCCTGTATAACTCGATCGCCTTTATAAGATCACATTCGCCCAATTTTGAAACGGCGGTTTCGCTGAGTACTCTTATAAATTCGAAAGCGTCTTTGTTGCCCTTAAATATTCCGACAACATGAATATCTTTATCAAGCATCCTCTTTTGAAAGAAAACCAAAGAAGGATAAAGTTCAAGACCGGATCTTGATTCGTTTAAACATACGAGAACATAACCCGGAACAAGCTCTTTACCCTGCAGCTTCTCTATTATCCTGTCGCTTTTCTTAATCGATCTACCGATTATGACATCTTTGTCAAACGTCATCAAGAAGCGGTCCTTTCGATAATTCCAAATTTGAATGCTCATTCAAACATTTAAAATATCATACCATGAAACAAAGATAGTAACAAATCTATTTTGAGTATGTTAAAATGTATGAAATATACAGAAAATAAAGTAAATTATACACTCAAACATATTTTCTTTAAGCAATTTGTGTGATAAAATGCAGTTAGAAAAACGGTTTCAATTATGAGGGTCCCATATGAAAATGACAGCGGTAATGGCTTTAAAACCGGGAATGGTTTTGGCCGAAGATGTCTTAAATTTCAAGAACGAACTGCTTTTCCCCGCAAACACTACGCTTGATGATCGTGCGATTGCCAAGCTTTCGCGTCATTCAATCATGTGTGTTGAAGTAAAAGAAGAAGAAGATTTTGCGACCACTCACTTTGAAAAGGTCAGAGTAAGCGCCGGTTTCAGGCACTTCGAAAAGACGTACAACATCTTTTTGCCCAAATATAAAAAGATGATCGACGGGCTTATCAACGATAAGACTCCCATAGACGTATCAATGCTCTTCCAGATTTATGCCGAGATTACCGGATGCGCCAAGACAGGTGAACTTTTGCTTGATTATCTTTACAATATGCTTCCTTCCGAAGACGATCTTACTTACGCACATTGTCTTAACTCTGCTCTTATAGCCGGTGTTTTCGGAACATGGACGGGAATGCCCAGAGAAGATCTTTTAAGACTCATAGAGTGTGGATTCTTCTACGATATAGGAAAACTCATCCTTCCTCAAGAACTCATCTGGAAGCCCTCAAAGCTTACCGATATGGAATTTGAGCTTATGAAGACACATACTCTTCAGGGCTACAATCTGTTAAAAGATCAGGATCTTGACGAGAGTATTCTTCTTGCGACCCTTGAACATCATGAAAAGTGTGACGGTACGGGCTATCCTTCCAAACTTAAAGAAGATCAGATTAACCTCTTCGCAAAATATATCGCAATTATCGATGCATACGAGGCTATGACATCCGCAAGAACCTATCGTCAGTCTCTCGTTCCCTTCCAGGTGATCGAGAATTTTGAACGAAATGAAAGATTTTATCCTTCTATCATTTTGAGAAACATTCTTCTGCATATAGCCAATTCCCAGGTCGGTCTTACCGTTAGACTCTCCGACGAACGACTGGCGGAAGTAATACTTATTAATCAAAGAAACCTTTCAAGGCCCCTCGTTAAATGCGGCGACGAAGTCATAGATCTTGTAAAATTCCCCGATGTCAAGATTGTGGCTGTTTTATAAAAGATAAAAAACAAACGGACAGGCATATCAAATCAGCCCTGTCCGTTTAATATTTGTTCTCTCAACATCTTTTTATATTCCTGATAAGCTTTTTCAAGTATCTGACGCTCATTGTCAAAATACAAAAGGTGATACGCTTCGTGGTATTTGTAATAACCGGAATCCTCAAAAAACTCGGATTTCTGTGGTTTTGAATAGTAGTTAAACGACTTCATCAAAAACCATTTAACATGCTTAATTATTCTGCCGTCCGGAGTATTAAACTCAAACTGAGTCTCATCAATGTATTTGATTATTTCGGCATTGACTCCGGTTTCTTCTTTTACTTCTCTGAGAGCCGTTTCTTCATAAGTCTCTCCTTCTTCCGTAGAACCTTTGGGAAGGACCCATCCTGTATAACGGTCCGAATAGTTCTTGTAAAGAAGCAGTATCTTCCCCTTATAAATGACCACTCCTCCGCAACTGAGTACGTTTTTCATAATTTAACAGACACTCCAAATTTACTTCTCGTCGATATATTCCGAATCGTCAAATCTTCTGAAATATTCATCAAATATCTTCTTGGCCATGGGAACCGCATGAAGTCCCGATGTTCCCGCATCTTCCAAAATGATGGTAACACATATCTCCGGATTGTCCACGGGAGCAAACCCGGTAAACCATGAATGCGTAGAGCCTGTAATATCGCTGTATTCTGCGGATCCCGTCTTACCCGCAACGGTATAAGTCGAGTTCTTCAGTTTTCTACCGGTACCGCTCTTTACAACTTCAGCCATCATTTCGCTGACAGTATCGGCTTCTTCTTTTGTCATAAGACGTTTATATTCTACCGCATCTTCAAAATCTTTTACAGTGTTTTGATTGGAATTGATAACTTTATCGACCAAATAAGGCTTCATAAGCATTCCGTCATTTGCGATCGCACAGGTTATCAGATTTAGATGTACCGGTGTAAGAAGCGTATCTCCCTGTCCAAAAGCAGTACGAACCATTGTAAGATTGTCCGTTATATCCGATACATTTGCGGAACTCTTGCTGTAATTGAAAGTGAGGGGGAGTTCACTGTTAAACATCATATCGTCGAGTGTATGCTGAAAAGCGTCTCTGTCAAGCAAAAGTCCGATATTGCCGAAACTTGAGTTGCACGAAATGGCAAGACTCTTCGTAAGATTTACATATCCGTGGGTCTCATGATTGTAACAGGTGATCTTTCCACCGTCAGTAGACAATTCACCGTTGCATGTAAAATGATAATTATTGTAAGTATCGGGATTTTCCCTGATATATTCAAGAAGCGTAACGATCTTAAAGCATGAACCCGGTGGATAAAGGCCCTGAGAAGCACGATTTAACAGCACAGTACTCTCCTCATCGTTTATCAGGCTGTCCCATATTTCTTCTATCTCGTTTGGATTGAAGTCGGGCTTTGAAACCATTGCCAATATTTCGCCCGTTCTCGGATCGGAAACAACAACCGCACCGTTATATGCTCCGATTGCCGTATAGGCTGTCTTTTGAAGGCCGGTATCAAGTGTGGTGACAACACTGTCACCGATATACTTATCAAGTGAAATATCCGCCGCTATCTTCTCTGCCATCGGCTGGTTTGAATTGATAAGATAATAATTTGTCTGTCCTTCTATACCCGATCTTCCGTTTGTCGAATAGCCTACCACATGAGCAAATATATTGGCATATGGATAGTATCTGACTTCCTCACCGTTAATATTCTGCGTTTCGGCAAGTACCTCCATATTTCTGCTGTAAATCGTACCTCTGGTGTTCTTCTTAATAAGAACCTCTTGACGGGGGTTATAACTGTTGTTTATATACTCTTCTTCGTATGTTGCCACATAATAAGAGATAAATCCGCTGAGTACCAGGAACACGGCAATTATAAGATATGATGTTCCCATAATGATATTATGCTGCTTTGTTAAGAAGAATTCTTTCTTTGGACGAACCTGCTCTTTAACAAGAACGTCATCATTGGATGCTTTACCCCTTATGATGTAAAGTCCTTCGATTATAAAGAACGTGAATATCGTTGCCATAACGGAAGAACCGCCGTAGCTTACCAAAGGAAGGGTTACACCGGTAAGAGGAATGAATTTAACCTCACCGCCAACCGTTAAGAATACCTGGAAGATATACGTCATTCCAAGACCGATGGCTATATATCTGTAATAATTGTCTTTAAATCTGACCGAGATGTTTATGAACATCAGGAAACAGGAAAGACAGATGAGAATAAGACATATGGAAAATATGACACCCATTTCTTCAGCTATAGCCGCAAAAATAAAGTCGCTCTCAACGTAAGGGATTGTTTCGGGAGTGCCTTCAAACAATCCAAGTCCAAACCAGTTGCCGCTGGAGATTGCAAATAAAGATTGTGTTATCTGATAACCCTCGTTATCGATAACGCTGAAAGGATCCTTAAATGCCGCAACTCTGACCTGTACATGTCTGAATATCTTATATGCAAGCATAGCCGCAACAACACCCGCACCGCTTCCCAGGAGCAGATAGAAATAATTCCTTGAAGCGATAAAGATCATAATGACATAAACCACAAAGAATATAAGTGCGGCACCAAGATCACGGCTCATTGTAAGCAACAATACATGCAAAGCAGCCATGATTGTAACATAGACAATGTTTATGAATTTCGTACTCTTTGAAAGGGCACCTGCAATAAAGAATACGAAAAGTATCTTTACAAATTCGGAAGCTTGGAAAGAAACACCGAAGACGGAAATGGCAAGTTTTGAACCGTTTGCGACCATACCGCTTAAATATACGACGCCCAAAAGCACAAGGCCTCCTGTCGCAAAATACAGAGGTGCATTGGGTATCTCTTTTATCTTTATCATCACATAAGGGATAAATGCCGCTATGATACAGGAAATAAAGACGATAACAAGCTGCTTTATCGCCATTGAAAAATCAAGTCTTGCCAACATTACAAGGCCGATGCTCAACAACATACAGACATTGTTTATGATGAGTCTGTTGATTCGGGGATAGATCATCGGAATGAGTGCCATTACGGCAAGTATAACGATCTGGAAAACCGCATAGAAAAAGAGAAATTTAATGTTTCCGGATTTAAGACAGATACTCAAAAAACAGGAAAAATGCATAAGTATCGTCAAAATTATCTGACGGATATATACACCCCTCCTGGATTTTTCATTTTTAAATCTAAAAACCATGAAACACTCTAATGTATAGAGCATCATGAATATCGTAATGAAGTATTTTGATAAAGTGGTTATATACTGAACCATCAATCAACTCCGTGATTAAAGTAAGCTTTGGTAAATTCCTTGACCGGGCATGATATATCCGTGCCCTTTATCTTTTTGTAATAAAAATCAATTATCTTTTCCCTTAAAAGGCTGTCTTCATCGGAAAAAGAAAGCAAAAGATCTTCCGTAAAATCGATCTTATTGCCAAGATATTCATGCAAAGAAGTTGGCAAAGAATTATAGATTATATTGTAGCAAGAATCGCATTGAAATAAAACCGGAAAATCTGTTCTTTTACGGTCATTAATTTTTCCAAAAAGATCTCCGTTTCCTTTAAGGCACGTATTTGCTGACTTTCTTATGCAATTGGCGCTTATCATCAATGGCGTTCTTCCATAAACATTAAGAATTCCGCTTGATCTTTTCAGGTCTTTTAACTCATACGCGCTCAACTCATAGGGGTAAACGTACATATCTGAATACTCAGAAAGAAAATCGATGCTCTCATTGTTGAAAGAATAGATTCCCGGTCCGGAAACAATTTCCTTTTTGAACCCGCACTTTTTTAAGAGCATAAGCTCATCGATATTAAGGCACAGTATACCTTTAACATGATCATCTAAACCGGCAAGATTCACAAGTCTTTCCACATTGTCATAGGGCGCTCTTAATACATCGGGAAGGGATAAATAAAAGGAATCCACAAAGTTAAAACCTTCATAGCACCAAAAAGGAATTATGTAATTAATATCTTTGTACGAAAAATCGCTTTTATCACACGCGGTCAATCGTACCCAGAGTTTATAATTCATTCAACAACTCCTCTACGGCTCTGCGTCTTAAATCATTAACCACCGATACAGGAACAAAAACATCATTATCGCTGTCTATTGTAAGTTCTTCAAAAACAAAGGGAGTGTCTCCCAGCTTACGTAGCTGCTTGTTTATTGATTCTTTTGTGGTGGCCGCCTTTATACTCTTCTCTGCGACCGGTCCGGAAACATTTATGCTTTTATCTTTAAACGTTAACGAGAGCATCATCGGTTCACCGACTTTAATATAGCAATAGCCGCTTATGGGGGCTTTTTTCTGAACGTCGATATACTTTTCTTTTATCTCTTTAATCAGCGCATCGTCTTTTGAAGCATATGCCGGATTATCAAGAGTGATCATATCTTTTGAAGAATGAGTGAGATAATAACTCGTTCCGATTTTTGTACGAATGAATACCGAATTAAGGTCTTCAATATCTTTGCTGTCGACCTTATAGTTTTCTTTATCCTCAAAATACCTGTCAATATATTTACGGTACACACTTGTAACAAACGCAGTATATTCAGTACTCTTCATACGCCCTTCGATCTTAAAGGAATCGATACCCGCTTCCGTCAACTTATCAAGTATCTGTACCGTACACTGATCTTTCATGGAAAGAATATACTGTTCCGGATATGTCTTATTGTCAAAAGAAGGCGTATACGGCTGTCTGCAGGGTCCGGCACATCTGCCCCTGTTTCCGCTTCTTCCTCCCAAAGTCGAAGAAAACAGACACTGTCCGGAATATGAATAGCACATGGCTCCGTGAATAAATGTTTCGATCTCGAGATCTGAGGATGCCTTTATCGCTTTTATCTCATCAAGGCTTAATTCCCTTGCGGGAACTATTCTTGAAGCTCCAAGCTCTTTAAACAATTCAAATGAATATATGCTTTCACAAAAAGCCTGTGTACTCACATGAAGTTCTACATCTTTAAATTCTTTCTTTATAGCTCTCATAAGACCGATATCCTGAACGATAAAGGCATCGATACCTGCTTCGGCGAAAGGTTTTAAATATTCTATACAATCATCGAATTCCCGTTCCTTGATAAGTGTATTAACGGTCATATACACTTTTACATCGAATAAATGAGCATATTTTATAGCTTTTAATATCTCTTCATCGGAAAAATTATCAGCGAACGCTCTCGCACCGTATTTTTTTCCTCCCAAATATACCGCATCGGCTCCGGCCTTTATGCACGCCAAAAATCCCTCGTAGTTTCCTGCGGGGGATAACAGTTCCGGCTTTGAGTTTTTGACTTTGACATCATTCATATATTTATAAACAAAAAGGGCTTAATAAGCCCTTTTTTAGTTCATCTTAAGTTCTGTTTCAAGACGGATGAGTTTCTTATTACTCTCATCGAGTTCACTCTTAAGATTCTTGGAACTCTTCTCACTGTTTTCAAGCTTTATCTGCGAAGCGATAAGCTCATGTTTAAGATCATAAAGTTCCTTTTCTTTTGATTGTATCTCGTCTTCAAGCAAAGAAATCTGTTTTTTTGCTTTAAAATAATCATCGGCTATATTAAGCTGCAAAAGCATGTTCTGAGTTTCGCTCGAAGCTTTGTGAAAACTCTCGACACGATTATATTCGCTTATCTTTCCGTTAATGTAAGCGGCAACTTTCTGAAGATACTCTTCACTTTCATATCCGCTTAATCGAAGTACTTTTCCCCCGATGATAACCTCTGTATCGTTCTTGGATGCCATACAGGACATACCTCCAATATAATCCCTAAACCCAAATGAAACACCGTATGTATCAATTATAATTTAATCAAACGGGGTTTTCAATACCCAAATGGCGGTATGCGAGGTCTGTAACCTGTCTTCCCCTCGGTGTCCTTACAAGGAATCCGTTTTTAATAAGATAAGGCTCATAGACTTCTTCAATTGTACCCGAGTCTTCTCCGATTGTTGCGGCAAGGGTATCAAGCCCTACGGGGCCTCCTTTATACAACTCGATCATTGTGGTAAGAATGTTTCTGTCTATATGATCGAGTCCCATCTTGTCAACATCAAGAAGATCAAGCGCAGTCCTTGCAACTTCTGCGGTGATCACACCGTCAAAACGAACCTGCGCAAAATCCCTGACTCTTTTAAGAATGCGATTAGCGAGTCTGGGAGTTCCTCTGGACCTTCTGGCAAGCTCCATTGCACCTTCTTTTTCAATGGAAATGTTAAGCAATTTGGCCGAATGTCTTATAATGGTCGAAAGCTCTTCAACCGAATAAAATTCAAGTTTCTCAACGACTCCAAAACGATCTCTTAAAGGTGCGGAAAGAAGTCCGGCACGCGTAGTTGCTCCTACCAAAGTGAATTTGGGAAGGTCCAATCTTACAGATTTTGAAGAAGGCCCTTTTCCGATCATTATATCGATAGCGAAATCCTCCATTGCGGGATAAAGAACTTCTTCAATCTGTTTGTTAAGTCGATGTATCTCATCGATAAACAAAAGATCACCTTCTTTAAGACCGCTCAAGATGGCAGCCATATCACCCGGTTTTTCGATCGCCGGCCCGCTGGTAATCCTTATGTTCTTTCCCATTTCATTGGCAATGATCTGAGCAAGCGTAGTCTTGCCTAGACCGGGAGGTCCGTAAAGCAAAACGTGATCCAGCGCCTCATTTCTTTGTTTGGCGGCTTTAATATAAACGGTCATTATATCTTTAACTTTTTCCTGTCCGATGTATTCAGATAAAAACTTTGGACGCAAGGATCCGTCAAGAACAACATCTTCTTCGGTTACATCGGTTTTAATAATGTTTCCCATTTATCTCTCCAAGCGAAAAAAATATTTAAAACAGATAAGTAAGTGCTTTCTTTAATATATCCGACGAATCAAGTTTATCATATCCTTCAACACTCATTACAGCTTTCTCGGAAGATTTTCTGTCATAGCCGAGAGAAACAAGGGCATCAACCGCATCGGAGGCTTCTCCTTCAAGTTTGGCTCTGCCTTGCGCATCTTCTTCAACGGGCGATATACCGAGTATCTCATTACGATCAATCTTATCTTTTAGCTCGAGAATGATCCTTTCAGCGGTCTTCTTACCGATGGTATTGGCTTTTGATAATCTTTTGCTGTCTTCACTTATAATGGCATATTTTAGGTCGGGAACATCAAAAGCATCAAGAATGTATAGAGCACTCTTGGGTCCGACGCCGTTTACTCCGATGAGTTTGAAAAACATATCCTGCTCATCTTTTCTTTCAAATCCGAATAGAGTAACACCGTCTTCTCTTACGGACAAATATGTATATATCTTAACTTCGTTTCCGATGGAAGGTAGGTTTTCACAGGTTTTCTGTGAAACCAGAACCTCATAGCCCACACCTCCTACATCGACAATGATACAACCGTCTCTGTTTTCGGCAAGCTCGCCTCTAAGATAGCCAATCATACTCTTTTACCCTTTCATAAATAAGTTTACATACAAAACCGGTCACAAGGCCCGTAAGAACACCGAACACTGAGAATAAAAACAAATATCTCATCATCAAAAATGAACTCATATAAATGCTCACGCATATAAGCTGTCCGAGATTATGAGCCGCTCCGCCTCCGAGGCTTATTCCGATAATTGAAAACTTGCCCAAACGCTTAAGATATAACATGAACAGGAAACTAAGTAAAAATCCCGATGACGAAATTCCAAGAGACATCAGATTGCCAAACAATAATGCCGACAATAAAACTCTCACAATTCCGATAACAAAAGCCTGCCACTCACCTCCCGCATCTATGGCCAACAGAATGAGAACAGTTGCAAGACCGAGTTTAACGCCCGGAACGGGAATGAACGCTGCAAAAAGGCTTTCAACATATGAGAATATCATCGCCGCGGCAGTTAAGACTCCCATTACGGCCAATTCTTTAACACTAACTTTCATCAATAAGCCACCGTGTCATATTGCACATCTTCACCCTCGATAACAATATAAAGTCTGTGGGGAAGACAACATATATATTCGTTAACATGGGATATCTTACCCATTTTGATACAGTCCCGAGATTTACAATCGGCACTTGTTACGCCGACTCTTCCTTCATATATGCCTATAACGTTCGTGCCGTACTTAGTAACTATCTCATGCTCACCGTTATCCGAAATCGGTATCTTTTCAAAAAGATCGCCGTCAACATAAACGACAACAAAATTGCCGGACATATCGTTTTTATTCGCATACGAAGATATATATAAATTGAGAGCCAGACTTATGATAAGGATAAGACCGGCTAGAATGTAATCCTGTTTCTTCATACAAATGATTTTATCATATCCGAACATATGTTTCAATTGCATTTACAATCTTTTTTAAATTATCATTTAAAGAAAAATCGAAGGAAAATACGATGAGACTTATATTTGTAAGACACGGGGAACCCGATTACGTGAAGGATTCACTGACCGAAAAAGGGATCAGAGAAGCCAAACTGCTAAACGAACGCGTGAAACAATGGAAAAACGTGACAAAATACTATGTATCGCCTTTGGGGCGAGCCAGACTTACGGCCAAACTGGCTTTGGAAGGTACCGGAATCGAACCCGAAGAACTGCCGTGGATTAAAGAATTCTCCATAAAAGTAAAGAATCCCCTCGATCCCGGAACGTTAAAAAACGTTCCCTGGGATTTCTATCCCGAGACATGGAGAAAAGACGAAAAGCTTTTTGACAAAGACAGCTGGTTTGAAACACCGCTCTATGATGATGTAAACATGTACGAAGAACACAGAAAGGTCATTGAACCTTTCAACGCTCTGCTTGAAGAGTACGGTGTCACAAAAAAGGACGGAACATATTATATCGATCACGAAAACGACGACACGACTCTCGTGTTCTTCTGCCATCTCGGAGCATCATTTATATGCTTGAGCGAACTTATGGGCATGTCACCCGCGTTCATGTGGCATACGTTCTTTGTTGCACCCACTTCGCTTACAATAATAAATGCCGAGGAACGTGCCCCCGGCATTCTAAACTTCCGTATTCAGGCTCTGTCGGATACGACACACCTTGCAAAAGGCGGCGAACCGATATCCCAATCCGGATATTTCCATGAGATCTTTCAAGATTAGCTTATAGCGATCCTACTTTGAAATATAGTTCATGAGTCCTTCCGCGTTGATTATCTTCTGCATAAACTCGGGGAAGGGCTGTCCTTTGAACGATTCACCGGTAGTCTTGTCATAGATCACACCGTTATCGAAATCAACTTCCACTTCGTCACCGTTGTTTATGGCAACGGAAGCTTCTTTGCACTCCATTATCGGAAGACCGATATTGATGGAATTTCTGAAAAAGATCCTTGCAAACGTTTCGGCTATAACACAGCTTACGCCGCTTGCCTTGATCGCGATCGGAGCATGTTCTCTTGATGAACCGCATCCGAAATTCTTTGTGGCAACGATGATGTCGCCTTTATTCACATTCTTTACAAAATCCTTGTCGATATCTTCCATACAATGAGTCGCAAGTTCGGCCGGATCCGACGAATTGAGATATCTTGCGGGAATGATGACATCGGTATCAACATTATCTCCGTATTTGAAAACTTTTCCGCATGCTTTCATTTCTTTCTTCCTTTCAATGTATCTGACTAAACGGGTGATGCTATATAGCCTTTTATCGCGCTTTCTGCTGCGACTGCGGGGCTTGCAAGATAAATCTCGCTCGTAACGTCGCCCATTCTTCCGACAAAGTTTCTGTTGGTAGTGGAAACACATCTCTCACCCTTCGCCAGAACGCCCATATAGCCTCCCAGACAGGGGCCGCAGGTGGGAGTGGAAACAACACCGCCCGCTTCGATAAACGTCCTTATAAGGCCTTCTTCCATTGCCTGAAGGTATATGCTCTGAGTTGCGGGGATAACGATAAGTCTCATCTTGTCCGCAACCTGTCTTCCTTTTATTACTTCGGCAGCGGTACGAAGGTCGTCGATACGTCCGTTCGTACATGAACCGATAACTACCTGGTCGATCTTGATCTCTTCCTTGATCTCGTCGATAGTCTTTGTATTCTCGGGAAGATGAGGAAATGCGATTGTAGGTCTGAGTGTGGAGAGGTCAATCGTATATTCTTCATCGTACTCTGCGTCGGGATCTGCTTCGTATATCTTGAAGTCACGCTTTGAATGCTCTTTCATGTAAGCGATCGCAAGATCGTCAACGGGGAAAATACCGTTCTTTGCACCTGCTTCGATAGCCATGTTCGCAACTGTAAATCTGTCGTCCATCGAAAGATTCTTAATACCTTCGCCTACAAATTCCATCGATCTGTAAAGTGCTCCGTCAACACCGATCATACCTATGATGTGAAGTATAAGGTCTTTACCGGAAACAAACTTTGAAGGCTTGCCCACGATGTTGAACTTGATCGCCGAAGGCACTTTAAACCATGCTTTTCCCGTTGCCATACCCGCAGCCATATCGGTACTTCCGACACCCGTTGAAAATGCTCCGAGTGCTCCGTATGTACATGTATGCGAATCGGCACCGATTATAACGTCACCGGCTACCGTAAGTCCCTGTTCGGGCAAAAGCGCATGCTCGATACCCATTCTTCCGACTTCAAAGTAGTTGGTTATATTGTTCTTTACAGCAAATTCTCTGACACATTTGCAGTGCTCTGCGGATTTGATGTCTTTGTTGGGAACGAAATGATCGGGAACGAGCGCGATCTTATCCTTATCAAAGACAGAATTCAGGTTCATCTTCTCCATTTCCTTGATGGCAACGGGGCTTGTGATATCGTTACCGAGTACAAGGTCAAGATCTGCTTCGATGAGCTGACCTGCTACAACGCTGTCGAGACCTGCATGAGCCGCAAGTATCTTTTGTGTCATCGTCATTGACATAACAGTTTCCTCCTTAATCAGTCACCTTCAAACAAAGGTGTTGAAAAATATCTTTCTGCGGTGTCGGGAAGAACCGTCACAACGGTCTTGCCTTTTCCGAGTTTTTGGGCCAGACTGATGGCCGCAGCCACGTTCGTACCCGAAGAGATGCCGCACATGAGACCTTCCTTTTTGGCAAGATCTTTAGCAGTCCTGATCGCTTCTTCGTCCGTAACTATATAAATATCATCGTAAATGTTTTGGTTAAGATTCTTGGGAACTATACCGTCACCGATGCCCATCTGAAGATGAGTTCCGACCGTACCTCCCGCAAGTATCGCCGCATTTTCCGGTTCAACGGCCCATATCGTAATGTCGGGATTTTGAGCTTTGAGTGTCTCTCCTATTCCCGAAATGGTTCCGCCCGTACCTATACCGGAGCAAAAGCCGTGTATAGGGCCCGCAACCTGTTCAAGTATCTCAAGTCCGGTATGATGCTTGTGTACGAGAGGATTGTTGGGATTTTCAAACTGTTGGGGGATAAAAACTCTTTTATCCTTGGCAGCCATATCCATCGCTGTCTCGACACACTTGTCCATGCATTCGCCGATATTGCCTTCATCTTTGATAAGAATGACTTTGGCACCGTAATGATTTACGAGTTTTCTTCTTTCCTCACTGACCGAATCGGGCATGATGATCACGGTCTCATAGCCCATGATCGCACCGCAAAGCGCAAGACCGATACCCTGATTGCCGCTTGTGGGCTCAACGATTATCGTGTCGTCTTTTACTATGCCGGCTTTTATTGCTTTGCTCAGCATATTATATGCGGTTCTTGTCTTAATTGAACCTCCCACATTGAGACCTTCGTATTTGACCAATACGTCGGCTGCGTCCTCAGGCACCATTCTGTTGCTCAATTTAACCATCGGAGTGTGTCCGATGGCTTCCAAAATATTGTTGTATACCATATGAAAAAAATAAGGGGACCGCAAAGGTCCCCTTGCCCTTTATTAGTTGTTTATAAGCTTGTCTTCTTCGTTGTTCCAGCTGTAGAGCTTTCTAACTTCCTCACCGATCTTCTCAGCGGGATGCTCACTTGCAAGCTTTCTCATTGCCTTAAAGTGAACCTGCTTTCCTGCGGGGCTCATATCGAGAAGAAATTCTTTTGCAAAAGAACCGTCCTGAATATCGGAAAGGATCTTCTTCATAGCCTTCTTTGTATCTTCGGTAATGATCTTGGGTCCTGTAATGTAATCACCGTATTCTGCTGTATTGGAGATGGAGTATCTCATTCCTGCGAAGCCTGACTGATAAATAAGGTCAACGATAAGTTTCATCTCATGGATACATTCAAAGTAAGCATTTCTGGGATCGTAACCTGCTTCAACAAGAGTTTCGAAACCTGCCTGCATAAGTGCACAAACACCACCGCAAAGAACTGCCTGCTCACCGAAGAGGTCTGTTTCGGTCTCTGTTCTGAAGGTTGTTTCCAAAACGCCGGCTCTTGCTCCGCCGATACCGAGTGCATATGCAAGTGCAAGATCCTGAGCCTTACCCGAAGCATCCTGATGAACCGCGATAAGACAGGGAACACCCTTGCCTGCCTGATATTCCGAACGAACGGTATGACCGGGTCCCTTGGGAGCGATCATCGTAACGTCAACGAACTTGGGAGGATTGATACATCCGAAATGAATGTTGAATCCGTGTGCGAACATAAGCATGTTACCTTCTTCAAGGTTGGGCTCAATATCGTTCTTATATAGATCAGCCTGCTTCTCATCGTTAATAAGAATCATAATGATGTCAGCCTTCTTTGCAGCTTCTGCTGCGGTGAAAACTTCAAATCCCTGCTTTACGGCTTTGTCCCATGATTTAGATCCTTCATAAAGACCGATGATAACATGACATCCCGAATCCTTAAGGTTAAGGGCATGCGCATGTCCCTGGCTGCCGTAGCCGATGATAGCGATTGTCTTACCCTGTAAAAGATCAAGGTTACAATCCTGCTGATAGAAAATCTTTGCCATTTTTGGTTCCTCCTAAAAAAATGATTAAAAATATATTTATCTTACGTATTTTATTACGGAAGGTAAGTAACGTTCTCAATACCTCTTCCAAGACCTGCGATACCCGTTCTGGCAAGCTCGAGTATCTCATATCCTTCAAGAAGTCCTAAAAATGCGTCGATCTTTTCCTGATCGCCGGTAAGTTCGATGATAAGTGTCTTGGGACCCACATCGATAATGTTTGCACGGAAAATATCTGCCATGGCAATAACGCCCTGTCTGTTGGCGGCCTCAGCTTTAACTTTGATAAGCGCGAGTTCTCTGTATACAGATTTTCCGGGTTCCAGCACTTTTATGTCTTTAACGTCGATAAGCTTAGCCACCTGTTTCTCGATCTGTTCAAGAACATCCGCATCTCCCGAGGCAACTATGGTGATCCTGGTATATTTTGGATCGGCGGTAACGCCTGCGGTAATGCTCTCAATATTATATCCGCGTCTTGAAAAAAGACCCGAAATACGGCTAAGTACACCTGATGTATTGTCTACAATGAGCTGAAATACTTTCTTTTGCATAAATATACCTCTTTTTATACGCTTGTATCATTGTATACATAGCATATCTAAAAGTCAACAAAAATACTTTACTTCGCTAATTCGAAAAATCATGCTTCCGTATCGTTGCATTTGGGAAGTGCGAGCGTTCCGGTACGTGCGACTTCAACAACGGGTATCCCGGATAGCATAGATCTGAATACAGCGATCTTTTCGGGCGTATCGCATATCTGCATCATGATATGATTTTTGGACATATCAACTATCTCCGCAGAACATATCTCGCATATCTCAAGAATGTCTTTGCGATTGTTTTTATTGTATTTGACTTTTATGAGCATCATCTCTCTCGAAATCGACTGTTCTTCCATAAAAGTCTTTACTTTGATTACATCAAGTTTCTTATTTAACTGCTTTTCGATTTGTTCAAGCGTTCTTTCGTCTCCGGAACTGACAATGGTCATGTTGGATACTTCGGGATCGAAGGTTTCACCAACCACCAACGAATCGATATTGAAACATCTTCTTGCGAAAAGACCGGATACTTTGCTTAATACACCGGATCTGTTTTCTACCATTACGGAATATATCTTTTTCATGATCATCCTTTCACCACATCCATAGGGTTGATCATAACCTCCATGATGCCGGGATTTTTAGATTCCAAAAACTTATCTATCAAAGGAAGTTCTTTGTCGAGTGTCACTTTGTAATAATCGAAATCATAAGCATCGGCTAAGAGCTTAAGATTGGGATACTCGTTAAGTTCCACTACCGAATATTTATCATTGTAGGTATAGTGCTGATATTCTCTTACCATTCCGAGATAACCGTTTTTGAACACGACAATCTTAACATTGGCATTTTCCTGCTTGATCGTTGCAAGTTCGCACATAGACATCTGGAAAGATCCGTCTCCACATACTGCAATGACCTGCTTTGAAGGATTGGCCAGCTTTGCGCCCAAAGCTGCGGGAATGGAATAGCCCATTGTGCCCATACCGCCGCTTGTTAAGAATTTTCCTTTCTTAACAACATGATACGCACAGCTCCAAATCTGATTCTGTCCCACATCGGCAACATATACACCGTCATCTTTCATCTTATCCGATAAGGCTTCGATGAACTCTTTGGGATCGACATAATCGGAAACGGGGAATCTGTTGTCTTTCAATGTATTCTTATAGCTGTTTAAAGTATCAAGCCAGGAACCGGCGTTTACTTTTATATCAGCTGCGTTAAGGTCTGTAAATATGGCCTTGGCGTCACCTACTATCGGTATTGTGGGACCGCAGTTTTTACCTATCTCCGCGGGATCAACATCCATATGGATGAGCACCTTGTTCTCGGTTAAAAAATCAGGCTGATTGACCGCTCTGTCCGCCACTCGTGCGCCTGCCATTATAAGAGTATCGCACTCGGCCATGGCTTTGTTTGCATAAGGTTTTCCGTTGTTACCCACCATACCGAAATACAAAGGATGCTTTGTGGACATGACTCCGATACCCATCATTGTCGAAACAACGGGAATGTTGTTCTTTTCAACGAACTTAAGAAGTTCTTTCTGCGCATCCGATAAAGCTATACCGCCGCCTACACAGATAAGAGGCTTCTTAGCCTTTTCAAGTGCGCTTAACAGCTTCTTTATCTGGTTTGCGTTGCCTTTTACCGTAGGCTTATAAGTACGCATAGCCACTTCTTTGGGATATTCGAACTTTTTGATCGTCGCATTTTGAATATCTATCGGAACATCAATAAGCACGGGACCTTTTCTTCCCGTCGATGCTATATGAAAAGCTTCTTTAAATATTCGGGGAATATCGTTTACGTCTTTTACAAGATAGCTGTACTTTACAAAGCTCTCGGCTGCTCCCGTAACATCCGCTTCCTGAAACACATCGGAACCGAGGAGGTTTGAGTTAACCTGACCGGTAATGCATACAAGAGGAATGGAATCTGCAAATGCGGTTGCGATACCTGTCAAAAGGTTTGTGGCACCGGGGCCGGAAGTAACTGCGCAAACGCCCACTTTACCTGTGGTCCTGGCAAGTCCGCTGGCCATATGAGCAGCGCTTTGTTCCGTACGCACCAGAACGGTCTTAATGACGGAATCGACTATGGAATTATAAAAAGGACATATCGCTACGCCCGGATATCCAAAAACATAATCAACTTTTTCGGCTTCCAAACATTTAATGATGGCATCTGCTCCGTTCATTAAGTCTCCTTATAAATACCCGTCTTGAATTGACATTTTGGTCACGGATATTCTGCGATTTCAAAGTTTTTTTCTAATCGCTGTTATCAAAGAATTTTAGCACACTAAAGTTACAATGTGCAACAAAATATGGCACTTTTATTGTTTTTTTATGCTAATTGTGGTAAGTTAACTAAGGATTCTCATTGGAGGTAATATTCTTGAAACGAAGATTTTTTGTTATTCTTATTTCTATTGTCACGCTTCTTGTTTCTTTGTGCGGTTGCGGTGAAGATTCCGCAGATTATTCCGATTACAAAAAGCAGATGGAAAACTTTTTTGAAAGCGTCACAAAACTGGACGAGCAGATGAACGATCTTAATCCCGAGGATGATAATTCTGTCGAAGATCTTTTCATTTTACTCGATGAACTTGAAGAACAGTTCAAATACTTTGCCGATATCGAGGTTCCCGATGCGTATAAAGTCACCGAATCGCTTGCCGATGAATCATATGAATATATGAAGGAAGCTAATGAGTATTTCAGACAATCGTTTTCGGAAAACTCTTATAACGAGTTCACCCTGGAGGCCGCATATGAATGCTACTCCAGAGCAAACAAGAGAATGCATTACGTGATCGACATCATTCACGGAAAGCTTCCGGAAGACGAAAACGTAACATTCGAATAATAAAGCATAAATGTAAAAAGAAGCCGCGTCGATGCGGCTTCTTTTTACTAAGGCGTCTATTATTTTATAATCTTGATCTTATGGCTGCGAAGAATTCCTTCGTGTTAACAGCCTTTACATCCTTATTTGAACATATCCTTGTAAGGTCGGGGGTCATAACGCCTGACTCTATCGTATCGATAACGGCCTTCTCAAGTCTTTCGCCAAACGCCGTGAGTTCTTTGTTGCCGTCCAACTCACCGCGCTTCTTGAACGCACCGCTCCAAGCGAATATCGTAGCAACGGGGTTCGTCTTGGGCTCCTCGCCCTCAAGATATCTGTAATAATGTTTCTGTACCGTTCCGTGAGCCGCTTCATACTCAAATACGCCCTTGGGCGATACGAGAACGCTTGTCATCATGGAAAGTGAACCGAATGCCGAAGAAACCATGTCACTCATAACATCTCCGTCATAGTTCTTACATGCCCATATGAATCCGCCTTCGGTCTTCATGACTCTTGCCACCGCATCGTCGATAAGTGTGTAAAAATACTCAATTCCGGCTTTCTCAAAGCGCTCTTTGTACTCCTGCTCATAAAGATCCGCAAAAATGTCCTTAAACGTATGATCATATTTCTTTGAAATGGTATCCTTTGTGGCAAACCAAAGATCCTGCTTTGTCTCAAGCGCATAATCGAAACATGCATGGGCAAAACTTTCTATCGATGCAGTCGTATTATGAATACCCTGGATGATACCGGGGCCTTTAAACTCGTGAATGACTTCCTTTGTTACCGTTCCGTCTTCAGCAGTAAATACGAGTTCAGCCTTACCTGCGCCGGGAACCTTGATCTCGACGTTCTTGTATACGTCACCGTATGCATGTCTTGCAAGGGTGATTGGTTTCTTCCAACATGAAACAACGGGATCGATTCCTTTAACAACAATGGGTGCTCTGAATACGGTTCCGTCAAGAATTGAACGGATGGTTCCGTTGGGGCTCTTCCACATCTCTTTAAGATCGTATTCTTTTACTCTTGCCGCATTGGGTGTGATCGTGGCACATTTGACAGCCACGCCGTATTTAAGTGTTGCCAAAGCGCTTTCTTTGGTAACTTCGTCGTCTGTTTCGTTTCTGTGCTTTAAACCGAGATCGTAATACTCTGTCTTAAGATCCACATAAGGAAGAATAAGCTCATCCTTGATCATCTGCCAGAGAATCCTTGTCATCTCATCTCCGTCCATCTCAACTATCGGAACGGACATCTGTATCTTACTCATTAGAATATGCCTCCCTTAAACCGTTTTTGACCATGTTTTCATATGCCTTATGAACGTGCAATGTTGCAAGTTCATCAGCCAATTTAGCGTTCTTGTCTCTGATCGCTTCATAAATACCCTGATGTTCTGCGTTACATGCGATGGAACGCTCTACCGTCGAAAGAGTTTTCTTTCGGACTCTCATAACGTATTGATGATAATCGCGGAGATTGTGCTCCAGCAATTTTGAATGACATGCTTCGTACATTATCTCATGAAATCTCGAATCAAGCTCCGACATCTGCTCGAAATGACCTCTCTCGGCGTGAAACTTCGCAAGATAGATGTTCTCTTCCATTTCCTCAAGCTGTTCTTTAGTGATATGCTCACAGGCCCATGCCGCACAAAGCCCCTCGAGTTTTGACCTTATCATGTATATGTCTTTGACATCTTCCATGGTAATGCCGGTTACGTAAGCGCCTTTATTGGGAATGATCTGAATGAGACCTTCAAGTTCAAGCTGTCTGAACGCCTCTCTTACGGGAGTTCTCGATACACCGAGTTCCTCACCGATGGCGATCTCTTTAAGTTCATCGTTTTCACGATATTTGCCCGACAGAATATCTTCTCTGACTTTGTTGAAAACTCTGCCTCGAAGGGAATACTTGTCGGTCACTTCCTGTTTTAAATCGTATTCTTGCATAGGCTTGTTACTCCCAATTCTTCAGAGAACCTGTCGATTGCTTCGTATAATTCATTATCGGTCATAACCGTAACACGACCGTTTTCATATTCTTTGTCTACCCAACCCTTGATGGCATGCACAAGATCACAGTTCTTATCAAGAGCTTTGTCGCCTGTGAGTTTGAATTTGGTGTTGATCCAGTGTGCGATGCCCGCAAGACCCGATGTATTGGAAATAGCGCAGATGACGGGTCTGTTAAGGAACTTCTCGGTATCGAAAATGTTGTAGATCTCCTCATTCTTCAAAAGTCCGTCAGCATGAACTCCGGCGCGTGTTACGTTAAAGTTCTTTCCTACAAAAGGTGTTCTTTCGGGGATATGGTATCCGATCTCTTTCTCATAATACTCGGCAAGCTCGGTAATGACTCTCGTATCCATTCCGTTTAAGTCACCGCGAAGCTGAGCATACTCAAATACCATGGCTTCAAGAGGCGTATTTCCGGTTCTCTCGCCGATACCGAAAAGTGAGGTATTGACCGCAGAGCAACCGTACAGCCAAGCCGTCGTAGAGTTAGCGACAGCTTTATAAAAGTCGTTATGTCCGTGCCATTCGATAAGTTCATGAGGTACACCCGCATGAGTGTGAATAGCATAGATGATACCCTGCACGGATCTGGGAATAACCGCGCCGGGGAAGTTTACACCGTAACCCATGGTGTCGCAGGCACGGATCTTGATGGGTATCTTGTACTCGTCCATAAGCTTCATAAGTTCAAGACAGAAAGGTACAACATATCCGTAAATATCTGCTCTTGTAATGTCTTCAAGATGACATCTTACGGCAATTCCTTCATCCAGGCAGTCTCTTACCACCGAAAGATAATGATCCATGGCCTGCTTTCTTGTCATTTTGAGTTTAAGGAATATATGATAATCCGAGCAGCTTACCAAAATACCGGTCTCTTTCATACCGATCTCTTTAACCAGCTTAAAATCCTCTTTGCTCGCTCTTATCCAGCTTGTAACTTCAGGGAACTTGTATCCCCTTTCCATACATTTGTATACGGCATCACGATCTTTCTGTGAATAAAGAAAGAATTCGCTTTGTCTGATCATTCCGTTGGGGCCGCCCAGTCTGTGGAGATAATCGTATATCGTTACAATCTGCTCCATTGTATAAGGTGCTCTTGACTGCTGTCCGTCTCTGAATGTGGTATCCGTGATCCAAATGTCTTTAGGCATGTTGTGAGGCACGATCCTGTCGTTAAAAGGAATCTTCGGGATCTCCTCATAAGGGAACATATTTCTGAAAACGTTGGGTTTCTTGACATCGTCAAGAATGTACATGTGCTCCTCTATCTGTAAAAGATTGTTCTTTTCGTTCATGGACACAGGTCGATTGCTGAACATTTCCTCGCCCATATCCGTCATAAACGCTGAATCACTCATTTCAACCTCCAAAGTTTTAATACAATAACCATCTTCGTATGATTGTATACAATTATACGATTTAAGTCAACAGTTAGGTAAAAAGAAAACGCACCGGAATCCTTTATCGGGAATTCCGATGCGTTAATGCATATTTATCAATTTTAAGCCGGTACTGTTTTCTTTTTGCCCTTAATAAGTATTAAGGCAAGTCCGGCGAACAAAAGTCCGATAGCCAATATGAGCTTGGGATTTACAAAATCTCCCGTGTCCGGCGTATCGTCAAGATTGTATTTGGAAACGGCCGTTGAATTGAATGCATACAATGCATAATGGCCGGAATGAGTCGTATCAAATCTCACGCACAATTTTCCGGCATTTTCCAGTATGGAATAGGAAAGATCTTCAAGCTGTCCGTCATCATCCGTACATATAACATGAAGATTCGTTGTAGGGATGTTCGACGGGAGCACCATGGTAACTGGCAGTTTTTGTTTTCCATACTTGGTAAGATACACTTCGTTTCCCGGTTCCTTTACCGAAATATCGAAAGCATAGAAATTGCCCGGAACCGTATCTCCGTAAATGCGGTTATAAGAAGCCTTCACTGCATTCCCTCCGTCGGGACTGTCGGTTATGGAGAGATCGTACACTTCCCCCGAGCCTTCAAACGATGCGGGAATACCTTTTATGGACGTATCTTTTTCGTATGCTCCGCTTCGTGCTGTTGCAAGAACGCTCTCCAAGTTGTTGGCGTCAAAATTGTAACCCTTTCCGAAAATGATAAGGGAATTGGGTACGCTAAATCCTTCCGCTTCCGATGCGGAAAGCGTTGAATCTATTACTTTGAGTTTGCCGTTAAAATACGAATTGTTCTCTTCCGTTATGATGCAAATTAAACCCGAGAAACCGCTAACATTCTTATCAAGTACAGTGCCGGCTGTGGAAACGTTTTCATTTTGTACTATAGCAACTTTAACTCCGCTTAAAGCATCTGTTCTGAAAGTTTCGTTGGTAAGTCGGGATGTGGTCGCATTGTATGAAACCTTGGGAAGTGTATCGCCAAGGAATACTGCAACTCTTCGATCGTCCGTCATTACGGTATTGTTATAATCAAAGGCCCCAAGACCAATCTCGTTAACCGATGCAACCACTCTCACATTATCGAGAGGGCAACCCGAAAACGCACGGTCCTCTATCACTTTAAGGTTGATACCGCCGCTTAATGTCTTTAAATTTGCACAACCCATGAACGCTTCCTCGCATATGCGAGTCAAAGAATCGGGAAGTGAAACATCGGTTATACCTTTATGATCCTTAAATGCTTCCGGGCCTATCTGCTTTACGCCTTCGGGAATGGCTATGTGGGAATCTCCGCCTCTGTAAGCCACCAATATACCGTCACCGCATATAAAGTAATCACCGCTTCCGTATTGGAGCCAGTTATCCATCATTCTCGTGTTTGCAAATGCCGCAGGTTCGATATTGGTAACACTTGAGGGAATTGTGATCTTGGAAAGATCGTCGCAATGATAAAACGCTCCGTAACCGATGGAAGTAACGGTTTCGGGAATAACTATCGAGGTAAGGCCGGAGCGGGCGAAAGAAAAGTCTCCGATTTCGGTAATACCCGCTTCGAATTCATAATTCTTAAGAGAATCATCCGCATAAAAAGCTTTGGACGCGATCTTATTGTCGATCACGGCAAACTTGGGAAGGCTTATGCCTTTTCCTCTTGTTTCCGTATCCAAAAGTTCAGATCCTTCGGGATAAAGCGAAGAATATGAGGAATCACTCGAAACGACAGGATCGGTTACAACGGTCTGCTTCGTATTGTTAATAAAAACTACGGCTTTCCTTCCCACTACAACGGTTTCGCCGATCAAACCTTCTCCGGAAACGTATGAATTCGCCAGATCTTCAATATTCTTGGGAACATTTGTGGGTTCATAAATAGGCGTTTCATAGTTTGGATCGTTAGGATCGTTAGATGATACGGAATTATCGCCCGGCGTCTGTGAAGTGTTTCCGTTTGGATTATTTTCTTCATAATCGATCAAAGCTGCCTGGCTTCTGTCAAGTTTCCTAAACCAATCAGCCGCATAGGAAAACTCCGGTGCATCGATTTCAAGTCTCGGGCATCCGTCAAAAGCCGTACTGTGAATATATGTTACGGACTCGGGAATTGTGACCATTGAAAGATTAACGCAGTTTTCAAAAGCTTTGGCGTCTATATTGTTGACAGAATAAGGAATCGTAACCGATTTAAGACCTATACAATTGGAAAAGGAATAGGCCGGAATATCCTGAACTCTTGGCGAAACGGTGACCGCATTCAAATTTTCGCAACCGTAAAATGAATAAGGAAGAATGTACTCCACAGAATCGGGCATGGAATATGCGGATTCTTTTTTACCCTGAAGAACTCCGTATAGTTTGGTCTTGTCTTTATTGTAGATTGCCGAATTGTCACATATGAATTTTGAAGAACCTATCTTAATCTCCGAAAGATCCTTACATCCCACAAATACACCGGAGCCAAGCTTTTTAAGTCCCGAACCGATCTTTACTTCCGTTAAGGCACTGCAGTTGCAAAAAGCAGCAGTATCGATGGTTTCGACGGAATCGGGTATCGTAACTTTGGCAAGATTGTTACAGCCGGAAAATGCAGCATATCCGATACGTTCAACACTATCCGGAATAACAACGCTTGTAATATAGGCATTATCAAGGAAAGCTTCCTCTCCTATCTCTTTGATTGAAGCAGGAATAGACACGGCTGACGCCGTGCCTGTATATTTGACCAATTTATTGCCGTCAAGCAAAAAATCTGTTGTCGATGCGGTATCTGCATCAATAGTCTCAGACGGAATAACATAAACTATCAAAGCCGCAATGATGAGAACCGCACCGATTATCTTACGAATAATGCCTCTTTTCATTTATACTCCGATTTATGCGTAAACCTGTGCTTTTCCGGGGCGCTTGTCCTTTATGAAGAACAAAGCGATCGAAAGTGCAAACAGACCGATGGCAAGTATCCACTTGGGATGGAAATCACCTGTCTTGGGTGTTTCATCGTATGCCGTACCCTGTGAAAGATTTCCGGTGTCGACATAGATCGTATAAGGCGAGAAGTGAGTCGCCGTAAATGTTACACAAGGAACACCGTCGATCGAAGTAAATCTCGGATTAAGCTTATCAAGACGCTCGTTGACCACACCCGCAACTTTGTTGTTGCCGGCATAAGCGGTAAGTGCGTCGGGAATGGGAACGGTGATCGTGATCGAAAGACCGGTCGTATCGGTGATCTTTGTGGATCCCGTTGAATCGTAAAGGCTTATATCCATTGCACTGTATTTGATATTGTCAAGATTTCCGTATTCATTGATAAGTGCCTTCTCAACAGCCTGAGTAGCTGCCGATGATTCGGAAATCCTTATAACATAATTGTCGGTTGATCCGTTTACAGTCGCAGAAGCAAGCGATGTATTGGAAATACCGGGCTTGGATATAAGTACCGTATTTCCTGTAGTACCGCCATTAACATTATTGTTGTTGGTGCCGCCGTTGTTGGAACCGGAATTGGATGATGAACCGTTTCCTGACGAGCCTGTCTTAAATGTTTCCTTTACGGCCGCATTATGCGCGGGCATCGTAAGTGTTGTCGCTGCCACGCTCACGCTGG
>JAGCTJ010000180.1 GCA_017963665.1 Lachnospiraceae bacterium | reverse complement strand
AGTCGCTTTTGTCAAGCGGACTTAAAGATTTTCAGATTTCCGTGGGAGAGATGTACTTCTTTAAAGGGCTTTGCGAATATGCCGGAATGGATACTGAGAGTGAACTGTTATTGAGAGAGGCGATTTCTACAAAGAATTCTTTTACCGCACATGAAATGATCAATTCACTTTCCTGTGACGAGGACGCCAAAGAACAGCTCAACATGTGTGTTAACTGTATCGGAGGTATAGAAAAGATAAGTTCTTTGAAAGATAAGATTACAAATGAAAGATCTTTAAATGCCATAAAGAGACTTGAAGAACTTGTAGAGATACTAAAAATTTACAACACTGACAGTTATGTTTCTTTCGACCTTGGTATGTTAAGCAAATATAACTATTACACGGGTATCATTTTTAAAGCCTATACTTACGGCCTCGGTGATGCCCTTGTAAAGGGCGGCAGATATGACAATCTGCTTGAATCCTTCGGTTCGTCTAAACCTGCCGTAGGTTTTGTTGTTGTAATTGACGACCTTCTTATGGCGTTAAGAGGGCAACATATTTTGCCGGACGTATCCAAGCAAAAGACTATACTTGAATATGGACCGGCTGATTACGAAGAAACTGTCAAAAAGGCTCAGAAGTTAAGAAAAGAAGGGAAAGCGGTAACGCTTATCAAAAGATCATGAAAGACGAAAGATATCTTGTCTTCGCACTCGGTAAAGGAAGACTTGCCGATAAAACGATAGAACTGATGGAGAAGATCGGTATCACATGCGAAGAGATTAAAGACAAAAATACAAGAAAACTTATTTTTGTAAACGAAGAACTTAAACTCAAGTTTTTTCTTGCCAAAGGCCCGGATGTGCCCACATATGTTGAATACGGTGCCGCAGATATCGGCGTTGTGGGTAAGGATACAATACTTGAAGAGCAAAGACGCGCTTACGAGGTGCTTGATCTTGGATTCGGCAAATGCAGGATGTGTGTTTGCGGTCCTGAGAGTGCGCAGGAACTTTTAAAGCATCATGAGATGATCAGAGTGGCAACTAAATACCCTGTGATCGCCAAAGATTATTTTTATAACGTTAAACACCAGACGGTTGATATCATAAAACTTAACGGTTCTGTTGAACTCGGTCCCATCGTGGGGCTTTCTGATGTCATCGTAGATATTGTGGAGACGGGATCCACGCTTAAAGAAAACGGACTTAAGGTTTTGGAAGAAATATGTCCGCTTTCCGCGCGTATGATCGTCAATCAGGTTTCCATGCAGATGGAATCCGAGAGGATAAACGATCTCATTACCCGCCTCAAGGAGGTACTTGATAAATGAGAACAGTAAAATTGACAAAAGAAGTTTCGGAAGACATACTCAAAAATCTTCTTAAAAGAAGCACAACGAACTATGGAGAATTCGAACAAAGAGTTGCCGAGATCGTTGATAACGTTAAAGAGAACAAAGATAAAGCTTTGTTTGATTACACGTTAAAATTTGATAAGTGTTCACTCACAAAAGATACCGTGAGAGTATCAAAAGAAGAGATCAAAGAAGCATATGAAAAGCTCGATAAAGAATATATCGAGGTAATAAAAGAAGCCGCGGCCAATATCGCAGATTTTCACAAACGTCAGTTAAGAAACACCTGGATTGAGACCCGTCCCGACGGTTCAATACTCGGTCAGCGTATTACCCCCTTGGAGAGCACCGGTTGTTACGTTCCCGGCGGAAAGGCAGCATATCCTTCAAGTGTATTGATGAACATTGTTCCCGCAAAGGTTGCGGGAGTTCAAAGAATAGTTATGGTAACACCGCCCTCCGCAGAAGGTAAGGTTAATCTGGGAACTATAGTTGCCGCCGATATCGCAGGCGCTACGGAAATATATAAGGTTGGCGGTGCACAGGCTATCGCCGCACTTGCATACGGAACCGAGTCTATTCCGAAAGTTGATAAGATCACAGGACCCGGAAATATATATGTGGCACTTGCAAAGAAGGCTGTGTTCGGTAATGTGGGAATCGATTCCATTGCCGGACCTTCCGAGATTGTGGTACTTGCAGATGAAAGCGCCAATCCCAGGTTCGTTGCTGCCGATCTTTTAAGCCAGGCAGAACACGATGAGATGGCATCCGCGATTTTGGTAACTACTTCCGAAAAGCTTGCAAATGAGGTTTCCGATGAAGTAGACGGATTCTTAAAAGTTCTCTCAAGAGAGAATATTATCCGTGCATCTTTGGATAATTTCGGTTATATTATAGTAGCAGACACAATTGATGAAGCCATAAATACGGTTAACGATATCGCAAGCGAACACCTTGAGATTTTGACCGTTAATCCCTTTGAGACAATGACGAAGATAAAGAATGCGGGAGCAATTTTCCTCGGAGAGTATACTTCTGAGCCTCTCGGTGACTATGTTGCGGGCCCGAATCACATTCTTCCCACAAATGGAACGAGCCGTTTCTTTTCACCATTAAGCGTTGATGATTTCATCAAAAAGACAAGCATTATTTCATACTCAAAAGATGCTCTTTGCAAGGTTCACGAAAAGATCGAGCTTTTTGCAAAAAATGAAGGACTTACGGCACACGCCAATTCAATTGCGGTAAGATTTGAAAAGTAATCCGAAAGGAGACTTAACAATGAGCAGAGTAAAACTCGTTGAAAGAGAAACAAAAGAGACTAATATTTCCCTTACCCTTGACCTTGACGGAACAGGACAGTCAACGGTGGATACCGGGATCGGTTTCTTTAATCATATGCTGGAGGGCTTTGCAAAGCATGGCTTTTTCAACCTAAAAGTTTCGGCAAAGGGAGACCTTATAGTTGATTGTCACCACACGGTTGAAGATACCGGTATTGTGCTCGGCCTTGCCATCAAAGAAGCTTTGGGCAATAAGGCAGGTATAAAAAGATACGGTAGTTTCATGCTCCCCATGGATGATGCACTTGTTCTTTGCGCCATAGATCTTTGCGGAAGACCTTATTTTGAGTTTGACTGCGAGTTTGCAACAGAACGTATCGGTTATCTTGAAACACAGACGATCAGGGAGTTCTTTTATGCAATCTCATACAGTGCCGGAATGAACCTGCACATCAAAGTTTTATCGGGTATTAACGATCATCACAAATGTGAGGCTATGTTCAAAGCATTCGGTAAGGCCTTGGATGAGGCAACAAGTCTCGATCCCAGAACGACGGAAATACCTTCCACGAAAGGATTGTTATAATTTATGCGTAAGAAATTAAATCCCTGTATCTATCTTAAGAATGGGATGGCAGTTAAATATTTTAACGATGAAACAATCATCGAGACGGATCCCGTCAGACTTGCCAAAAGTTATGCGGATGCTCTTTGCGATGAGATAATCGTATTCGATCTTTCAAACGTAGATAATGAGCATGAAGCCGCGCTGGATGTCATTAAAGATATATGTGCTTCCGTTAAAGTTCCGGTAATCGGAGCCGGTAATGTAAAGCGTATGGAAGACATCAAGAAACTTTTGTACGCAGGCTGTAAAAAGGCGGTACTCAACTTCTCGAGAGACGATAACGTAGAGATACTCGGCGAAGTGTCCGGCAAATTCGGTAAAGAAAAGATAGTTGCCTGCGTTAACAGCGTTTCGGAGGTTACGGACAATCTTGATAACATCAACAAACTTACCGACGATGTTCTGTTTCTCGATGAAAAGATTGCTAAAGAACTGGATCTTTCAACACTTAAGACACAGATAACGGTTATGCTTTCGAACGTAAGCCTTGAAAAGTTGATAGAAGTATTCTCGCTTTCCGAGCAGGTTGCAGTTACGGGTGAAGTTATTAACGAGAATCTGTCACAGTTTGATGCGATAAGAAAACTCATAGGAGTTGAAGAGGTTTCTTTCTCCACATTTAAACTTAATGAGAACGGTCTTATTCCCGTTATAGTTCAGGATTATAAGACCAATCAGGTTCTCATGATGGCTTATATGAACGAAGAAGCTTACGAGCAGACGCTTCGCACGCGTACAATGACTTATTGGTCACGTTCCAGAAAAGAACTTTGGATCAAAGGTGAGACCAGCGGACATTATCAGTACGTTAAATCTTTAAGCTACGACTGCGATGCAGACACACTTCTTGCCAAAGTCGAGCAGATCGGTGCGGCATGCCATACAGGCGAGTATTCCTGTTTCTTTAACGATATAATCACATACGATTATGAGGAAAAAAATCCTTTCAGCGTCCTTTCCGATGTTTACGCGGTAATTGAGGACAGAAAGGCCAATCCCAAAGAAGGCTCTTATACGAATTATCTCTTTGACAAAGGAGTCGACAAGATACTTAAGAAAGTCGGTGAGGAGGCTACCGAGATCGTTATCGCAGCCAAGAATCCCAATGCCAATGAGATCAAATACGAGATATCGGATTTCCTTTACCATGTAATGGTTCTTATGGTTGAAAAGGGCGTAACCTGGGAAGAAATCATGAGAGAACTCGCCAACAGATAATGTAGGAGATTAGGATGCAGAAACTTGCATTACCCGAATCTGTCCTTATGGAAGTTTCCAAACCCGAACGTTATATCGGGCATGAGATAAACAGTGTTGTTAAGGACAAAAATAAAGTAGATATAAGATTTGCTATGTGTTTCCCGGATGTGTACGAGATAGGTATGTCACATCTGGGAATAGCCATATTATATGATATGTTCAACTCTTTCGAAGACACCTGGTGCGAAAGAGTTTATTCTCCATGGCCCGATCTTGACAAAAAGATGCGTGAGTTAAATATTCCTTTGTTTACGCTTGAAAGTCAGGAACCCGTCAAAAATCTTGATTTCCTCGGAATAACAATCCAGTACGAAATGGTATATACCAATATTCTGCAGGTGCTGGATCTTTCCGGCATTCCGTTTTATTCAAAAGACCGTACATGGGACGATCCCATCGTGATCGGCGGAGGTCCTTGCACTTACAATCCCGAACCTCTTGCGGATTTCTTTGATATGTTCTATATCGGCGAAGGTGAGACTGAGTACAGAGAACTTCTAGATATCTATAAAGAATGCAGAATGAACGGTGTTTCGCGAGAAGAGTTTCTTCATAAAGCCGCTCTTTTGCCGGGCATTTATGTTCCACAGATGTTGGATGTGGAGTACAAAGAAGACGGAACGATAAAAGATTTCGTTCCCAAGTATCCCGATGTTCCCAAAACCGTTAAAAAGGAACTGGTACGAGACCTTGACGATACTTATTATCCCGAGAAGCCCGTAATTCCGTTTATTAAGGTTACCCAGGACAGAGTCGTGCTTGAAATCCAAAGAGGTTGCATAAGAGGATGCCGTTTCTGCCAGGCCGGACAGATATACAGACCTGTAAGAGAACGAAGTGTCGAATATCTTCTTGATAAAGCACATAAACTCCTTAAAAACACCGGTCATGAGGAAATTACGTTAAGTTCCCTTTCTTCATCGGATTATTCAAGACTTGACGAATTGCTCAACGAATTGATCAAAGAGTGTAATGAGAAGAAGGTCAACATTGCCCTTCCCAGTCTTCGTATCGATCAGTTTTCCCTCGATGTCATGAATAAGATTCAGGACATCAAGAAATCGAGTCTGACTTTTGCTCCCGAGGCAGGAAGCCAGCGAATGAGAGATATCATAAACAAAGGGCTTACCGAAGAGGATATCGTTAACGGTTCGAGACTGGCCTTTTTGGGCGGCTGGACAAAGGTTAAACTGTATTTTATGTTGGGTCTACCTTTTGAGACCGACGAAGACATTAAAGGTATTGCGGATCTGTCCAATCTTGTTGCCGCTACGTTTTACGATACGGTACCAAAGGAAAAACGTGTAAATGGGCATGTACAGATAGTTACGTCGACTTCTTTCTTTGTACCGAAGCCCTTTACTCCGTTCCAGTGGGCCAAGATGGACAGCACCCAGGACTTTATTGATAAAGCATATAAAACCAAACAGTTCATCATGGGCGAGCTTAATCAGAAACATATAAAGTATAACTGGCATGAAGCGGACGTAAGCTTACTTGAAGGTGTATTCGCCAGAGGAGATCGAAAACTTTGTAAAGTTCTTCTAACCGCATATAAAAAGGGCTGTTTCTTTGATGCGTGGAGCGAATTTTACGATAATGAGAAATGGCTTGAAGCATTCAGGGAAGAAAACGTATCCATCGATTTTTATACTACGAGAGAGCGCGCAGATGACGAGCTGTTCCCATGGGATTATATCGACTGTGGCGTCAATAAATCCCATCTTTTAAGAGAATGGCACAAAGCTCAGGCAGGCGTTGTTACAAAGAACTGTAAAGTTCAGTGTGCGGGCTGCGGTTCCGCCAGATTTGACTGCGGTATTTGTGTGAACAGATAGTTGGAGAGATGATTTGAAGATAAGAGTTAAGTTTTCCAAAGTCGGAGTTTTAAAGTATATAGGACATCTCGATCTTATGAGGTACTTTCAAAAAGCCTTCAGAAGGACCGATATTAAGGTTAAGTATTCGGGTGGTTTTTCACCTCATATGATCATGAGTTTCGCCCAGGCGCTGGGTGTAGGCGTTGAAAGTCTCGGTGAATATTTCGATGTTGAGATTGAAGACGGTCAGGATGTTTCATGCATGAAAGACAAACTGAATGCAGAGATGGCGGAAGGTATAGAAGTCATCAATGTGACAGTTCTTCCCGAAAAAGCGCTTAATGCCATGGCCAGTGTCGCAGCTTCGGATTATGAGATTACGTTTACCGATGGCGTTAATCCAATCACCGAGAGCATGGTTGAAAAGTTCAAAGAAGCATCGGAAGTTCTTTATACAAAAAAAACAAAGTCCGGCGAAGCAACTTTTAATATCAAAGGTTACGTTTTTGATGTACAATGTACTAAAGAGGGCGTATTTATGAAGGTGGATTCATCCTCCGCCGGAAATTTGAAACCTAAATTTCTTATAGAAAGCCTTTTGCAACAGGAAGATATTTGTGTTGACGACCATCCTTTTCACATTTTGCGAAAAGAGCTGTATTTGAGGACCCCGAATGGGGATTTGGAGCCGCTTGATCATGCATAAAGTTGTTGTTACAAGGTACAAAGATCTTATCGCCGCAATTGAGTATTCGAGTTCATTAAAGCCCGTGAGGATTTTCTTCTCCAAACAGTCGAAAGTCACTCTCGGAAGCATTTATATTGGAAGAGTTTCCAACATAAAACCCGAGCTCAATGCGGCGTTTGTTGAATTCACCAATGAATTTACCGGTTATCTCCCTTTGGATGAGTGTGAGATAAAGCTTAAAGAAGGGGATCTGATACCCGTCAGAGTAGTTAAAGAACCGGTCAAGTCCAAACTTTATTCTCTTTCCACCAAATTGGAAATAGTCGGAGAATATTGCGTTGTTTCTTCTTCATCCGACACCGTTACTTTTTCCAAACGACTTTCTGCGGATGACGTTAAACTTTTCAAAAAAGCTTTTTCAAAAGTTCCCGAGCTTGAATCGGCATACGGTGCCATCATACGTACAAATGCCAGTCCGGATAATATGGATGCGCTGATATCGGAATATATCGATTTTGACAAACGTCTTAAAAATATAGATCGGTACAAAGAAAACAGAACGCTTTACACATGTCTTTATTATGAAAATCCCGGTTTTGTCAAATCATTGACAGATCTTAGGGAAGATTCATTTAACGAGATCATATGCGAAGATCTTGAACTTTATGATTTCGTACGAGTCGTCTTTCCGGGTAAGGTTCGACTTCATACGGATGAAAGGATATCTTTGTCGTCGCTGTATTCGACAAAACGATCCATAGAACTTGCCACACAAAAGAAAGTCAATCTTAAATCCGGCGGTTATATCGTTATCGAACCTACCGAGACAATGACGGTAATTGATGTCAATTCGGGTAAGTTCTCCAATAAAAAAGAATCCAAAGAAGAGATGATCAGGCATATAAACAAAGAAGCAGCGACAGAAGTTGCCTATCAGCTTAAACTGCGAAATATTTCGGGAATGATACTTGTTGATTTTATCAATTTTGAAGATAAAAGAGACGAAAACGATCTTATTGAATATTTCAAGATGCTTGTAAAAGATGATAATTGCAAGGTCACCATTTACGGATTTACAAGATTGAAACTTTTGGAAATTTCGAGACAGAAGATCAGGGGTTCGGTTTACGATTATTTGTCTTGACAAGTCTTTACATAGTTGCTATTATGTTTGAGTATGCCGCTTAGTGTGGTCTAAGTATGTTGTCAAAACATCACCGAAGCTAGCGAGAAAAATCCTTTCGGGGATTTAGATAGGAGGATAAGATATGTACGCTATAATTGCAACCGGCGGAAAGCAGTATAAGGTTTCCGAGGGCGACATTATCCGTGTTGAGAAGCTTGATGCAGAAGCAGGCAGCGAAGTTGTTTTTGATAAAGTAGTTGCTGTTTCCGACAAGGAACTTAAAGTCGCTAAAGACGTAGAAGGCGCTACCGTATCCGCTACTGTTATGGAACAGGGTCGTGGTAAGAAGGTTATCGTTTACAAGTATAAGAGAAAATCCGGATACCACAAGAAAAACGGACACAGACAAGCATACACACAGGTTAAGATTGACAAGATCAACGCATAATATAGGTGTGATATGACAGAGATTTCTTTTTACAAAGATTCCGAAGATCAATTCACAGGTTTTAAATGCACGGGCCACTCGGGATATGCCGATGAAGGCAGTGATATCGTGTGTGCCGCAGTATCTATGCTCACATTTAACTTTGTCAATTCCGTCGAGAAACTCCTCGGAGTTAAGGTATATGTTGAGCAGCGTGAAGCAGATGCGTATTTGGACGTATCGATCGAAGCTTATCAAAGAGGCGATGTACAATTGTTGTTCAGATCGCTTAAGCTCGGACTTGAAGAAATCGAGAAGAACTATAAGAAGTATTTAAGACTGACAAAATAGGAGGTGTAAACCATGATGAAATTGAACCTTCAATTTTTCGCTCATAAAAAGGGTGTTGGTTCTACCAAGAACGGTAGAGATTCCGAATCCAAGAGATTAGGTGCGAAGAGAGCTGACGGACAGTTCGTTAAAGCCGGAAATATCATTTTCAGACAGCGCGGTACCAAGATTCATCCCGGTGTCAATGTAGGACGCGGCGGTGACGATACATTGTTTGCAATGGTTGACGGTGTTTTACGTTTCGAAAGAGTCGGAAGAGATAAAAAGCAGGCTTCCGTTTATCCCGTAGAAACAAAGTAATCGTTTTGTATTTCCGACAGCTTCAAGTTTTTGCTTGAAGCTGTTCTTTTTATAGGTGCTATTATGTTTGCAGATAAGGCGAAGATTTTTATTAGAAGCGGAAAAGGCGGAGACGGACACGTTTCTTTCAGACGTGAGAAGTATGTGCCCGACGGCGGTCCCGACGGCGGTGACGGCGGTCACGGCGGAGACGTCATTTTTGAAATAGATGACGGCTTAAATACTCTTACCGACTATCGTTATCAGAGAAAGTTTTCCGCAGAAGACGGCGAAGACGGTAAAAAGAGAAATTGTCGAGGAAAAGACGGCGAAGACATCATCTTAAAAGTTCCGGAAGGAACGATAGTAAGGGATGAAGAAACCGGAAAGATCATGCTTGATATGTCCGGAGAAAACAGGAGAGTTGTTTTCCTTGAAGGCGGTAAAGGCGGCCTGGGTAATCAGCATTACGCTACAAGTACGATGCAGGCGCCTAAGTACGCAAAACCCGGTCAGCCCGCAAAGGAGCTTAACGTTATTCTTGAACTTAAGTGTATTGCTGATGTGGGACTTGTGGGCTTCCCCAATGTAGGTAAGTCAACCTTTCTTTCTATCGTATCAAACGCAAAGCCTAAGATCGCAAACTATCACTTCACAACGCTCCAACCCATACTCGGCGTTGTCGATATCGAAGGAGCGGGCGGTTTTATAATCGCTGATATTCCCGGTCTTGTGGAAGGAGCCAGCGAGGGCGTAGGCCTCGGTCTTGATTTCTTAAGACATATCGAGCGTACGAGAATACTGGTTCATGTCGTTGATGCTGCAGGTACCGAGGGAAGAGATCCCATCGAAGACGTTAAGCTTATTAATAATGAGCTCAAAAAATACGGTTCGGACGTATCGAAAAAGCCTCAGGTAATTGCGGCAAACAAACTTGATGTTTGCGAGAATCCCGATGAAGTGGTAAGCAAACTTAAAGCCGAATTTGAACCCGAAGGTTACGAAGTATTTCCCATAAGTGCGGCTTCAAACAAAGGCGTAAAGGAATTGATTTATCATT
>JAGCTJ010000179.1 GCA_017963665.1 Lachnospiraceae bacterium | reverse complement strand
TTTGAAGGATTGACGGTATTGGACCTTGGTTGCGGCACAGACCGCAATTGGATGGGCCACGAAGATCTGCTGGATACGTTTGGCAAACTTGTGCTGACAGATTTCTCTGAGGGCATGCTGAGTACGGCCCGTGAAAATGTGGGCGACAGGAATAATATCGAGTACCTTGTGGCAGACATCCAGAATCTGCCGTTTGAGGACCGTTCATTTGATATGATCATTGCCAATTCCATGCTTTATCATGTCCCGGATATCAAAAAGGGCATAAGCGAGGTTCGACGAGTGCTCAAAAAAGACGGAGCATTTTACTGCGCAACGATCGGCGAGCATAACTTCGTAGAGCAGCTTGCCGAATGGTTCAGGCTCGGCGGCGAAAATTTCAACCCCAACCATAACTTCACCATGCAAAACGGCGAAGAGCTGTTACGAACCGCTTTCTCGGACATAGAAGCCGGATTTTATCAAGACTCCCTTCACGTGACGAATATAGACGATCTCGTTGATTACCTAAGAAGTCTTGCGTCGCTTAAAGCATTAAACGACATTCCGCTTGTAAAATTGAAAGCAATAATCACAGAGCATTCGGTAAACGGCGTAGTGGATCTGCCCAAAGAGTACGGCATGTTCATTGCAAAGGGCTATGTGTGATCGCACCTTTACCTCCGCAGATCGGTACAAAGAAAACTCCTCAAAAAAACGCCGGGGATCGCTCCCCGGCAATATTTTACAAGATATATGCTCGACACACCCACTTACTACTTCTCTTTTCTTTTCACCGTATATGCTTTGCTCCCCATAAGGAAGCTTAAGAGCGGAATGCGTGCAGCAATTTCCGAGCAAAGGAAGGTCGCGATATATGCCGACAGAATGGGAACCACATAAAGCAACAAAGGATTCCCCTCAAACAGTTTTGCAAACCACATTTGGAATAAAACGATCCAGATAAAATGCAGACTAAAGAAAAGGATCGACCTTTTTGATAAATATGCGGTGACCTTTCCCGTAAGATCGAGACTTTTCTTTCCGACTCCAATCAGCGAAAGTATCATAAACCATTCCGCAAACGCCTTTGCTATCGTATTGGCGATTCCGAATTTTTCCCCCGACCAGATAAACATATATACATTCGCACAGCACGCTACCAGCCCGATCGTCAGTGTAAAATAGCGATATTTTGCACATTTTTCTATCATTTCATCGCCGGCAAGGACAAAATATCCGATCAGAAAAACATATAAATATTCAACGAAACTTTTTCCGCCAATCGACATTATATCGTATAAAAACGGAAGCGGTATCACGAAAAGACAAAGAGCGGGAAATGGTATGTTTCCCTCAAATGTCTTTTTCTTTGTCACGAGACTGACGAGTGCCACTATGCCGATACCTGCCAAAGATATCACCAAAAGGTAGTATAAAAACCAATACTGTCCAACATTGAACCCACCGTCAAATCCTGCCAGATCCGTCCATTTGGTAAAAAAGATCCTGTAATGTGCCAAGAAACTGCCTGTGTAGCCGTAATTATTTTTATCGCCAAGATATGCAAGCAGCGGGCACAAAAAAAGCGTTCCGAATACAAACGGAACCAGCAGTCTTTTGATCCGCTCCAAAACAAACTGCCTGTATGTACGCTTCTTTAACGCATAATTTGTACTCATCCCGGCAAGCAAAAACATAAGCGGCATATAATATGGGCTCAAAAATACGATCAGACTGCTTATGGGTCTGCTCGGCAAAAAAGTAATATAATTCAGCTCTCCCCACGTATTAAACGCCTGTGCCGCATGATACGGGATCAGCAGCACAATTATCATCCATCTTAAATTATCGATAAAAAATTTTCTCATGTGTTCCATTTTATTATAGATCGGCTGCTCGCTTCGACATTTTTAAGAGCATCATATTATACGGCACAAAGAAAAAGAAATAACCGCCCTTGGTCAAAGGCATCCGCGAAGTGTCTTCTCGCCGATCTCAAGAATTCTATCATCCAACACCGCAAAGATAATTTTAATATCATAATCGGGATTATCCTTAATAAAGTCATTGCAAGCCCGGATTGCCCTTTCCCATGCTTTATCCACCGGATAACCGAATATCCCTGCAGATATAAGCGGAAATCCTATGGAATGCAGATCATTCTCTTTTGCAAGCAGCAACGACTGCATATATGCGCTGTACAATACTTTCGGTTCATTGTTCTCCCCGCCGAACCACCTCGGACCGACCGCATGGATCACATACTTCGCCGGAAGCTTAAACCCCGGAGTTATAACCGCCGATCCTTCATCGCAGTGACCGATCTTTCGACACGCTGCAGTCATTTCCTCGGAACCGGCATCGCGAAAAATGAAACCGCATACTCCGCCGCCTTCCCAAAGACCTGTATTGGCCGCATTTACCACCGCATCAGTATCCAACTGTGTGATCCCTATCTTTTTTATCTCAATCAAACTCATAGGCAGTACCATGCTTCCTTTCCTAAACCCTATGTGCCTTTACCATCATTGTACCAAAGATCTCGCGTATTATGTTATATGGCACAAAGAAAAAACGCCGGGGATCACTCCCCGGCAATATATGTAATGCGTGGTACCAATCGGGATATCACGCTAATCGAGGTAGGGCACTGTTTTCAGTGCAATTGAGGTATTGTTCATAGGCGTATACCTCCTTTCCTCGAAAAGCATTATAGCATAAATGAGCGCCCTGTGTAGGTATGTTCCAGTTAGGATATATGCTCGGAAGCCAAAAGAGAAAGAAATAACCGCCTCCGGCCTGATGGCGGTTATTTCTTAATAACCCATTCTAGGGCCAACCGTGAACTACGGTAGCACCTTCTTTATGTCTTAATTCTACGCTCTGCCTTCATAAAAGTCAATTCCTGCATTTTCAAGGCTTGCAAATTGCGATTCCCACTTTCGTTTCAACAGTTCAACCATTTTCCAAAACAATCCGCTAACCCAGTACCCATAGGGTCACGGCCCCAAGAAAAACCTCCCGCCTCAAGCCGTAATTTCGCATCAAAACAATTGGCATTCGCCCCGGACTATAGTATTCTTTTCTTATAAAGTTTTATGGGGTATATGAGAAAGGGTACAAGGGTATGCGTATATTAATTGATTATCTGTTATGGTTGGCTTTCACAGCCTTTTATTTTGTGTGTGGTCTTGCATATTTCCCGCAAACAGACCACCGTCTTCTTGTCGGTCTATCCATCTTGAGTGGCTGGTTAACAGCCATGGCTCTCGTTCTGTTATGGAAGCTCAAAAACAGTCCCATACGAAAACCTGCTCCCGCCGAAGATGCGGATTCTAACGATAAAGCCAAATATCCCGGCGGACCCGCCAATCACTTCGTCGGCCTCATTGCTGACGGAGGATGGTTGTCCTTTCATCCCGACAGTTTAGTTTTCAAACCCCATGCCATCAACTTTCCCCGCAAGGAGTGGAGTATAAAATATTCCGATATCGCCGATGTGCAATCGGGTCCTATGAAAAATCTCATCATTATTGCCAAAAGCGGCGCATCCGATGTTTTCGTAGTAAACAAAAAGCAGAAATGGATCGATGATATTAAGCATCGGATGCAGAGCGCATGAGTCTATTGAACTGTCATACGGCACAAAGAAAAAACTACTGTTACCATAAACACCACCTCTTCCCTATTCTCTCACGCTGTGATATGATTTTTTTGTAAGCAAATTTCATATCACGTTTAAATCTTCTTTTGGGATATCTGCCCAATCTGTTTATCGCTTCTGGAATTCTTGCTTATAACCACCATTAATCATAGGCAGGAATTACATAAGCATTACAGCTCTTCACTCGGTTCCTGTCTTATCAACAGGAAAGGAGAACTATATGAGTGAAAAAAGGGTTACAGTAAAACAATATGAAGAATTGTCTTTCCGTGACGATTTCATGTTCGGAAAGGTGATGCAGGATCTCGGACTATGCAAGGACGTTATAGAATGTCTCTTGGGCCGTAGTATCGGCGAACTGGCCGAGGCGCAATCGCAAAAGGAGTTCAAGTTCACCAAAGACGGAAAATCGATAAGGCTTGATGTTTTCAACCGCGATTCATTAGGCGAGATATTTGACACTGAAATGCAGAACTTAAATCACAAGTCAATCGAGCATCTCGACCTTCCCAGAAGAAGCCGCTTTTATCAGTCTTCGATCGACATCGACTTTATGGAAAAGAACATGTCCTACAAGTCTTTACCTGACAGCAATGTGTTGTTCATTTGTACATTTGATCCGTTCGGGGATGGCTTATGTCAATACACCTTTGGTGAGATATGTAAGGAAACAGGCAAGATGCTTGAAGACGGCACCGCCAAGATTTTTTATAACTGCACATACACGGGCGTAGATATTCCCAAAGAATTGGCGCAGTTATACGATTATATCGAAACCGGAAACACTACCAACCCCCTTACACAGCGCATAAACTCCGCCGTTGAGAAGGGACGCAGAAACGAGATCTGGAGGACGGAATATATGCATTTTGAGCGAATATTGATGGATGCCAGAGACGAAGGTCTCGAAGAAGGCCGCAAAGAGGAACGTGCCAACACCGAGCGTGAACGTGCCCGCGCTGACGAAGAACGTGCCCGCGCTGACGAAGAACGTGCCAACACCGAGCGTGAACGCGCCCGCGCCGACGAAGAACGTGCCCGCGCTGACGAAGAACGTGCCAACACCGAGCGTGAACGCGCCCGCGCCGACAAAGCCGAAGCCGTTGCCGATGCTGCAATAGCGTTGCTTAAAGAGCACGGACTATCGCTTCCCGATAGCTACAAGTAACCACACAGGGCGCTCGCCACACGGCGAACGCCCTTTACTATTATACCGATCAGCTCAAGAGTGCATAATTACGGTACAAAGAAAAAACTGCGGCCTCAAAACCGCAGTCTATTCATCTTCCCAACCGGGATTAAGAATTTCAATTATCCTTACAATAATCTCATGGGAAAGATCATCTGCCATTAAACATATGAATCCAAGCTTTTTCCCATGTATGTAATGATTTCGAATATACAATCCATATCCCATATGATAATCATAAGGATCGCGATTATCCCGAAAGCATTGCTTATCCTTCTCACTCAAATGCTCAATGCAATCTCGGGCAACGGCTTCATCATAATCTTCTTCTTTATAAATCTTAGAAAAATCCTTTTTCATATGACGACCTCCTCTTAATCCCAGCACATCATGCTTGCCGTTTCCATAGGCACTTTACAGTGTGGACAAAACAGTTTCTCATCCGATGAAACTATATGCATTTTCCCGCCGCATTTACCGCATTTATGCGTATACTCTTTATACTTTACATAGTATTCACTCAGCTCCGAACGCGTAACATAATCGGCCCCTTCATACGGCATGGCAACCGACCAGCGACCATGTTCTGTATCAGGACGTTCTTTTTCCTTTGGAATATACATTGTAAGATCCTTAAAAGGTGCCAGATCGCCACATTCATCGCAGCATAAAGTGACCGATTCGGCATTAATGGCACCATCCGGATGCTCCTCAAAAAAGGTCTTGAGCTCTTCTCCCAATTCACCGCACTTAGCCTTCTCAACCGTTTCAGCATAAACCGTTGGGAACCTGAATCCTGCGCCCTCAAATCGTGTATACTCAAAACCGCACTGATTGCATTTCATTTTTCTTCCGTTACCCATTTGTGCCTCCTTCCTTCACCCATCAATTTCAGTTCCCTTTAAGCATTCCCGATCCAATGTACAAATAACGCATCCATCGATCACGTAAAGCACCGTACCGATGGCCATATCGCCGATCTTGTCATACAAACGCCCCGCACTCATACTCTCGCCCAATACGGTCTTGGGACTGTTGGCAACATACCCGATCACTTTAAGTCCGGGCATTTCAACTCTTATTGCTTCGGAATCCACCTCGTTATCAGGCTCTTTGACAAGTTTCACCTTCATACCCGGCTTCAAGAAATCTTTTCCGTAATGATAATAAGTTCCTACGATTGTAAAATAAATCTCATTCATACTTTGCACCTCCTGCACTTAACCACAATCCCGAAAAACTATCGTTTTTCTTTTACTGAATACACCTTAGCATTTTAGGAGGGTATTATAACGGACGGCTCAAAGGTGCATAATTACGGTAAAAAGAAAAAACTACGGTCTCAAAACCGTAGTCTTTCACTCGTTTAAATCCAGATCACTTCTCAAATCAGATTAACTCTAGAATTCTATCAAGCACCATATTAAACCACTTCATAGGTTCTTCTTCACGAATACTGCTGTAAGCCCAATGGTTATAATATCTCCACTTAGAATGAAAAGCAGAACCTAATAAAGAAACATCA
>JAGCTJ010000178.1 GCA_017963665.1 Lachnospiraceae bacterium | reverse complement strand
TTCTCAAAGGTCTTGTCTTCTATCTTTTCGTCCACATATTCAAACACAGGGCGAAAATCCGTCGCTCCGAATCCCGATAGAGTAAAGTTCTCAACATACTCGTCAAGATCGTTTTTGTTCTTTATCCCGGTTACATTCTTTATCGCACTGTCGCACTGGACGATGTGGATGTTCACTTCATCAAAGAACGTGTTCTCGGATCGTAGTATGTTGTACGAAGTCTCGATGAACTTCTTTACCATATCACCTCTGCAGGATGCCGAAGTGTCTATGGCTATCACAAAATCCTTTATCCTTTTGTCATCCGCATATTCAAGCGGCTCAATGAGCGGCATATTGTCGTACAAAGAAAGCCCGTACATGTAATATACGTAATCAAACTCATCGGGATTTATCTTGATAAGCTCGCTTTCGGAAGCAAAACGTCTTAAAAGATGCTCATAATCGTGTTTAACTTTTGTGGCTTCCTTTAAATTCTTTAATATCTCTTCGCTTCCCTCTCCGTCTTTTGAAAAGGACTTAAGTTCCGCTTTTATCCGTTCGGAGAGCTTCTTAAATTCTTCTTCGGTAAGAAGTATCTCGTCTGTTTTTTCTTTGTCGTAAGAGTGGCCGTCCATCGCGAAAAGCCGTTTGTAATTGACCTTCGCGTCGTTTGATATACCCTGCGCCGCAAACTCTCTGTACAGTTTCTGCGCCGTCAGATTTGGCACCCACTTTCTTATCTTTGAGATCACGGTCTTTCGCTCGTCGTCTCCCGACATGTAAAGTCCCGAATCTTCAAGGCTTAATATCGCGTTCGTGACCGCGATGTCACAGGCTGTATCCCAAAGCTCTTTGTCACGCTCATCACGGGTAAAGGGATGAAGAAAAACAAGATGGAACATAACATGAAGACAGAGCCTTACCGCGAAAGAAGGCTCCTTTAAATAGTCTTTTAAAAGTATGACCGGATCGTAAAAAAGAGTCGTCACGTCAGAGACGTAACCGTTAAGATGCTCTGCCGGTTCAAACTTTATCTTATACAGCGTACGATCAAAAAATCTGTATCGTACAGTGATCGTGTCCATTGCCAGATCGATCACTTTGCGTGCGTATTCTTCAGTCTTATTCATCTTCCGTAATGTCCAATACATCGAAGGGGATGCCGCATGCAAAGGCGCTGTTAATGTCACACCTTCCGAGATGGTACTCTCTCTTTACGGTTCCCTCTTCAAGTTCTTCGGATACTTTTACTTTCAGGCGGCCTTCTTCGGAGGAAGCGAAATTATCCAGCATTTTCACTATATCGTCAACGTTTGCCGCATTCCGTTCTATTTCTTTTCCTGCCATCGCTCTTGCCTTTCTTGTTATGTAAACTAATTTGTCCCATTAAGCATGTTCCCGATCATCTGCTTCATACGATGCTCAACCGTATACATGCTTTTTACTTTGTTGTAGCCGTTTAATGCGATCTTTTTTCTTTCTTCCTCATGTTCTAAGTAATATGCGCATTTATCTATAAGTTCCTCGACAGAACCGTAAACTTCAAGGTCCACGCCCGGTGTGAACATCGTCTCGATCTCTGCCTGGTAGTTGCTTATCAAAAATCCGCCGCTGCCCAGCACATCGAATATTCGAAGTGAAAGTCCGGTCTGAATCGGACGCATCGTGATATTTAAGTTGATCTTTGAAAGATTAAATATCTTCGGCATCTCGGTAAGTGAGTTAGCCGGACCGCAGTTTTTGACTCCCACAAGGTCCGAAGTGTCGGAAAGCGTATAGAAATCTACATTGAAGTGCTTTGCAAGTGCATTTAAAGTGAGGATTCTTTCTTTCTCCGCCAATTCCATTCCGATGAACGCATGCGCCGCAACATAATAGTCCATCGGTTCAACGAGCATCTCGTGCTTTTCAATCTTTCCGCCCTTTAACTCCTGCACCACTTCGTCCGTCAGCACGTCTTCGATAAAATTCACGCCGAATACATTTAACTGCGCATTTTCGATGCCGTCGATAAATCCTCTCGTCTTATCGGAAAGTTTTAGCTTCTTTATAGGATTTTTCTCGTTGTATAAAGATCCCACGAAAGAAATGTCGGAAGAAAACTTCTTTCTGTCCGCGGAATTTATGGTCATGTTGGTCTTGTCGAGTCTGTCAACATTGGTACCAAGGGGCAGATAATAAACACATTCGGGGTTGTGTCTGTGAATACGCTCATATTGCGTTCTGTCAAAAAGAAAGACTCTGTTATGGCTGTTCTTTATCTGGTTTGCAAAAAGCTCCGTAACGGGACAGTCCACGCTCCAGCATGCATAAATCGTATTGAGCTTTTCGCATATGTCAGAAATTGCGGGATAAAAATTGATACTGAACACAAACAGGAAGGGATCGTTAAGCTCGTTTTGCTTTAATATATGATCGGCCACGATCTGAACAACATCCCCCGGATCAAGCCCCTTCTTTGAGACTTCCGTTCTCTCTTCAACCACGTCTATGCCGAACTTCCTGAATGCCTCAAGGCAATCGGGTTCATATATGCTGTTGTATCTGTAGAATAATATCTTCAAAACATTCTCCCGTGTTTCACATTATATTCGAAAAACTCTATGTTTATTTTACTATAACGAAAATGAAAAAAGAAGAAAAATCCGATTGACATATTCGAACACCTGTTCTATATTATTGTCACAAAGATGCAAAGGAGGGGGACATGCAGCAGGTATCTTACAACAATCATGATATTCGCAAAGTCAGCGTCGTGCCCGTCATTGCGTCTTTTGACTCCGAAGGGCACATTAAACCGTTGTATGTCCGTATAAACGGGCTGTCCTGCAAAGTGCTCTCTTACTGGATCAAGTCCACCTTCATCAATTTCGTTGCTTTCAATTGCATGGTTCAGGTCGGCGAACTTGAAAAGCCCGTTACTTTAACATATTTTATCGACGAAACCATATGGACCATGCCCAATACCCCAAATTAAACGTTTTTTAAATATATCTGCCTTGTATATTAATTCACAGATGATAAACTCTATAAGAATAAACTTTAGGGGAAATCTATGAACATATTCTTTCTGATCATCGGCATACTGGGCGACATTTGGTGTATCCTTCCCATATTTACATACAGAATATTCAATATCGGCAACGGGACCGGAATACTCGTTTTCACGATATTCATATTATTGGGGCTCTTTTGGAAAAAGTTTAAGTCGTGGTTATGTAAACTACGCGAGTCAAAATTCGGACGATTACTTGTTCGAATTGTTGGTTTTTGCATTATGTTAACCGCGATACTCGTGGTCATTGAATCTATCTGCATAATACGCGGTGCAAACAGAAAGCCCGACGGAACCGAGACCCTCGTAGTTCTGGGCAGCAAAGTAAATTCCTACGGCCCCAGCCTCATGACGGCCCAAAGACTGAAAGCCGCCATCAAATTCATGAACGAACATCCCGATACAAAATGCGTCCTTTCCGGCGGTCAGGGTCCCGACGAACCTTTTTCCGAGGCCAAAGGAATGTATGACTATATGGTCTCCCACGGCATCGATGCCGACAGACTTTATCTCGAAGACCGCTCCACCAACACCCGTGAAAACCTTAAATTTTCCAAAGAGATCATCGAATCCGAGGGACTCAACGAAAAAATAGTCATCGTATCCAATGAGTTCCACCTCTACCGCGCGGGTCTTATCGCCAAAAAACTGAATCTTAAGTACAAGACCCTCCCCGGCAGATCTCTTCTTATCCTATTTCCCACATATTATATTCGGGAACTCTACGCAATACTCGCACAGTGGATAATATACAGATAAAAATCAGCCGCAGTGCATATGATTTGCACTGCGGCATTTTTTATTCCGCACTTCTTACGTAGTATTCAATTTTTCCCGCATTCTCGAATCTTATATACGGGCCGTAGGTCGGAATGGAGCAAAGAAGCGTCTTTATACCTGCGGGCACGAGTATCTGGTATCTGCGTGATGACATCACAAGTGCCGCGCGGTCCGTTTCTTCGCCGAATGATATGAAACCGGCGTAATTGTCGCCTTTGTTCCACGTCGCGTCATCGGCGCCTCTTACCGTAAGGCTTTCTTTCTTGGAGAAGTCGAAGTAATCCCACCACATGTCGGCATTGCCGTGATACTGGCGTGCAACCTCGGTCTTTTCTTTCAACAGTTCCCGTCCGGAAGACGAGTAGAAAGAAAGCGCTCCGCTTCGTTTTTCTATCCTGACTTTGATCTTTTCAAGGGATACCTCCAGTGCGTCCCGTGAGTCGCTTACGATCCACTTTCCGGGATTGATATTGCCTATATCTTCGGGCAGGTTAAGGTTTTTCTCCTTAAGTCCTTTGCCAAAGGATATTTTCACCGTCTCCGGTCGTATCGGAGTTATGGTAAGTGTTCCGTATGCTCCGGTTACAACGAGTTCGGTCTTGGACTTGTTTATCCACTTGACGGAGTTGTCGATCCTGCCGTGTCCCACGGGCTTTAGGCTTACTCCGTCGGGCATGGATCCGAATTCTTCGGAAGCTGTCTTTTTAGGCGATGATGCAGGTTTTGAAATATTGTAGGACGCACCTGCATTTCTTGTTTCTTTCAGCTCGCTTCCCGTATAAGATGAGCCTGCCATGTGTACCTTGGCCGGACTTTCGGCAATCTTCTTTTGCTCGATGAGCGATTCTTTTGTAATACGCTTCGGACCGAATTTGTTTCTCAGTTCGATCTCGCGGTCACCGATAAGAGCCTGCTCCTTCGAAAGTTCCGCCTTTGTTTTGAATTCTTCTTCAAATACATAGGCTTTCTTATGGAATGTATCCTCGGGGAATACGTAATTTTGTCTGTCTTCGGGTATCGGATCGGATATAAGTCCGGTCATATCCTTAAGAGCAAACACGGCAAGTTCATGAAGTGCTCTCGTTGCGGCAACATATAAAAGTTTCGCGTATCCGTCTTCCTTCGGATAGTTTTCTTTTGACGCATTTGCAACTATGACGGCATCGAACTCGAGACCTTTTGAATATTCGATGGGGATGACCACCGCCTGCGAAAGGAACTCTTCATCGCTTTCTTCAAACATCTTTACGGATATTTTGTCTTTTAGGCTTTTGTAGAATCTCTCGCTTTCTTTACGGTCCTTGCATATGATCGCGATGGTCTCGTACCCTTTTGACTTAAAATCCTTTACTTTGTCGGCAATCTTGTCGATCAATTCATTTTCTTGATAAACAATCGCCGATTCAACCTTCTCACCGTGCCTTATTATCGGTTCCACCGGATATATGGGAAATGAGGCATGTTTAAGTATGTCAGTTGCGAAGTTGGATATCTCTATCGTGTTACGATAGCTCTTTCTTAAAAGATCGAAGCTGTCGTAAGGCTCGGGCAGCATGACTTCTTTAAGTTCCTCCCAATCGCCCAGGCCGCATGACAGGTTGATGTTCTGCGCAACGTCGCCCATAACGGTGAAGGTACATTTGCTCATGCAATACTTAAGGGCTCTGTAGACCGTCATTCCGAAATCCTGCGCCTCGTCGATGACAACGTGACTTGCTTCCTGAATGACTTCCGTTTCTTTTATTCTTTTGTAAATGTACGCAAGCGAAGCAAGATCGTAGAGATCTATTGCTTTACGGTCAAAAGAAACCGAACCCTTTTCTTTTTGCAGAAATTCCTCATAGATATCAAATACGGATCCTTTGAAATAGAATTTCTTAAAGTAATTCTTGTACCTTAGAGTCAGCTTTTTCTGTGTTTCGACGTTGTAGGAGTAGTATTTGCCATAGAGTTCGTTCTCAAGATTAACCGTGAGTATGTCGTTTAGTTTCTCGACTTTTTCGACGATTGCTTTGTCTTTAAGACGCTTCATGGCATTTTCTATCTCCGAAGCCTTCATGATCCTTCTGCCCGTCTCTTCTATGACTATGTCCTTTATGGGAATGAGGGTCTTTTCATACTCCGTAAGAAAATCACAAAGACATAAAAACCAATCGCTTGAAGATTTGAACGCCGCGCTCTTGTCTTCTTTGTCACGGGGCTTTACTCCATGCTCTTTTTTATCGAAATCTTCGTAAAGAAGTCGTACAAAAAGTTCCTCCATCGTCATCTGACGGATGCCGTAAACATCAAGATCGGGTAAAACTCCGGTGATGTAGTTTAAAAGCACTTTGTTGCTTCCCACGATGTAAAAGCCGTCGGGTTTGAATTCGCGGTCGTAGTTATAGAGGATATAAGATATCCTGTGCATTGCGACGGTGGTTTTTCCCGAACCCGCACTTCCCTGTACCAGCACATTGTGGTGAGGATTTTTTCTGATTATTTCATTTTGTTCTTCCTGGATAGTAGCGATGATCTCGCTTAAGACATTTCGTTTGCTCTTTGAAAGATATTTTGTGAGCAGTTCATCATTTGCAACAACTTCGGAATCGTAATATTCTTTGAGACCGTCATTTTCGATGACATATGTACGCTTCCGTAAAAGATCGACCTCGAATTTACCCTGAAAAGGTACCGTATACCTGCACTTTCCAAGTCCGTGGTCGTAGTAAACCGATGCGATAGGTGCTCGCCAATCGATAACTTCGGGGATCGTAGGATCTTCCCACACAGCCGTTTTTCCGATATAGAGCGATTCTCGACGCCCGTTCTCGTCATCCTCGATATCGATGCGCCCGAAATACGGCTTTTTCTTTGCCCTTTCGGCACGCAGCAAATCCTGTCTGACTTCGGAAAATCTCGCGTCTTTGTTGAACCATTGAGCCAAGCCTTCTTTTTCGTCCACGTCGTAGATGTCTTGCAACTCGTGTAACTCAGCCTGCAGACTTGCTACCGATTGTCGCATCTTCTCAACATTGTCGGCCGCGACTTTGACGATTACGGCATACTTCTCATTCTCGGCTTTTTGGTCGGTTCCGTAAAAGCTTCCTTTGAGATCTCTTCCCAATTACCTCACCTGCCCTTCGATATTATGTTAACCGTGTCCCGCTTTGCATTTTTTGAGGCGGAAAACTATCAAAGCATATCACATCTCAAAGTAAAAAGAAAGCACTTTTTCAAAATATTTTTATCGAAAAAAGGCACCTCAAAAAAGGTGCCTTAATTAACGTATTACTCTGCTCTGAAGACATAATCAACGGTGTGCGTTCTCAAATACTTCTCGGCGCTTTCTTCGTCACGAACAAATACGCCTTTGAACTTGTCGCTTATCGTCTCTTTCAATTCTTTCAGTTTGTCGGGCGACTCTGAGATAACAAGAATGACAGGTCGCCCCTCTTTTTCTTTCTTGGCCTCTTCGGCCTGAAGAGCTTCAAGTTCCTCTTTTGAGAGAATAAGTTTTGCGTCAATATTCTTCTTAAGTGCCGCCTCAAGTTCAGAGTACATGATGGGCTTTGAAAGATAATCGGTGAAGCCTTCTTTTATGTACGTATCTCTCGCACCGACGATGGCATCCGCCGTGAGGGCGATTATCGGAGTATCATCCGCAAGATGTCTTTCGCGGATGATGGAAAGAGTCTGTATACCGGACATTCCGGGCATCATCTGGTCGAGCAGTATAAGGTCGAATGTGGACTTTTCAAGAAGTGCGATACAATCTTTTCCCGAAAGCGAAGTTGTTATCTGCATCCTTGTGGCACCCATGAGTTCGGTAATTACTTCAAGGTTCATTTCATTATCGTCGACGATAAGAACTTTAGCCCTTGGTGCAACGAGTTTGGGAACGTATTGTTCTTTCTCCTTCATTGCCTTTTCAAGGTGCTCGGTGTAGTCACCGATGGGAGTGTCGTCGATGACCTTTTGAACGACTCTCGTAACAAAGGTCGAGCCTTTTCCGTATTCACTCTCTACTTCAATGCCGCCGCCCATCATTTCGGTAAGCTGCTTTGTAATGGCAAGCCCCAGTCCCGTTCCTTCGATGTTACGGTTTCTTGTCTCATCAAGTCTTTGGAACGAAGAAAACAGTTTGTCCAGATCATCGGCTTTGATACCGATTCCGTCGTCTTTTACGCTGCATTTAAGTTCACTTT
>JAGCTJ010000177.1 GCA_017963665.1 Lachnospiraceae bacterium | reverse complement strand
GTTCTTTAGTATTTTTCGTTCCATAACACTATTTCCTTATTTATGCCACAAGGGCGATCAAAGTATATATTGCATAGATTCACCGCACCGGTTTCCGGTTGTGCGGGCTGTTATCATAGCTGATATTTGCGGATTTCGCAGTTATGCGGTTTCGGACGCCACTTGATGCCGTTTTTTCGCTTTTCGAGCACTCCGCAAAGAGCACGTATTATCCCGCCGTGACAGACGATCAGGATGTTTTCGTAGTTTTCTTTTGCCAGATCTTCGATATATTGTTTTGTACGTGTGTACTTTCGATATTCCTCGATCTCCTCGGTCCGCCTCTCTTCCTTGGCGATCTCCTCAAGAAGATAAGCTTCTCTTTTATCGTAAGCTTCCTTCTTTTCCAGAAGCCTCTGGGAACCGACGTGCAGCACAACCACAAGCATCACAACTATTACGGAAACAGTTGCGATACTAAGAAGATTCCTGGGCTTGTTTGTTCTCATTGCCGGCTTTCTTCTCATTGTGCCTCTCCTACAAATCGATTATGTTAACATGTTAACATAAATTTATTGTATATCGGTAAACTACTTACGTCAACCACCTTCATCGATATTTTTGCTATTTCTTTTATCTTCTCTCCGACAACTCTCTTATTTTATTGAGTTCTGGGGTTTATAGATCTTCATAGAGACTCTCCGCCTCTTCCTTCTTCACAGTCTCTTTAATATCCAAAACTCTCACTTTTCGCTCTTTATTACCAAATGCTATTGTGATTATGTCACCCACTTTTACTTTTGTGGAAGGCTTCGCAATCTTATCGTTAACATATACACGATCGTTATCGCATGCCTCGTTGGCAACTGTACGTCTTTTGATAAGACGGGCTATTTTTAAGAATTTGTCCAATCTCATATTAAATCTCCAAAAAATTATATTATCGGAACAAAAAAAGGGAACCGTCGCCGGTTCCCTTTGATATCAGTCAAACTTATTTGTTAACTGCGTCCTTTAAAGCCTTGCCTGCGCTGAACTTAGGAGCCTTAGAAGCCTTAATCTTCATAGGTGCGCCTGTCTGAGGATTTCTACCTGTTCTAGCTGCTCTCTTAGCAACTTCGAAAGTACCGAATCCAACTAACTGAACCTTCTGGCCCTTCTTTAACTGCTTTGTAACTACGTCTGTGAAAGCCTTAACAGCCTTCTCAGCATCCTTCTTGGATAATCCTGCTTCTTCAGCGATAGCTGCAACTAATTCTGTCTTGTTCATTATAAATTTCCTCCTCTATGATGAGTAAAAATTATTTACGAATCCCCTTTAGGAAAACGTCTAAATTAGTTATATCTTTTTTTGTTCTAAATGTCAAGGCAAAAGTCCAAAAAATGCCTATTTTTCGGCATTTTTAATAATTCGTTTATTCTGTTTGAACCATCGAATCGAATGTGTAGCTCACATCTTCTTTGGCATCGTCCAGCATGACCGTAAAAGAGCGTGTCTCGAAGCCGGGTTTTCTCAGCGTTATCACGTGTGTTCCGGCCGTTTTCTTTATGGACAAAGGTGCCAAACCCATGTAACTTCCGTCCCAATAAACCTCGGGAGCATCGGGTGCGGCTATGGTGACATAGTAAGTACGATTGTCCTCGGTGTTCTGAGACTGTTCGTTTGTAGAAGAATTGTCAGGCGTCGATGCGGTCGTTGAAGTTGAAGTCGATGTTGATGTCGAAGTCGAATCGGACGCACTCGTACTTGCGGATGCGGAGGTGCTCGTCGAAGTACTTGTGGAAGTGCTTGTTGAATCACTTGCGGACGTCGATGTCGAGGTTGAGGTCGATGTGCTTGTTGAAGTGGAAGTCGACGTTGAGTCGGAGGCACTCGTACTTGTGGACGCGGAGGTGCTCGTCGAATCGCTCGCCGACGTGCCTGTAGTTCCGGAGGCGGTGGTATCGTTACCGGAAACAGACTCTTCTTTTGGAATGGCGATCAAAGTCACCTTAAGTTCCTTTGTATTTTCATCAACGTTAAAGTATCTTGTGAGCTTTTTATAACCCGTGCATGTGGCAACGAGCTTATGCATACCGTAAGAGCAATGAACGGGATAGCTTAAATCGATGGCTTTTCCGTCTATCGTCACGGTAGCGGTCTCCGGAGAAACGGCAAGTGTGAAAGACTTAACTTTCTCTTCCGCTATCTCCACATCGGAAAGATCGATCACCGTCTCGGAGTTTCTTTCTACCGTAATGTCTCTGTTAACTTCCGTTCCGCGGTTGGTGATCCTTACATTGTATTCGCCTTCGGGAACGAGGATCATCATCTTGGGCTCGATCTGGTAGATGATCTTGCTTCCTATCTCCATAAATCCGCCCACAAAATAGTCGTTTCCTTCCAGCATGATATAGCCGTGTCCGTTGTCCACGGTTATGCTCATTACGGTATTGTCGATACCGCGGATCGTTATGTTGTCGCTTTGGCTGAGTTCGGAGATGTCGATCTTCTTACCGTCGGAAGAAACAAAGGTCTTTGTTGAGACGCGGTAAGTATCGCTTTTGATCTTTAATGTCTTTGACCAGGTGTTGATCTCGAAATCGGTGATGTCAGACTCGGTGAATGTTTCCGACGCTTCGCACATTCCCGCAATAAGACGCTTGTCCTTCATAAACCAGACGTCCACAAGATCTCCTACGGACAACTGGGACAAAGAAACCGGTGTCTTATATCTGTCGGCAAAGGATGAAGTGCCGTCAAAATTAAGAGTATAGAATTTGTTGATATCGTAGTTATATAAAGTGATCTCGTCGCTTAAGGTATCGATGGCGGCAATGACTGCCGTGTCGAAGGAATCGTAATCCCCCGAGACGTAAGAAGAAAAATCTTTTGAAGGAACTCTGTCGCCTGTTACGGACGCAAGAGGCAGAGATGCATTATCGCATCCCGAAAGTAAAAGAGAGATCAACGTTATAAACAGCGCTCTTTTTATACCTTTTCCTGTCATCCGTTCCTCACAGTTTACAGCAATTCAAGCAATTTTTCCTTCGTGTTTAACGACGGATCCTCGAGCACCTTTTCCAAAAGGCTCTCAAGCTTTTTTCCGATCTCGGGACCTTCTTTGCATCCGGCCTTTATAAGATCGGCACCGGTGACGGCAAGAGTCTTAAGTGAAACGCACTCTTTCCTTTCCATCACCTCATCGTAGGCTTTTCTTACTCTTTCGAGCAATTCAAGCTTTTCTTCCATGCGATATTTGCCTTGTCCCAAAATATCGGCACGGTTAAGTTCAAATATGTCGGGGAATGCTTCCTCTCCGATCCTGTGGATCTCCTTACGGATATGGATATCCGACGACTCTATGATCCAGTCGTGACATCCCACGAGAGTGCAGACTTTTCTTTTTGTCTCATTATCAAACTTAAGCCTGTTAAAGATATCTTTGCTTATATCCACACCCACCTTCGGATGACCGTAGAAATGATCGATCCCGTTATCGTCGGTCTTTCTGGTGGCAGGCTTGCCCACGTCGTGAAGCAGTGCCGCAAGTCTTAATACCTTATCGGCTTTTATGTTTTCCATCACCTTGACCGTATGAACTCCGACGGTGTAAGCATGGTGAGGATTGTTCTGAGGCGTTCTCATCATAAGATCGAACTCGGGAAGGAAAACTTTGGTGATCCCAAGTTCATAAGCTTCAACTATATATCCGGGATTGTCGCTTGTTATCATTTTAAGGAATTCTTCGCGGATCCTCTCCGCACTTATCTTCCTGAGATTGACCGCAAGCTCCGTGATCGCCTTCTTTGTTTCTTTTTCGATGGTATACCCAAGCTGGGCCGCGAAACGGACCGCTCTTAAAATACGAAGTGCATCCTCGTCAAAGCGTTCTTTTGCATCTCCCACACAACGCACGATCCTGTTCTCAATATCTTCGCGTCCGCCGTACAGATCGACTATGCCTGTGCGCGGATTGTACGCCATGGCATTTATCGTAAAGTCCCGTCTTCTGAGGTCTTCTTTAAGAGAATCGGTAAAAAGAACACTGTTCGGATGTCTGGCATCATCGTACTCCCCGTCAATACGATAAGTGGTGACTTCATATACCACTTTATCAAGAAGTACCGATACCGTTCCGTGTTCAATACCCGTATCGAAGGTTACTTTGAAAAGTTTTTTCACATCCCGGGGATGAGCGGACGTGGTGATATCCCAGTCGTTGGGAGTGCGGTTTAAAAGAGTGTCTCTTACGCATCCTCCCACCGCATATGCCTCAAAGCCCGCTGCCTCAAGAGTGTTTATTATTTTTTCGACGTTCTCGGGTATTTTTATCTGCATAAATTATTATTTTACCAATCTTACAGTCTCCCGACAGATCGCAAGTTCCTCGTTGGTGGGAACTATCATGGTAACAACCTTTGAGCCGGGATCGGAAAGAACTACCGTCTCTCCTCTTAATTTGTTCTTCTCGGGATCAACGTTTGTGCCAAGATATGTAAGATATTCCGAAACCATCTTACGAACGAGAGAAGTGTTCTCGCCCACACCTGCGGTATAAGCGATAACATCGACACCGTTCATGGCAGCCACGTATGAACCGATGAACTTGGCTACGTGATATGAATATGTCTCAAGTGTAACTTTGGCAAGTTCGTTGCCTTCGTTGTATGCTTTCTCAAGATCTCTGAAGTCGCTGGATACTTTTGAAAGACCGTATACACCGGACTTCTTGTTTAATATCTCAATGACCTCGTCGGCATCGGTGTTTAACTTTCCTGCAAGGAATGTAACGATTGCGGGATCGATGCTTCCGGATCTGGTTCCCATGATCAGACCGTCAAGAGGTGTAAGTCCCATTGATGTATCTACCGACTTTCCTTTATCAACAGCGGTTATCGATGCGCCGTTACCTAAGTGACAAACGATGATCTTTAAATCTTTTCTGTCTTTTCCGAGAAACTTTGCGGCTTCTGTTGAAACAAAGTCGTGGCTCGTACCGTGGAATCCGTAACGACGAACCTTAAACTTCTCATAATACTCATAAGGTATACCGTAAAGGTATGCTTTCGGAGGCATGGTCTGATGGAATGCGGTATCGAATACGGCTACCATCGGAACGTTCGGCATAAGCTTCTTGCAAGCGTTGATACCGATGAGGTTTGCAGGATTGTGTAAAGGAGCGAGGTCGTTGCATTCCTCGATTGCCTTAACCACTTCGTCGTCGATCACAACGCTTGAAGCAAACTTCTCGCCGCCGTGAACTATTCTGTGTCCTACGGCATCGATATCGGAAAGTGACTTAACAACACCGGTCTTATCGTTGGTGAGCATGTCAATGACAAGCTGAACCGCTACCGTATGGTCGGGCATGGGAGTTACGGTTACTTCCTTGTCGCCGTCCTCCGGCTGATATGTGATCTGGCTTCCGTCTATTCCTATTCTTTCGCAAAGACCTTTTGCAAGCACTTCCTCTGTATCTGAATTGATAAACTGATATTTAAGCGACGAGCTGCCGCAGTTTATTACCAATACGTTCATAATGGATCCTCCGATATACTAAACTATTAATATGCCTTGCCCCAGTAAACCATCTTCTTTGCGGGCTTTCCGCAACATACGCAGGTGTCTGCGAGGGTTTCCTGATTAAAAGGCATGCAACGGCTCGTTACCGCGAGTTCTTCTTTTATCTTGTCTTCACAGGCACGATCTCCGCACCACATAGCTTTAACAAATCCTGTATGCTCGGCGAAAGTGTTCTTAAATTCATCCCAGTTCTTTGCAACATAAGTCTGAGAATCTCTTCTCGTTCTTGCAGCCTCAAGCATATCCTTTTGGATAGCGGGGATGAGTTCTTTGATCTTTGCTTCCAAAGCATCGATAGCACACTCAAACTTCTCGCCTGTATCACGACGAACCAGGATTGCCTTACCTTCTTCGATATCTCTGGGTCCGATCTCGATACGAAGGGGAACGCCGCGCATCTCGCACTCGGAGAATTTCCATCCGGGACTCTTGTCGGAATCGTCAACTTTTACTCTGAAGCCGCCCTTCTTAAGTTCGTCGCGGATAGCGTATGCCTTGTCGAGAACGCCTTCTTTCTTCTGCTGAATGGGAACGATCATGACCTGAGTGGGTGCAACGAGGGGAGGAAGCTTAAGTCCCGAATCGTCACCGTGAACCATTATGATCGCACCGATAAGACGGGTGGTCGATCCCCATGAAGTCTGATGAGCGTATTTTAAGGTGTTATCTTTGTCCGTATACTGAATGTCAAAAGCACGTGCAAATCCGTCACCGAAGTTGTGGCTCGTTCCGGACTGAAGTGCCTTTCCGTCGTGCATGAGAGCTTCGATCGTGTATGTTGCTTCCGCACCGGCAAACTTTTCTTTGTCTGTCTTGCGTCCTTTTACTACGGGAATGGCAAGAACCTCTTCGCAGAAATCTGCGTAAAGATTGAGCATCTGTATCGTTCTTTCTTCAGCTTCCTCAGCGGTTGCATGTATCGTATGTCCTTCCTGCCACAAGAACTCTCTCGAACGAAGGAAAGGTCTTGTTTCTATTTCCCATCTGACTACGGAACACCACTGGTTGTAAACCTTGGGAAGATCTCTGTAGGAATGAACTTCGTTTTTATAGAAATCACAGAAAAGAGTCTCGGAAGTGGGACGTACGCACATCTTCTCGGTAAGGGGCTGAAGTCCGCCCTGTGTTACCCATGCTACTTCCGGAGCAAATCCTTCAACGTGATCTTTTTCTTTTTCAAGTAAGCTTTCGGGGATGAACATGGGAAGATAAACGTTCTCTACGCCCGTTGCCTTAAATCTTTCGTCCATCTGTTTCTGGATGAGCTCCCAGATCGCATAGCCCGCGGGCTTGAATACCATACATCCCTTTACGCTCGTGTAATCGCAAAGGTCCGCTTTCTTGCAGATGTCGGTATACCATTGTGCGAAATCCTCATCCATGGAAGTGATCGCTTCCACCATCTTTTTGTTGTCTGCCATTTTTTATCCTCCAAGCGTTTTTTCGCTTTTTTAGTCTTTTTGAATTGTATTCTCTGTGCCTTGTTTTGTCAATGTTTGTGAGCTTTTCGCTTCTTTTTGCCCCCTTCTTTTTGCCCTGTGACAAAGAGAGGTTTTTCGTCCTCTTTTAAAGCCGCCATGCCGATACCAAGCATGGCAAAGAAAAGCGGTGTGTTCATCATCGTCTCAAAACTGAACATGTTGTTGGCGGTATAGGATATCAAAGAAAGGGCCACGCACAAAAGTCCCGGCCGGTCTTTTGCGTAAGTTAAGCACTTTTTGATACCGGTAACGGTCATTGCGATAAAAGCAGAAAGTCCCAATATACCGTTGTTCACAAGTAAAGTTATCCACTCGCTGTGAGCGTTGGTAAGTCTTTGTCCACCAAAATAGGAGACCATTTTCTGAAGCTCTTCGTTCCGGATCTGCAAAAGCGAGTAGTAGAACATATCGGGGCCTGAACCTATGAGTTTATGCCACAAAGAAAGAAGCGAAAAACCTTTAAGTCCCGTCTTCCATGTGATACCTCTGCTGCTTCCCCATGAGTCCGAGAATACAAACTCCGGTCTTGTCCCCACTATCGGTACTTTTCCCCCGTTAACGGTATTGACGATCAAAAGTATCACGTATGTGATAAACAATATGCCCAGTCCGATAAGTATTCCATTTCGAACTTTAGCAGCCGCTTTAACGTTATATTCCTTTTTTCTCATCTTTATGAATACATAAACGGCGATCACCATAAGTAACATCACAAGTGACGGAAGTCCGTATGCTTTTTCGAGAACCGAGATACGATACATTCTGGGAATCTTATTGGTCTTATCGACAAAGCCCACCATGGCGCCGGCAGTAAACATGACAGCCATGATCTCCAGGTCATTAAGTAACTTTTCTTTGTCCCCCATTGCATAACAAAGAAGTGCGATCATTGTTACCACAAGGGCGAAAAGTCCCGAGTCGGAGCCGTTTACGATGATCATGTAGAAAGAAACAAAAGCGCAGACCGCCAATGTCACTTTTTCCCAACTCTTTTTCGCATCTGTGTACAGGCCCCATATAATGGGAGCGACCACACTTGTATAACCGCAAAACCAGTTGATGTTTCCCATACTTGAGATAAATCCGCCGCAGGTTGTGTAGTCAAATTTCATATCAAGGGAAAAATGGATATTCGACAGATACATACCCTTTTGTCCCAGTGCAAGGGGAAGGGCCATCGTTACTCTCGGTACGAGTGTATAAACGTTATTTAATCCCCACCAGAAAGTTATGACCGCAACGGCAATGACGGGAATGAACAGATATTTCGAAAATGTCACGCACCTTGAAAGGATCAGATAAAACAAAAAGAAAACTAGATATGAAGCAAGTCCCAGATACCAGCCCTTTTGTCCGTAAAACGAGCCTTCCTTAAACCATGGAACTTCGGGATTGGTAAGATCGGCCTGCAGGTCGCAGCATGAATTGGATATTATCCCAAAAAAGATAAAGGTCAACACGAAAAGATCGGTTTCTTTTGCCTTTTTTATATATAAATAGAATTTCTTATCGATAATACAATCGAATATCTTAAAAAGAAAAATTGCCGAGGCGGCTATGAGCGCATAAAAACCGGTCTTCATGACCACTTTGTATTTTAACGTGGAAATCAGGGTATAGCCGTTTTTATGATACAGAGGCATTACACAAAAAAGCGCAATAATAACGGACCATGCGAGGATGATCCCCGCAAGGTCCACTATGTTAAGTCCTTTTTTTGCTTTTTTACTGTTGCCTTTAGCCATAGATACTCCCGTTTAGAACAAAGGCGTTGCGACTCCGTTATACATATCTTCCAGATCGGTACTTAAGAAGAGATTGTCCCATTCATATCCGTCGGTACCAAAGCCTGTATAATATATTTCATTCAGATTCTTTTTATACGTCTCTTCGCTTACTTCTTTGCCGTTCCATCTGTAGATCATGGAGAACTCGCCGTCACCGATGGGATTGTTGTAATCTTCTTCGTATTCTCCCTCGCCAAGACATGTAAACTTGCCGTCTTTTAACTCATATACTATATCCCAGTAATAGCCCATGTGACCTTCACAGCTGAGTAACAGGCCCGAACCGTACTGATAGGTAAAGTACAGTCTGTTGAGTTCAAGATCATTTACTTTTCCGTCATAATACGTGGCGATGACGTTTCCGCTGGCTTCACAGTCGCCGACACATACAAGTTCGGGAATGTCGTTTTCATCAAGGATCATAAATGCGAACGTAGGATGGTTTTCGCTTACGCCGCTGTTTTTGATGTAGTCGATATAAGCTCCGAGCCAGTTTTCGCCCGCTCCGGCACTGTGCTCAAATGCAAACTGATATGCGGAATCGTAATCGCGTTTCATACCCTGCTCGGAAAGGATCGTTGTCATATCTTCATCGTAATACAGATATCCGGCGTATCTTGATCCATAACACTGATATTTGTAACTGCCGTCCGCGTATTTGCAGACCGCGATGACATCGGGATATCCGTCTCCCGAATAGTCTTTGAAACCTATATCCTCAACCGAAACAAAAGGCGTGTCGGTAAAGTTCTTTTTATCCCATCTTCCGATATCCATTTGAACGACGCCGTCCTTTACGATCTTGAAGGAAACGTCTTTGTCGGATGATGTGGGCATGTAAGAATAGAACTGACATCTTCCGAATATGGGTGATACTATTTCGTAACATCTGTCGGGTATCATGTTCTCGTCGATCATCTGTCTGCAGGAAAGGAAGTGATATTCTCCGTTCACCTTTTCCATTGCAACTTCTGTTCTCGTAACGGCAAATCCGTCATCTTCAACCTGATCGTAGAAGTACTTGTCATATACAACATGAAGAACAAATATCGAATCGTTTATTGCCACACCATCTTCAACCATGTAAGGAACAAAATTGGTGTCACCTTTGCATCTGTAATAGCAGTCACTCTCGGGATCGTATACCGCACCGTTTAAACAGTTGTGGAAATCTTCAAGTTCATATCCCGTATTTCTTATAAGAAAACTGTCTATCTCGTTCTTGGTTACTTTAAAGACCGGAATATATAACTGGTCTTCACCCATTAATTCGAGTACTCTTTCATACTCTTTATCAGTAACTTCACCGCTTCCCAGATCGTACAATACGGTATCAAGATTGGCGTCTCTTACATCGGAATAGTAAGTCTGCACAAAACCGTAACCGTAATCTTCCATTATGAGTTTGGTAAAGAAATCAACTTCCACCGAAGTAAGATCTCTCGTATTGGAATCGGCGGTGGTATCGACGCTTGAATCCGATTTGTCCGGAAGTTTGATGGAAGACGTTGTATCGCTGTCCGAAGAAGTATTATCGGATATGCTTACGGACGGCGTCGGCTCCTTTGAAAACGGAAGCGCACACGCCGAAATTGACAATGAAAGAATTAACGAAGCCGCCAAAAACAGTTTTTTCTTCATACTTATTGACTCCAAAATGATAGTGTTATAAACCCTTTCCCCGATAAAGTATATAATAACAAAAAACTACCCAAAAGGGTAGTTTTTATATGCTCTTTCATATTGAAAACGTAAGACTTTCTCCCGTTACGGGATGGTCAAAAGAAAGCTTGCACGCAGTAAGAAAAACATCTTTAATGCCTTTTGAAAGCGAATACTCAATGCTGTCTTTGCTTCCGTACTTTCTGTCTCCCAGTAAGGGAAGTCCCGCATTGGAAAGCTGAACTCTTATCTGATGATGCCTTCCGGTCAGGAGTCTTATTCTCAAGACAGCGCTCTTTTCATCTTCGCTTTCGACTTTGTATGTCAAAACGGCTTTCTTCGCGCCTTTCTCCTCGGGGCTTTTTGCGACTCTCGATACGTTGTTCTTAACGTCTTTTATAAGATAATCCGTGAGTTCGCCTTCGCCGGCCAAAGTTTTTTCTTTGTACACGACTGCTTTATACTCCTTGGAAAAGGAGTCGTCCGAAAGGCTTTTGGAAAGCAC
>JAGCTJ010000176.1 GCA_017963665.1 Lachnospiraceae bacterium | reverse complement strand
GTCCTCTTGGTTGAAACCTTCTGGGGTTTTAACGGAACAAATTCAGGTTCTTCGGGTTTGCTTCTTCCGTGATCTCTTCCGAAACGCTTGAAACGCTTGTCAAAAGATCGTTCGTGAACTCTGCTTTTTTGTTAAGCTCTTCGTCTTTTACTTTAAGTATCTCTTCTTTGACTTCAAGCTGCCTGTTCTTCTCTTTTAATTCTTCGTCTTTGATCTTTAAAGCTTCATCCGAGTTCTTAAGCTTTTCACCCTTGTCGTTTAACATATCATAAAGAAAAACCGCTTCCTTATGATTGTCGTTGATACGCTTAAGCACCGTCTCGGAATACTCATCTACCGCCATGATCTTTTCATTTGAAAGTTTTTCGAGCTGTCTTTCCGTCTTTTCAACGGAATAGTTAACGGTCTCATCCACTATCTCTTCGATACGTTCTCTTGCGTTCGAAACCTCACGCTCGACCATATCTTTGATAACTTTCTCGTCGATCTTCTGACTGTCTTTATCTTCCTTTTTCCTTGAATCCGGTAAGAAGAACGATGCCACAATGAACACCACTCCGACTACCAGCAAAACTATTGACGCTGTGCTCATCCTTCACCTTATCAAATACGGATGTCAAACGACCCGGGTCTGCCCTTTACAACGACCTTTCCTTCTTTGTCTCTGTCGTGATCTCCGTGTTCTTTTTTTCTTTGTCCGCCATCCCCGCTGTATTCGTTCGAACCTTTCTCTCTTGCGTCAAAACGCTTTTGATTGTTTGACGTCTCATCGGTTCTGACGATGGCATTTGATTTGTTGTCCGTCTCGTCTTTCATGTGCTGGACAAAACTTGCCTGATCCGATGTGATCTTCGAATCTTCCGCCTGGCGTTGTATCGCGAAATCCTGTACTCTCGTGATCGAGCCCTGAAGCTCAAGAGGACCAATTGCCATACCCTACCCCCTTAATAGATTGCGGCCATCTTAACGTCTCCCGCCTCTTTAATGAAGCGGCAATATTTCATTGAAGACTTAACCGTGGTTGATACGTCTCCTATACATATCTTTGTTCCCGGGAATACATCTCCGGTAACGATAACCTGCCCCTGTGTATCGGCATCGAGAACGTGCTGATACTGTTCAAGTTCCTGCATGCACTGAGCAAGGCGTTCCCCGCTTTTCTTGCTTATAGTAGCAAGCTGCTGTATCTGAGCTATCTGATCGGGAAGCATTTTGACTCCCTGTTGAAGTTTCTGCTTGGCACCTTCCAAAACGGGTTTGATGGCGGCGAGCTGCTTATTAAGATCGGCGATCTCTTTTTGCAGAGCAGCAACCGTCTGTTTAACGGTCGCATCCATTCCGACTTCTATTATCGTATCCGCCCCCATCTGAGAGCCAAGGTTCTTAACGGATACCGAAACAGTTGCGCAAACACGTCCTCCCGTTATGAATCCGCGCTTACCTACCGCGTGTACTTCCGTACCGGCAATAACGGTGCTGTGAAGGATCGACTCGGCATCAACATAACCTTCCGCAGTTGCGGTGGCATTTTCGATGAATTTGCTGATGATATTTCCACCGGCTTTTAACGTTCCCTTATGCATACCGTTCATGCCTCTGGCGATTATGATGTTTTCGCCGGCTTCAAGATATGCGCCTTCCACCACACCTTTAACATCGATGTTGCCGCTGCATTTTATCGAGAAGTTTTCACAGACGTTTCCGTTTACGGTAACGCTTCCTTCGTATTCGATATTTCCCACCGAGTTATCTACATTCTCAACTTCCAGAACATCGGATACAAATACCTTTCCTTCAACAAGCGTAACATGTCCGTTAACTTCGGCGTAAAGATTGCACTTGTCTTCGCTTTGTGTAATGTTACGTCCGAATTTGAGTATTGCGGGACGAACGTCTCTGGGCTTGATCTTTTCTCCTTTGACATTTTCACCCATCTCACCTTTGACAGCCGGTGTGAGTGTTGCCAGAAGATCGCCCTTCTTACAGTTGTTGATCGTGTTTAAGTGGAAAAAGTCGACCGATCCGTCTTCGTTCATCGTGGGACGAACTCTGGGATCCGTATTGAAGAAATATTCTATCGAAGCATCCGACCCCTGTACCGGAGGTGTTCCCTTCGCTACAACGTAATCGGTGCAATAAAGTCTTTCTTTAAGGAATTTATCGATCTCGGCTTCATCGATTCCCGAAACGACACCCCGCGCGGTAAGTTCATTCATGAAATCGGACTTGCTCATTTTTGCGCCGCCCGCAAAGGGTGCAAAAACTCTTACCGTAACAAGCATATTGTCGGGAGAAACGGTAACTTTCGCAAATTCTCCGTCGGCAAAAGTGAACTTTGCGGCGGTACGAACGTCTGTCTCCTCTGTGGCGATGAGGGCATTCATAAGATCCTTCGGCTCATAAACCATGTTTTTTAAAGAAAGATATTCTACAACATCTTCCCTTCTTAAAGGTTCACCGCCTTCGGTAGCGGGGAAAACTCTGAGTACTGCGTTTCCGTTTACCTGTACTATTTGAAAATATGCGTTCATGCGATACCCCCTCTAAAGCCCTATGCAAGGATTCCCATATAATTGCCAAGCTTCTCTTTCATTTTCTGTAAAGCTCTCGTATGAAGCTGAGATACTCTGGATTCAGAAACTTCCAAGACGTAGCTTATTTCCTTAAGTGTCAGTTCTTCGTAGTAATAAAGCAAAATAACTTTACGTTCTTTTTCCGTAAGTGTGTCCAAAGATGCGGCGAGCTGCTGCTTAAGTTCCGCTTTCTCCAAAACCTCTTCCGGTCCGTCGAAATGAGAAGTCAGGTTCTTCTCATTGGGGACCTCGCTTCCCGATTCCATAAATTCATTGAGCGATACTACGTTGGTAACTTTCATCTGAGATTGCCAGTCACACAACTCATCGGAAGAAATGTTCAACTTTTCGGCTATCTCGTCGTCCGTGGCGGGACGGCCTTTCTCAAGTTCCACTTCTTTCATTGCGTTGTCGATCTGACGCTGACGCTGTCTGACCGTTCTCGGAATCCAGTCCATCTTTCTTATCTGATCGAGAATGGATCCTCTTATTCTTAAACTGGCGTAAGTTTCAAACTTTACATCCTTTGAAAGTTCAAATTTATCGATTGCGTCGATAAGACCGAATATTCCGTAACTTACAAGGTCGTCGTACTCCACATTGTAACCCAGATACATACTTAAACGACCTGCGACAACCTTAACAAGGGGGGCATACTCAAGTATCAGTTGCTCCCGAAGTTCAGGTGTTTTCTTAACCGAATATTCGTCCCATAGTTTTTTCTTACCCTGATCGTCCATGTACTAATTCCGTCCTTTAAGAATTAGAATCCCCGTTTTCTTCCTCGGTTCTTTCCTCCTGATCGGAAACGGGTTCTTTTTCTATGACCGCACCTTCATCGGCAACTTTGGCGCTGTTCTTGGCGTCAAAGGAATCAAGTACCATTCTGATGATGCAACCGATGGTGTAAAAGATCACCAACGTTGCAAGAAGTGTTATCAGCATGGTGCTTAATTTGAATCCGCGGAAATATGCGGTCAAAGCCGTTATAAGACCTGCGACGAGCATGATGAACAACGGCATCTCTTTCCTGGTCATTTCCCTTACCCCTAAATTGTCCTTTCAGCTTTTCCTACTGCACGTATGACATAATCACCGGTCTCGGGATAAAAGATTACCGTACGACCGAAGTTTTCACCCGTGTCTTCTGCGAGGATCGGAATACCCAGTGCCTTAAGTGCTTTCTTGCTGGCTTCAACGTTTCTGTCTCCGACTCTTACGAGGTCGGTCTTATTCTGAAACGCGAACATCTGAGCTCCGCCTGCAATCTTGGCTACCATTCTGGCTTTCTTGGCACCTTCAAGTTCCATAAGCCTTACAAGCTCAACTATTCCTGTATCCGCAAATTTGTATATGTTATTGTTCTGCCTTATGGCTGTCGAATCGGGCAGCATTACGTGTGCCAGACCTCCGATCTTTGTTATCGGATCTCGGATCGCAATGCCTACGCAGGAGCCCAGACCCAAAGTCGTGATTCCGTCGGGACTCTTGCATACCTTAAGATCGGCCATGCCCACCTTAATTATCTCACTCATATCCTGTCAATTCCTTGTGTCCAAAATTTAACCAAGCCCCAGTGCTTTCAGAATCTTTGCATAAGATTCCAAATCCGGCACAAGGATAAAATATCCGTCTAATTCATAATCGTCCGTAAACTGTGTCTGGATGAGAAGTATCTTGTCACCCAAAGTTCCGAACTCGATAGCCGGTACGCTCAAAATGGCGCCCGCCATATCTATCGTAAGGTCAGGGACCGAAGGATAGATCTTTAAGTTCGTAATGGTTGAAAGGGAGTTAAGATAAGCACCGGTAATGATGTTTCCTATCTCCTTAAGGGCGGAAAGTTCGATCTCGCTGAAATCATCTTCCGTCATCTCCATCCCCATAAGTTTCGATACAAGATGTCTTGCAGATTCCTTTTCCAACAAAAACATAATGCTTCCGGTGATATCACCTTCAACACAAAGATAAATGCCGGCCATGATCTGCTCTTCTCCGCCCATCGTATCGCCGATCTGGTTGAATTCAAGCAGTTTAACCTGCGGAACCTTCATATCCACTTTGCACTGCAGCATCTGTGCGAGAGCCGTTGTGGCATTTCCGGCGCCGATGTTACCGAGTTCCTTTAGCACGTCGAAATACTGTTCGGACATGCTTTCCAATGTGATATCGCTCATATGTACTCCGTTCCCATATAAAAACAATGCAGATATTCAGAATAGATAAACTATTCTGAATATCTAGCATAATTTTACTACTTATTCCTTCTCTGTTGCAACAACGTTTAAGTCCAAAAGTGAAATTAAACCGTTTGCACATTTACCGACGCTCGATACGAAGTTCGCATGATCCTGAGAAGTGTCGGCAGCAACTTTTTCAACCTGCTCTTCTTCAAGAGTCACAACCTCTTTAACTTCATCTACGATAACGCCGATGGTTCCGGCCTGCTCAAGTTTAAGGATTATGATACGCGATGCCTTTGTGAAAACATCGTCTTCAAGTCCCATCTTAAGTCTTAAGCTCATTACGGGGATAACTTCACCTCGAAGATTGATAACACCCTTCAGGTAAGAAGCTACCTTCGGCACTCTGGTGATGTGCACCATCCTCGAAATGTTCTCAACATATGAAATGTTGATACCGTAGGATTCGTCGCCGACTTTAATGACTATATATTGCATACTGCCGTTATTTGTTCCGATCTTTAATTCATCCATTATCGATTCCTCCTCATTAAATCAATGCATTGGCATCAAGGATCAACGCAACTTCGCCGTCGCCGAGGATTGTTGCACCGCTGATGAATTTGCACTTGCTGATATATTTGCCCATGGACTTAATAACGATCTCCTGCTGGCCGATGAGTTCATCAACAACCAAGCCTGCGAGTTTGTCGCCCTTCTTAACGATAACAACCATAAGATTGTCTTCGGGTGATTTCGTTGATTCAATATCCAAAACATCATTAAGTCTTATTATCGGTATAACGTTTCCACGAAGTGTGATAACTTCTTTGGACTGTACAAACTGAATCTCGTTTGCGGGTATATCTTCGATCGTCTGGATGGAACCGAGAGAAATGGCGTATTTTTCTCCGCCAACGGTAACCATGAGTGCCTGGATGATCGCAAGTGTAAGAGGAAGACGAACGATCCATGTACTTCCTTCGCCAAGTTTACTCTTAACTTCGACTTCACCGCTCAATGCTTCGATCTTTGACTTAACTACGTCAAGACCAACGCCTCGACCGGATACTTCCGAAATCTGCTTTGCCGTAGAGAAGCTGGGAAGGAACAGGAGGTCAATGATCTCTTTCGAGGACATGTTCTCTGCCTGCTCGGGAGTTATCGTACCGCGTTCGATAGCTTTGTCTCTTACCTTATCTACATCGATACCGTTACCGTCATCTCTTACTTCGATGACAACGTTGTTACCGTCCTGATAAGCATCGAGGAAAATGGAGCCTACTTCGGGCTTTCCGCGTTCCTTACGAAGTTCTGCCGACTCAAGACCGTGGTCAGCTGCATTTCTTAACAAGTGCATGAGGGGATCGCCGATCTCGTCAACAACGGTACGGTCGAGTTCTGTCTCTTCACCTGTCATGTAGAGTTCCATCTTCTTTCCGAGAGTCTTCTGAAGGTCACGGATCATACGAGGGAATTTACTTACAACGCTCTCGATGGGAACCATTCGAACCTTCATAACGGATTCGTGAAGTGAAGTGGTAACGCTTTCAAGATATTCGATATGCTCCGAGAAATTGCCGTGATTAGCCTCGTCGGAGTTTGTTGCGGAAACAAGTGAGTTCTTTGCAATGATAAGCTCGCTTACGAGGTTCATGAGCGAATCGAGTTTTTCAATATCGACTCTGACCGTACGGTTTACAACGGGCTTGGAGACAGCTTTCTTTTCTGCCTTTGCGGGAACATCCTTGGTAGCGGCAGGCTTAGCTACGGCTTCTTCTTTCTTGGGAGCCTCTGCTGCGGGAACTTCTTCTGCGGGTGCGTCGTCTTTGGAGGCTTCAATACCTGCAAAATCCGCATCAGTAAGAGCTGCTCCGAAAGCATCTTCTATTTCGGATACGTTCTTTATTGCGGTAATAAGAGTATCAAGAGGAGCATCTGAAACGGTGATAACGCTGAAGTCGAAATCGAACTTCTCGTCTTCAATGTCCTGGCTCGAAGGCTTGGAAAGGATGATCTCTCCGTGCTCTTCCAAAGCTTTGAATACAAGGAATGCTCTTGCAGCCTTTAATATACAACTTTCCTGAACTTTTACGGTTATTCCGTAGAAAGTCTTTCCTTCTGCCTTGGCTGCCTCGTAAAGACTCTTCTCGGTATCGGTGAGTTTGATCTCACGCCATTTTTCTTTATCGTTTGCGGCGGGTGCGGGTGCTTCCGCTTTTGCTTCCTCTTTTTTAGCCTCAGCGGGTGCGGCTTCTCCGCCACCGTTAAGAATATCGTTGAGCGCTTTAATAAGAGGCTCGTTGTCATTCGTGCCTTCGTCTGCCGACTCCTGAATGGAGGATGTATACTCTTCCAAAGCGTCAAGACACTGGAAAAGAATATCGATCATGTTCGGCTGAACTTTGATGTTACCGTTACGTACTTCCGAAAATACGTTTTCCATGTCATGAGTAAGATTCTGCATACGCTTGAATCCCATGGTACCTGCCATACCTTTTAAGGAATGGGCTGCACGGAATATCTCGTTGATGGTATCCATGTTTTCGGAATCCTGCTCAAGTTCGAGAATCTGTGTGTTCAGACTCTGCAAATGCTCCTTGGTCTCGTCAAGGAAAATCTCAAGATACTGGCTGACATCCATTTTACATTACCCCCACGTTCATAATGATCTCCTGTGCTATCTGTTTAAGGGGTACTACACAGTTCGATAAACCGGCATTGTACGCGCTCTTGGGCATCCCGTAAACAGTACAGGAGTCTTGGTCCTGTGTGATTACGTATATGTTTTTATGTTCCTTCAGATACGCGATTCCTTTTGTCCCGTCGGCTCCCATGCCTGTCATCACCACACACACAGCTCGGTCGGTGATACCGTCGGCAAGAGACTCGTACATATAATTGGCTGAAGGTTTTACTCCTTCTCTGGTGGGTTCGTCACTGTAACGGATCTTGTAAGTGTTCCCTACGGAATCAATGTTTAAGTGCTTACCGCCTTTGGCCACATAAACGTGTCCGCTTTCGAGAGTCTCACCGTCTTCGGCTTCGGAAACCTTGATCTCGCTGAGCATGTCAAGTCTTTCCGCCAGGGAAGCGGTAAACCCCGCAGGCATATGTTGCACGATAACGACCGGTGCCTTAAGTGAGGCCGGAAGAAGCGGAATGACCTCCTGCAAAGCTTTGGGACCGCCGGTTGAACTTGCGATCGCAACGATCTGCTTGTCCTTAACGGTTCTTCTTGCTTTGGAAGCAAGCTCAATGAGCTTTTTATGAGTTTCGCTGCGTGCTGCCTCATCTTCCGGTTTTACGGTAAAATCGGATGCTTTGCTTTCGCATACAACCTCCAAGATCTTCATAAGTCCGGTATCAAAGACACCGTTCTTGCAATCTCCGGGATTGTCAGGCTTATGGATAAAATCGATGGCACCGAGGCTCAACGCATCAAGCGTTGTCTTTGCGCCTTCTTTTGTATCCGTGCTGGCCATAACGACTCTGGCGGGTATCTTTTGATTCCTTAACTCCTTAAGGAGTTCCAGTCCCGTCATCTTGGGCATGTTAACGTCCAATATTACCGCGTCGTACGTTTTCCTCTTCAGAAGCTCCAAGGCTTCCTCACCGTTCGTTGCACGATCCGACACTCGAAATCGGGTATCTGCGTTGATTATATCACAGATAACTCTTCTCATGAGTGCAGAATCATCAACTACCAGTATATTTTTCATAAAATTGCCTCGTTTTTGCGTTAATTTTCAGTTAATTTAGAAAGTTTAGCGTCCCTTGTTTCTTCTGAGTCTTCTTTCTTCATCGAAAATAAACTTAATGATCTCTTCACGAACATCGTTGTTAAGATCTACGTATTGTACTCTGTGCTCGTACTCTCCCGGACGGTTTGCCACTTCACGTACACTGAGCACCTTTCCTACGGTCTCATAGTCTTTGGCTATACCGTCGTTAATGAGCTGGTAAGTACAGTAAACGAGACTTCCCTGCTCGTAAGGATGATCCGAAATGAAACGGATGCCGCCGCCGCTGATATCGACGATAAGGCTTCTTCTTAACGGAAGACCCGGTACCAGCATTGCGTGATGCGCTTCTATGGCCTGTACTTCTTCCTGCTTGAGTTCTCTCGTCTTCATATCAAGGACACAGCTGAATCGATAATAATCTCTTCTCTGATGCTTTCGAAGATTACTCGTAAGTTCAAATACAAGTACGTAAACGTTGTTGCTCTTATATCTGTCGATAATGCGTGCAAAACATTGATACAATCCCTGTGCCGTGTAAAAGCAAAGATCGTACTCTCCGTCTATAGGCAATAATATAAGCTTTGTCTTCTCCATCGGCATGATGACTTCAAGTCTGTCATCGGACAAAACGTCATATACTTTTGACGAGTATACCTTTTTAGCCCCATCCGGTCCGGATAGTCTGTCTACCGCCTGGAGATCCACCTTGTCTCCCGCAAAGACATATTTTGATAACATATTCCTGCTCCTTTACTGATTGGAATTCTGATTAAATTTTTTACCCGTAACTATATGTGAAAAGAACGCGGCCATTCCCCGCCTCTTTACACCCGACATCATCTCTTTGTTCATAAGAGTTGCCGCAATCTGTTCGTAAGCGATCGCGGACTTGGCGTTAGGTGTCTGAATCGATACAGGCATCTGCTGCATTACCGCTTTCGAAAGTGCGGGATCTTCGGGAACAGCACCCAGATATGAAAGAGGTAACTTAAGATACCTTGCAACAACGGCATTTAACTTATTGAAAAGCGCCTGCCCTTCCTGTGCATTCTCGACTTTATTTGCAATAACCTTCACCTGCGAATTGTCGGGTGAAAATCTTGCATGTCTCGAAAGTGCCTTTAAAAGCGAATAAGAATCGGTTATCGATGTGGGCTCGGGCGTCGTAACAAGAAGAATCTCTCCGCTGGCTACCAAAAACTCAAGCACCGCGTCTGATATTCCCGCTCCCGTATCTACAATGATAACATCCGTTATCGCATCGAGTTCTGCCAGATTCTGTACGATATAGGTAAGATGTTCACGGTTAAGGTTGCTCATTCCCGCTATACCCGATCCGCCTGAAATGAAACCGACTTCGTTGGGTCCCCAGGTGATGATGTCTTTAATGTTCATGCCCTGATAGATCAGATCGGCAAGATTGTGTTTTGGAACCGCACCGAACATTACCTCGATGTTTGCAAGACCGAAGTCCGCATCGAGAATGATCACTCGCTGTCCCATCTTGCGAAACTGTATCGCGAGATTGATGGAGGTGTTGGATTTGCCTACACCGCCTTTACCGCTGGTTACCGTTATGACTCTGGCTACCGGTCTGGGAGCCACATTGTTTGCTTTAATTATATTTCTTAACTGTTCTGCCTGATCCATGGTTATCTCTTACCTCCAAGAAGGTTCTTTACCGTGCGCTGGGCATTAAACTGTTCAATATCATCGGGTACGTTCTGTCCGCATGTTATATAGGAAAGAGGGGCACCCGTATAAAGCTTCAGGTTAAGAAGATTTCCCAAAGCCGTAGTTTCGTCTAACTTTGTAAATACGAGTTTGTATTCGGTGATCTGTGAATATGCGTCCGCAATGCTCATAAGATCTCTGTATTTTGTAGTCGCGCTGACTACGAGATATACTTCTTTTTCAACGATACCGTCAACGGAGTGAATGAAATCGCCCATAATGTTCTTCTGCTCGCTGTTCTGATGCGAGTGACCGGCGGTATCCACAAATACATAGTCGAAGTCTCTGAAATCGTCTAACGCGGATTCCATTTCTTCTATTGTATAGATGATCCTGAAGGGAACCTCGAGTATATTGGCGTAAGTTCTAAGCTGCTCTGCAGCGGCGATCCTGTATGTATCGGCCGTAAGAAGCGCAATCTTTTTCTTTTGTTCAACGGAGAACTTCGAAGCGATCTTTGCAATGGTAGTTGTCTTACCTACACCCGTGGGACCCACAAAGAACACAAGCTTGGGACCTTTCTCGGCGGGAGTGATGCAAAGAGGCTTTTCGAATTTAAGTATCATCTTCTGATAAATACCCGATAAAGCCACATCAAAGGGAGTTCCCGCTTTTGTGACTTTTCTTGTCTCTTCCACTATGTTTGAAGCATATTCTTCGTTTACTTCGTTATCCGTAAGAGTCGTCTTTAAAAGATTGAAGAAAGTGCTGAGTTCATCTCCGAGTTCCTCTGATTTGGAGGATGAATCGGATGTTTTTTCAGGCTTTTCGCTTTCTTTATCCTTGTTTCTGTCAACGTCCGGAGAAAGTTTTTCTTCCAAAAGATTCTGAAGACTGTCCAGTTTCTCCTCGAGGATGTTGCCCGGTCTGGGCCGCTCATAGGTAACGGGTCTGTCTGAAACAGCAGAGTCGTCGGAAGAAACCGTTTTGTCAAAACGTCTGAGTCTTTCAACTCCCGTCTCACTTTCCGCCTTTTCAACGATGGAATTCACTTTACCAAGGGCTTCGGTGATATTTCTTGCGCTGACGTTTGCCTTTTCCTGAATGGCACGGTCGGTATCATCTTCCAAAGCTACCGTAACCTCCACCAACTGAGGTGAAAAGATGGCAAAAATCCCCTTCTTTTTTACATTCCTAACGTTCATCACGACAACGTTGGCTCCAAGTTCTTTCCTTGCAGCCTCTATCGCTTCGCTTTCTGTTTTTGCCTGAAATTTCTTAATGATCATTTATGCAGTCACCATTCCGACAGATTGTAATTCCACATTTGATTCTATTTCATTATAACTTACAACTACCAGATCTTTGTAGTAATCTTCCGTAAGTCTCTTAAAATACATTCTCACGATGGGAGAAGTTATTATGATCTGATTCTTTCCGAGATCGTCGAGTTTCTTTAGCTCTTTTCCGGTAGCGCTTATTATCGCCTTTGTCTTCTCGGGATCGAGAGTAAGATAAGCTCCCTGTTCGGTCTGCTTTACGCTTCCCATAATCTCCTGCTCGAGTTTCGGATCCAGTGTGACAACGCTCGTAGTCTCGTTCTGGGGAAAGTATTTGCCCGATATCGACCTCTTAAGCGATTGACGTACATATTCCGTAAGGATATCCGTATCTCTTGTCGTCGGAGCATAATCCGCAAGAGTTTCGAATATAGTCAGGAGGTCTCTTATCGAAATGCCTTCCTTTAACAGGTTTTGAAGTATCTTCTGGATCTCGCCGAGGGAAAGAAGCTTCGGATAGAGTTCGTCCACAACCTGAGGGTTTGTCTCTTTCAAATTGTTGATAAGACTCTGCACATCCTGTCTGGTGAGCAGTTCCGCGATATGCTGTCTTATGATCTCCGTTAAGTGAGTCGCAATGATCGACGGAGGATCCACGACCGTGTAACCCATACTTTCGGCTCTTTCTCTCTGTCCTTCCGTTATCCATACGGCGGGCAGGTGGAAAGAAGGCTCGAACGTCGGAATACCGGTTATCTCTTCTTCCACAAATCCCGGATTCATAGCCATGTAGTGATCGAACAATATCTCGCCTTCGCTGACCTGAATACCTTTTATCTTTATGATGTACTGATTGGGATTTAACTGTATGTTGTCTCGCAAACGGATAATGGGAACAACGGTACCGAGTTCCAAAGCGATCTGTCGTCTGATCATAACGACACGATCGAGGAGGTCGCCGCCCTGGCTTACGTTGGCAAGGGGTATGATACCGTAACCGAACTCAAGCTCTATCGGGTCAACCGATAGAAGCGAATTGACATTTTCGGGTTGCCGGATCTCCTGTGCTTCCTGTTCTTCCGTCTCCGCCTCATGCTCTATATTTGCCGTTTCTATCGTACCCTGCATGGTACGTCCCGCTAATATAAATATAATACCTATCGCGAGAAAAAGAAACGTATTAAGAGGAGTTACTATACCGAGTCCCGCTATAACGGCACCGACTATATAAATGGCTTTCGGAATACCGAAAAGCTGTTTTACGAGTACGTTTCCGAAGTCCGCGCTTCCCGAGCCTTTGGTGACAAGAATACCTGTGGATAAAGAGATGAGAAGTGAAGGGATCTGGGATACGAGTCCGTCACCGATGGTAAGAATCGTATATGTGTTAAGAGCGGAGCTTAGATCTTCGCCTCGCATCGTAACGCCCATGATGATACCGCCCACAACGTTTATGGCGGTAATGATAAGACCCGCAACGGCATCTCCCTTTACGTACTTAACGGCACCGTCCATGGAACCGAAAAACGAAGCTTCCTGCTGGATCTTGTCTCGTCTTTGCTTTGCCTCGGCATCAGTGATGGCACCGGTATTCAAGTCGGCATCGATGGCCATCTGTTTACCCGGCATGGCATCGAGGGTAAATCTTGCGGTTACTTCCGCAACTCTTTCCGAACCTTTGTTGATAACCAGGAACTGAATGATAAGAAGTATCAGGAAGACGATAACGCCGACTATAAGGTTGCCGCTGCCCACGAATGAACCGAATGTCTGTACAACGTTACCGGGATCGCCGGTGGTAAGGATAAGTCTTGTGGAGGATACGTTAAGGGATATCCTGAAGATCGTCGTAAAAAGAAGGATAGTCGGGAAATACGACATTTCCAGAACTTCCTTTGAAAACATACATACGAAGAGGATAAGAAAGGCAACGGAAATATTGATCGCCAACAAAACGTCCAATAAGACGTTGGGGATCGGCACGATCAGCATGATAAAGGCTGCAAGTATATAAGCGGCAACGCCTACGTCTGCTCCTTTGATCTTACCGTTCACATCCTTACCTCCTTTCCGTTATTTTATAAGAATCACGCTTTGCCTTTAAGATGATATACAAACGCAAGAACTTCCGCCACAGACTGGTATAGTTCTGCAGGCACCATCTCGCCTATCTCAACGTTTGCATAAAGCATTCTCGCAAGCGGTTTATTCTCAACTATCTCAATATCATTGTCTCTGGCGACTTCCTTGATCTTTTGCGCCAGATAATCCGCACCCTTTGCAACGACTACCGGTGCGTCATACTTGTCCGCATCGTACAAAAGTGCCACCGCATAATGCGTCGGGTTCGTGATGACGACATCCGCTTTGGGAAGTTCCTGCATCATTCTTCTTCTCGAAGCCTGCATCATCCTCTGACGGATCTTACCCTTGATCTGAGGATCACCTTCCTGCTGCTTGTATTCGTCTTTGACTTCCTGCTTTGTCATCTTAAGATCGTCGTTGTATTTCCACTTCTGATAAGCGTAATCGAGAAATGCGATTATAAGATACGCTATGGAAATCCTTATACCCATGTTAATGAGTATGTTGCATGTATTGGCTATCCCCGAATTCAAAGACATGTCATACAGTAAAAAGAAACCTGTCGCGTTCTTTTTAAGATACGAATAAGCCACCCATGCGATTATGACTATCTTAAGTATCGACTTTAAAAGCTCAACAAGCGCGGTCTTTGAAAAAATCTTTTTAAATCCGTTTATGGGATTTAACTTGCTTCCTTTGGGCTGAAGCGGTTTAGCGGTCGGATGCCACTTAACCTGAGCCACATCGCATACGAAAGATACGATAAAAGAAACAAGCATAACAGGAAGAACTATGATAAGTACCTGTGAAAACACCTCGGTGATGAGGGTTATGATACTTACTTCATTTACTCTTCCTTCGTAATTTTTGATATATTCGGGTATATCGTCGTAGACGAGTCTGAACATACCCAGAAGTCTCTCGGCAATGACTGTCGCGTAAACTCTGAGTATTACAAATGCTGCCATAAGGCTGAAGGCATTTTCGATTTCCTTACTCTTGGCTACCTGACCTTCGTCTCTGGCGTCATTCTTCTTTTTTTCGGTTGCCGGTTCGGTTTTTTCGCCGCCCGGACCGTCGGAAGCGAAAAACTGAAGATTAAATTCTAATGTCACAGCATCGACTCCGTCAGTATTGTAACCATTTTCCTCATCTCGTCGATGAGCATCGAAGAAATGTTGGGAAGCATGGCGGTTGTCAAAAACAAAACACCGAGTCCTACCAGAACCTTTATCTGCATACCTACGGCAAACATGTTCATCTGCGGAGAAACCTTCGCAAGTATTCCCAGTAATGAATTCAAAAGAAGCATTACCGCAAATATGGGAAGGCATATCTTTACGCCTATCATCATGTAATCTTTCAAAAATTCAAGGATAGCCGCAAGAAGGTTCTCGGAGGAAAAGATCGCACCGTTAACGGGGATCAGTTTAAAGGTCTCGGCAAGGGCCGAAACGATAAAATGAAACAGCCCGCTGACAAGGAGCATAAGCGTTACGGCATATTGATAATATGCGCCCGAAATCGTCACGTTTTGATTGGTGTTGGGGTCAAACAAAGTTACCATGGAAAGGCCCGTCTCCATATCGGAAATGTGGCCGGCAAGACTTAAGATCGTAGAAACGATCTGGGCTCCGTAACCTATCAAAAGACCCGTAACGGCTTCTTTTAACACCAATACCGAATAACCCAATACGGAATTGTATTCAAGCGGGGTATACGGAACCATTCTGTAGAGTAATACGGCAAAAAGAAAACTGAAACCGATTTTTACAGGATTCGGAACACCTCTCATGGAAAAGAAAGGTGCGACATATATAAACGTAGCCACCCGCATAACGATCAAAAGAAAAAACTCCAGTTCATCGAGAGAAAACGAATAATCGAGCATCTTCTTTCTCCTTAATGAACATACTGTCCGAAATTGCTCCAAAGAGTAACTATGTAATCTCTTATCGTCGTAAGCATCCAGTGTCCCAAAAGCATGAGTGAAAGGAATACGCAGATTACCTTGGGAACGAAAGTAAGCGTCTGCTCCTGAATGGAAGTAACCGTCTGAAATATACTTATGAGCAAACCGATGATAAGCGACACGAGCAAAACGGGGGACGCCAATTCAATAATCGTAAAGAATGCATCACGCATCAATGTTACGACATCATCAAGTGTCATGTGATTACCTCCTTTCTCTTCTCAGCTAATGATAAAACGATGTTACAAGTGAACCTATGATAAGGCTCCAGCCGTCCGCAAGCACGAAAAGAAGTATCTTGAACGGCATCGATATCGTCGTCGGCGGAAGCATCATCATACCCATACTCATGAGCACCGAGGCGACGATCATATCTATGACTATAAACGGAATGTATATGATAAAACCGATGATAAACGCGGTTCTTAATTCGCTGATCACAAAAGCCGGAATGAGAATATTGTTGGGAATGTTTTCAAGTGCCCCGTCCCACTCCGTCTCGGATATCTTCATGAAAAGTTCCACATCCTTTGTCTGAGTCTGTCCGTACATGAAGTCTCTGAAAGGTTCCATACCGATCTTAAAAGCTTCTTCCTGAGTGATCTCTCCGCGATCAAGAGGAAGGATCGCCTCATTATAAGCTCTGGAAAAGGTAGGATTCATGATAAAGAAAGTGACAAACAACGCAATGCCTATCAAAACCTGGTTGGGAGGCGCGGTGTTTGTATTTAACGCCGCTCTCGTAAAGTGAAGAACGATGATGACACGCGTATAACATGTCAACATCAAAAGAAGTAACGGCGCAATCGCAATAAGGGTCAATGTGAGCAATATTCTCAATGACCCTGACAGTTGACCGTTGCCATCGTTGTATGTGATGGTAAGATCGTTTGATATATTAAGTTCTTTTAAGTCCTCCGGCGTTTCTGCCGTACCCGCATCCTCAATGTTTGTACGACTCTCGGTCTCTCCCGTTAAATGGGAATCAACCGTGTTGGTAAGACGTGATGCGTAGGATGAAGACTTAAGCCCGATAAACAATATGCCCGCCAGAAACAGCAGGCAAATCATTCTAAGAAACTTCTTCATTTAACTGTCTTTCTCTTCTTCCTTCGCTTTTTTCAAAAAGTCTTTAAAGGAAATTTTTTCCGTCTGTTCCTCAGGGAAACTGATGGAATCCGCAGGTATCTCCGAAATCGTCGTGACAGTATCTTTGCAGACCGCTATGGCAAAATAACGGTCCGCAATCTTAACTATCTGGATGTATTTGTTCTGTGCGATCCGCTGCGTCTCGATAACGTTTATGTTGCTGCCCGACAGTCGCTCTTTCTGAAAGTTACCCACGAACTTTGTCGTGAAGAAACAGATAAAAAGAACGAACGCAAATATGAGCAGGACCGTAATAAACTGAACCGCAGAGGACGTACTTGACCCCACGATAAACATTCAAACCTCCAAAGGTAAGATCAGCCTACTACCTTCTTAACAGCCTCTAATACTCTGTCCGCCTGGAAGGGCTTAACGATAAAGTCCTTGGCTCCGGACTGGATGGATTCGATAACCATTGCCTGCTGACCCATTGCGGAACACATGATTACCATTGCTCCGGGATCGCTTTCTTTGATCTTCTTTAATGCCTGGATGCCGTCCATTTCGGGCATTGTTATATCCATAAGTACCAGATCGGGCTTGGTTTCGTTATATTTTTCTACTGCCTTGAGTCCGTTCTCAGCTTCGCCTGCAACGACATAGCCATTCTTTGTAAGAATGTCTTTGATCATCATTCTCATGAATGCCGCATCATCACAAATTAAAATATTCTTTGCCATTGTTTAACTCCTCCGCTTTCTGGGGTTATTTAATAATCTCTGTAACTCTGACCGCAAAACTCTCCTCAAGTACCACTACTTCACCCTTAGCTACGAACTTTCCGTTTACCAGTACGTCGATAGGTTCGCCCGCAATCTTGTCGAGCTCTATGATCGTTCCGGGTGAAAAGTCCAGTATTTCGGATATCGACTTGACGGTACGGCCCAGTTCAACCGTGACTTCAAGCGGGACATCCATAATTAAGCCGATATTCTCGTGGCCGGCCATTTGGCTGTAATCGCCCGAGAAACTCTGGAACTGCGCGGGAGCAACGTTTACACCTTGCATCGGCATTCCCATCTGCGGCATACCCATTCCCATCTGGGGCATTCCCATGCCCATTTGCGGCATGCCCATACCCATCTGAGGCATACCCATGTTCATTTGAGGCATTCCCATATTCATCATATCCGGTGTCGGCTGCTGCATCTGCGGCTGGGGTGCAGGTGCAGGTGCGGGTTCCGGAGCACTTTGAGGTGCCGGTGCCGGTTCGGGTTCACTCTCGCCTCCTCCCATCGACTGTGCAAGGAAGTTTTCAACGAGTCGCTTGGCGAACTCTATAGGATATAACTGCATGATCGTCGAATCAACTAAATCTCCGATCTGCATTGAGAATGCTACTTTTACAAACGTTCCACCAAGGAACGGAGCTATATCATCGCCGGTCTTAAACTCGGTCAAGTCTATGAGACTTGCCTCCGGCGGGCTGATATCGATCATCGTACCAAGCATCGTGGAAAGAGATGTTGCCGATGCTCCCATCATCTGGTTCATGGCTTCGGAGATTGCGCTTAAGTGAAGCTCTCCGAGTTCTCCGTCCGTATTGGTACCGTCACCGCCCATCATGAGATCGGTGATGACCTTAACATCGTGTTCACGAAGAACGAGGATGTTTGTACCGTCAAGGCCTGCGGTGTAATGAATCTGTATGAATACACAGGGCTTAACGTAATCTTCGATAACATTTTCCCATGTTACCATGGAAACGACGGGTGTCGTGATGTTAACCTTACGGTTAACGAGTGAATAAAGAGTTGTCGCCGAGGAGCCCATGCTTATGTTGGCTACCTCTCCGACCGCATCCCTTTCAACGTCATCCAATGTCGCATCGGAGGATGCCGCAGCGGCCGCGGGGGCTTCTGCCGGCTGGGAAGACGTATCTGAAGGATCCATGCCGCTTAAAAGCGCATTTATCTCGTCCTGAGATAACATTCCATCCATTTTCTTACTCCTCCTCCCTTATAATCTTCGTAATCTGTGCCGCGTATTTGTCTTTGCTTGTACCCGGCAACGCTTTAAACTTAAATATGTTACCCACATAAATGTTTAGCTCACTCTCGAGCTGCGTATCGAGCCTTATGATATCTCCGGGCTGCAGATTTATAAAATCGTTTACCGATACCTGGCTCTTTCCCATTATAACCTTAACAGGTATGTCCACCCTCTTTATAAGGGATTCGATGTGTAACTGATAATCTTCGTCACCGATCTCCTGCATCGTTGAGAACCAATACTTTGTATTGAGTCTGTCCATGATGCTCTCTAACGTGAAGTACGGCAGACACACGTTCATGAAGCCTTCAACGTCGCCGATCTTCATGTTGAGCGTTACGATCGCGATCATTTCGTTGGGTGCTATGATCTGCGCGAACTGAGGATTTGTCTCGATACGCTCCAGCACCGGATTTATCTCCAGTACGTTTTTCCACGGTTCTCGCATAAGCTGCATCGATATGATCATCAGTTTTTCGATGATCGTCATCTCTATCTCGGAAAAGTCTCTGTTCTTTTCAAGAGGCATTCCCTTTCCGCCCAGCATTCTGTCGATCATCGCAAATCCCAGGTTTGCCGCCAGATCCAATATGATACTTCCGTTTAGCGGCTGAAAATTTATTACGCCCAGTATTACCGGGTTTGACAGTGCGTTCGTGAACTCCGAAAATGTTACGGTTTCGGAACTCGCAACACTGACCGTTATATTCTTTCTTAAGTAGACCGGAAGATTCGTGGCAAGTAATCTTCCGTAATGCTCGTATATGATCTCGAGCGTACGCAGGTGTTCTTTGGAGAACTTCGCCGGTCGTTTAAAGTCGTAATTCTTGACTTGGCGTTCGCCTTTGTCCTGCATTTCGTCTACGTCCAGCTCACCGGTGCTTAGCGCTGCCAGCAGGCTGTCTATTTCATTTTGAGACAAAACCTCGCCCACGAAGCTCACCTCCCCTGTCCCATTTTTTTAGATCCGCTGCACAAAGAAAGCGGATGCGGTACCGGTACTTAAGTGACCGCTTTAAGGTGTTGCCTTATTGATACATTATGTTGCTGAAGGCCACTTTGTAGATAAAGTCCGAACCGTAAGCTTCCTGAAGCTTTGCAAGTATCTCATTACGCAACGCTTCGGAATCCGCTTTTGCTTCATCAAGGGTATGGCTTCCGATGACTTCGATGATAATGCTCTTTATAAGGCTGTCCTGAGATGCTATGTTTGCACCGTAGGTTTCGTAATCGGGATGATTTTTGTTAAGCATGAGTGAAACGGCAACGATGTAGTAATGATCTTTTCCGTCTTCGCCCTTCTTAAGCGGTATTGTAAGGTCGTCGGGTATGTCGTGAGTAACAAGATCGGTAAGCTTAACTTCCGTCTCGCCGGCAACTTCCGATTCCCCCGCCAGTTCAATATTGAGTACGCTTGCAATGCTGGTAACCAGGGCTGATGTCTTCTTGACCGAGCTCATGGTCGAGAACATCATGATGGATGTGAGCACAAGGTTAACTACCAGAAGTGCCAGTATCAATACCGAGATCAAATTCTTCTTCATAAGAATTCACTGCTCCTGTTTAATAGTTACTGAGTTCGTGATAGATCTTTATCTCGACGCGACGGTTTCTGTCACGGCCTTCGCTCGTTGAGTTGTCCGCTATGGGCATATACTCTCCGCGTCCGGTGTGTTTCATCATCGCAGGATCGAGATTGGTATTCTCTTTAAAGAAATAGAATACCGAAAGCGCACGGGCGCTTGATAATTCGTCGTTGTTCGCAAAACGCTTCGATCTTTCGGGAACGTTGTCGGTGTGTCCTTCGATCTCTATCTCGTAGCGTGCGTACTTTTCAAGTATCATTCCCACTTTCTTAAGCGTGGGTACGATGGAATCCGCAATGTCGGCTGAACCGGGGTTGAACAGGATCGCGCCTTTTAACGAGAGCTGAACATACTGACTGTTGAAATCTATCTCAACCTTATCCGCTATGTTGTTTTCGCTTAACGCTTCTTCGATCTGTTCTGCCAGCTGTTCGCTTCTTTCAAGCTTGGCTTTCTCGATCTCTTCCAAACTGTCGGAAAGTTCTTTTTCTGCTTCGTTTTGCTCGGAATCGAACTGATCCGCATCCAGATCGTTCTCAGCCATGGCGCCCGTCGAATTGATGTATTTATCAAGTTCGTTGAGCTGACTGACTCCGTTACTGATAAGTATGCCGTCGCCTATCGCGGTACTTCCCGCCTGGAATATACTGAAAGTACTTGTGAACGAGGCTGCTATCTCATCAAATTTCTTTTCATCCACACTGGATGAAGCAAACAGCAATACGAAGAAGCAAAGAAGAAGGTTCATCAGATCGGCGAAGGTATTGAGCCAGGGCTGGCCGGGACCGCCGTCGGGCTCTTTCTTCTTACGTGCCATTTATTCCTCTCCTCCGTCATCAGAGCCGGCGGTTGCTTTACGCTGAACCGGAGAAAGGAATGATTTAAGCTTTTCCTCGATAACTCTCGGGTTCTCACCTGCCTGAATTGACAAAAGTCCTTCGATCATTATTTCCTTGACCATCATTTCTTCCGCGTTGAAGTTCTTCATTTTGAACGACGCGGGAAGGCAGAGCCAGTTAGCGATCATTGAACCGTACAATGTTGTTAACAGGGCGACCGCCATAGAGGGACCGATCTTTGACGAATCTTCCATGTTGTAGAGCATGTTAACAAGTCCTATCAGGGTACCGATCATACCCCAGGCAGGACCCATGGCTGCAAAACGTTCATAGAAAGATACAACTTTATTGTGACGACCCTCAACACTGGCAAGCTCCGTCTCCATGATAGCTCTTACAAGTTCAGGATCGGTTCCGTCAACGATAAGCAAAATACCCTTCTTAAGAAACTCGTCGTCGAGATCTCCGGCTGCTTCTTCAAGGGATAAAAGACCTTCCTTACGCGCAACGTTAGAAAGATCTATGATTTTTTGAATTATTTCCTGTGTATTAACCTTGGGCGATTTGAAAATGAGAGCAAAGGACTTCAGATTTGAGAGAAATTCCTTGAGCTCGTAAGAAGCCATCATACAACTGATGGAACCACCGATGGTAATGTATACGGATGAAAGGTCGATAAAGTTCGAAATTGCTGAAAAGTCAATTCCGCTTTCACCGTTGATAATACCATATATAATTAAGCCAAAACACAGCACTAAGCCTAAAATGGAAGCTAAATCCACTTATACTCACCCCTGAACTTTACGCTTAATTCGCATAAAATTCCTTTCTATACGATTTTACAAGATTTCTCAGTTCTTGTCTACTTTCTTTTACAATTAATTTGCGCCCTGTGGTCATTGTTATGACCGTATCCGGGGTCTCTTCGATTATCTCGATAAAGCGTTCGTTTATGTCCACTTTTACCCCATTTAGCTTCGTAACCTCTATCATACCTTACCTCCTGAAACAGATTATTAGAAACACCTGTTTTGTAACCCTGTGATAAACGCCAAAACGAGCAGAGGACACAGATCCCCCACTCAGGTAAAGCTTTTGTTTAAAACGACTTTAACCCACCGCCCTTACGGGCAGTGGGTTTAACTTAATAATTATCTCTTAAGGTTTACAAGTTCTTCAAGCATCGTATCGGATACGGTGATGATACGGCTGTTTGCCTGGAAACCACGCTGTGTGGTGATCATTTCGGTAAACTCTGCGGAGAGGTCTACGTTACTCATTTCCAAAACGCCCGTTGTCATGTATCCGCCCGAAGCGGTGATGTCAACGCCGACACCGTCAAACTCACCGGAGTTAAGACTTGCGGAGTAAAGGTTTTCGCCTGCCTTTTCAAGACCTGCCGCATTTGCAAATTCAGCAACCGCGATCTGTCCGAGAAGCTGGGTCATACCGTTGTCGTATGAAGCATAGATCATACCGTTTGTCTGAACGGTGATACCGCTCATGTTACCAAGTCTTCTACCTGTTCCAAGTCCCTTTGTGTCACCGCTTACTGCAGTGATGGTGGAAGTACCGGAGTTGTTGTACATGTTCGATGCCGACCAATCCATCTCGATATCGGAGAACTTTTCCATCGGAGTTCCGTCGGGAAGAGTTGTTGCAAAATCCATTGTGATGAATTTTTCGCCGTCGATATCTCTGAAATAACCGTTGTTGGTATCGTATGTAAGCTTTGAACCGTTAACTTCTTTTCTGTCGATGGTAAGTGTTCCGTCGGCATAATTGATGGTAACCTTCTTAAGAGCCGCAAGATCGGCATCCGAAAATCCGTAAATGTCCTTTAACTGTTTCTGCATGGTGGCATCCATTCCACCCGTAAAATCCCATGTAACGGAATCGATGGTGGTTCCGTCTTCCTTCATGTTAACGGTAACGGGAGCTGCCGTCGTTGTAGGAAGTGCCCAATCGGTCATGGTCACGGGATCTGTGGTTGCATCCGAGACATATCTTATCGTTCCTACCGAAGGGACGCTTGCGGTGGGAAGCATACTCTTTGCTACGCTTACGTTTGCTTCGAAAGTAGTTCCGATGTTAACGATATCGCTGAGAACCGTTCCGGGATACTGTTCGGTGATTGAGTGCATCTTTCCGTCTGTTCCCTTTGAAAGAACATCATCAAGCTGTACATAGTAAACACCGTCATCAAGTGTTGAATGTACGGAGAATTTAGCTGTATAGGAATAACCGAGGTTATCATAGAAACTGAGTGATAAAGCACGTCCCGCTTCTGTAGCTGCATCTTCATCGTTCTTATCCATGATACCTGAAACATAAGATTTCTCTGTTGCTTCGGGTTCGCAGACAAGTTTTTCCGCGCTCATGATTCTTAAAGGCTCTACGGTATCTTTTCTGATGGTTCCGGTGGTGTCATCAACGCCCCAGCCCATTACGTTGTAACCGTTACTTGTCATAACAAGGTTACCGACCGCATCAACCGTGAACGCGCCCGCACGTGTGAAGTAATTATCGTTACCGTCTGAAACTATAAAAAATGACTGTCCCGTGATACAGATATCGAAGGGGTTACCTGTTGTCTGGGTAGCACCCTGTGAAGAAATGGCTGTATTGATGGCTGCGGACTGAACACCGAGACCTATCTGTCTGGCATTGGTACCGCCGGTACCCGTAAGATCGTTGGGTCCGCTGGATTTCTGAGTTGTCTGATACATCAATTCACTGAAGGTGATGGAACTTGACTTGTAAGCAACAGTGTTAACGTTTGCGATGTTGTTACCGATAACATCCATCTTTGTCTGGTGTGTTTTAAGTCCGGACACGCCAGAGTACATTGATCTCATCATAATGAATGACCTCCTGAAAATTTGCAGTAAATCTTGACTTCTTCTGTCAGTCGGAAGTCTTAGCCTCCAAAAGGTCCGGCTATACTATTACTGCTCCGTCTATATTGGTGAATACATTGTCTTCGGAATCCGTCCTATCCAATGCGGTTACTACTGTGTTGTTGGGAACGTTTACTATAAAAGCAAGCGAGTCAACAATCACCAAAGATTCTTTGATTCCTTTCTCAGAAGCTTTTCTTGCGGCATCGTTTAAGCGAACCATCTGTTCGTCGGATAATGCTATGTTTCTTTCTTCAAGTCTTCCTGCGGCATGTTTCGAAAATCTTAAGTCCTGCCTCGGGATCATTATCTGCGACTTTTGTTTTAATATGTCATTAAAACTGACTTCAGGTGCTTTTGCTTTGCCCGATACTTTTGAGTTCAGGTAAGTATCTTTAACCTGTTCTATCGAAAGAAAACCGTTCTTTTGTACATCCATGTCGATCTCCTTTCTTTATGCATCCGGACCCGATTCGTGATCGGCTGCGGGTGTTGTTGCTTCGGCTGCGAGTTTAAGTTCGTGAACTCTGTCCTCGTAAGATTTGAGTAAGTTGATCGCATCTTCGGAAATGAAACCTTTTTGATAAGCATTCATCTCATCGTAGGTCTGTCTTAACGAGCCGATCGCCTCTTCATAATCAAGAGTCAGATCTCTTAAATCCGGAAGTGAAGCAAGTGCGGTTACAAATTTCTTACCGAGATTGTAAGCCTGCGAGTATTCCGCGTCGATGACCTGGTAAACATCGTCTACCGAGTAAAGTTCTTCATCGATGGAAATGTAGGCTTTGTTGCCTTCGTAAACCACATAATCGACGATGCCCTGAGCATATTCGGTATTACCGGTTTGAGAATTGGTTACCTTACAGATAACTTCCTGGCCTACCAATGTGCCTGCTCTTTGGAAACTCATCGTTGCCGAAAGGTTTTGCATCTCTTCAAGCTGTGAGAATGTCGCGAGCTGTGAGATGTATTCGGTGTTGTCGGTGGGTTCCAACGGATCCTGATATTTCATCTGAGCTACCAGGAGCTGTAAGAATGCATCTTTGTCGAGGTTTGAAGAACTGTTTGCTTTCTCGGAAGAAAGTGAAATGGAAGACGCCGTTGATTTTTGGATCTCACCGTCTTTAACCAGTGCTGAAATATTGTTTGCCATGTTGTTCCTCCGTTCTTAGTTCCTAAACCGTGTAGTCTATGGTGTTTCCGTTCTGTCTCATAATGTCTTGTCTTAAGATGTCTTCATCTTCAAGTTCCGTCTCGTCCTCTGCGTCAAGATTAAGTCTTCGAACCGCTCTCGATCTTGTCTGCTGTTCTTCGTTTCTTCTTTCGCTGTCGGAGAGATTTCTTTCAAATTCGTGGCTGCCTACCATAACTTCGACCGCTTCCACCGTAACGCCTTTGGCTTCGAGTGTTTCTCTTAACACCAATGCCTGGCTTTCGATGATCGCCTTCACCGATTCGTTCTGAGCTATGAACTGTGCCGTCATCGCTCCTTCGTGATTTGCCGAAATCCTTACGCTTACGTTGCCAAGTGATTCGGGGTGAAGTCTTAAGCTGATTTCTGTCGTCTCGGGTGTCGCCTCAACTCTGATGCTTTCGGTTATCTGATCGATGATCGCTTTTGTCTCGACTTCGGTGTATACCGTTGTGACCTCTTTCGCATTTAACGCTTCTCTTGTCTTGTCGATAAGATTCTGTGTAAATGTTACGACCGGATCTTTTACCTCGTGCTCGTCGTTTGCGGGTACCGTTGTTTCGGTTTTGACTGTCTGCGAAAGATTTTCGTTTGAACTCTGTTCGCTTAAGTTCTCACCGTTTGCGATCGGCGCTTTTGCAATGTTAAGTTCTACCGTAGGCTCCTCGTTTGCGGGAACTTCTTCGTTCTTAACTTCTTTGCTTTCGGGTCTGATTTCGAAACTTCTTACATTGTTCTCAATTACGGGAGTTTCGGTTTCTTCTTTAACCGGAAGTTCTGTGTCGATGAGAGTCTCCTCTGCGGGTATTACGGATGCTTCCTTAAGTACCGCTTCGAAAACTTCCGGATCGATATCAAGATC
>JAGCTJ010000175.1 GCA_017963665.1 Lachnospiraceae bacterium | reverse complement strand
GTGCGTAATCGTCGATGACGGTAACGCCGTTAAAACTTCCTCTTATCTCAAAGCGTCTCTTCGATCCGCCGCATCTTAGTAATGAAGAAGCGATAACGTCGGCCGGGATATCGAGATATCTTGCGACCGCGATTGCGGAAAGCGCGTTGTATACGTTGTGCTCGCCGGTCACGTTTAACTTGATGTCAAAGCATTCGCCGGTCTTTTTGATATGGCATTTAAACGATGCGTGCGCCGATTCGTCGAAAGTGATGTCACTTGCGTATACATCGCTTCTGTCGTCGTGACCAAACGTTATTATCGGACACGATACACCCTCAACGACTTTGTCGTATCCTTCGATCTCGCCGTTTATCACAAGGAGTCCGTTTGCGGGATTTAAACGCGCGAATCTGTTGAACGAATTTCTTATGTCATCGATATCTTTAAAGAAATCGAGATGATCTTCTTCCACATTTAAGATGATGCTTATCTTCGGGAAAAAGTCCAAAAAGCTGTTCGTATATTCACACGCTTCGAAAAGGAAATACTCGGGTCCGCCGACTCTTATGTTGGTGCCGATCGACTTAAGCACTCCGCCGACCGAAAGCGTCGGATCGGTGTCTGCTCCGATGAGTATCTCCGCGAGCATCGACGTCGTAGTGGTCTTTCCGTGCGTTCCGCTCACTGCGATCGGGACGTTGTAGTTCTTCATAAGTTCGCCCAAGAACCTGCCCCTCGTCATATGTTCAAAGCCTTTTTCGAGCATGTACACGTACTCGGGATTGTCTTCCTTTATCGCCGCGGTATATACGACAAGGTCCGTGTCGTCTTCTATATGGTGGGTCGTCTGATCGTAATAAACGGTAGCGCCCGACTCTTCAAGCGCGGTCGTAAGCTCCGTTTTTGTGGGATCGGAACCCGAAACCTTAAAACCTTCCTTTAAAAGTATCTTCGCAAGGCCCGACATGCTTATGCCGCCGATACCTATGAAATATACGTGCATTGGTTGATCAAACTTAATGTTCATAATCGCTCCTTATGTTTAAAGACAATTGTATCACCCCAAAACCAAATAGGCAATTTTGACCCTAGGGGACGGTGGTGTTGGTTCATTTTCCTTTTTCTTCATACAAATGAACAAATGAACAGTCTTTTTCTATGGAAAAAACAAAAATGTATGTGAAAATTGCACAATTTTAAGCAAAAAGGTTTGCGAAAACAGGTGATATGGTATAAAATTATTTTAGTATACATAAAATTGGCGGTACTGTCCGCCAAAATGTAAAAGCGAGGGATCCATAATGATCAAAAAGGAAATGATTGCCATGCTTTTGGCAGGAGGACAAGGAAGTCGTCTTGGGGTCTTGACATCCAAAATGGCAAAGCCGGCTGTGTCGTTTGGCGGCAAATATCGTATCATCGACTTTCCGCTCTCAAACTGTATCAACTCGGGTATTGATACGGTAGGTGTGCTTACACAGTATCAGCCGCTTCGATTAAATACTCATATCGGAATCGGTATTCCGTGGGACCTTGACCGAAACATCGGCGGTGTCACTGTTTTGCCTCCTTATGAGAAGAGTGAGAACAGTGAGTGGTATACGGGTACGGCAAACGCCATCTATCAGAACATAGATTATATGGAGACGTACAATCCCGATTACGTCCTCATTCTTTCGGGCGACCATATTTATAAGATGGACTACGAAATGATGCTTGATTACCACAAAGCCAACAAGGCAGAGGTAACGATAGCCGTTATGCCCGTTCCCATGGAAGAGGCAAAGAGATTCGGTATCATGATAACCGACGACAAAGGTCGCATCACCGAATTTGAAGAAAAACCCGAGCATCCCAGAAGCAATCTTGCTTCCATGGGTATTTACATATTCAACTGGAAGACACTTAAAGATGCACTTATCAAGATGGCGGATCAGCCCGCGCTTGATTTCGGAAAGCATGTCATTCCTCATTGTCATGACAACGGTGCACCCTTATTTGCATATGAATTTAACGGTTACTGGAAGGATGTCGGAACTCTTGAGTCTTATTGGCAGGCAAATATGGAGCTTATCGACATAGTTCCCGACTTTAATCTTTACGAAGAATACTGGAAGATCTACACCAAATCGGATACACTTCCTCCGCAGTATTTTTCTTCAGATTCTGTTATAGAAAGAAGCATCGTCGGAGAAGGAAGCGAGATCTACGGAAAGGTATTTAACTCCGTTATCGGTTGCGGCGTAGTGATCGGAAAAGATGCGGTGGTACGCGACTCCATCATCATGAACGAAACGAAGATCGGAGCAGGTACCGAGTGTTACAAGTGTATCGTTGCCGAAGGTGTTGAAATCGGAGAGGGATGTAAGCTTGGCGTCGGAGACGAGGCTCCCAACGAGACTAACTCAAAGATCTACAATTCCGGACTCGTAACGATAGGTGAAAAGACCGAAATACCCAATCACGTAACCGTCGGCAAGAATACCGTAATATTCGGTAAGACCGAGCCTGCGGATTATGAAAACGGTCGTCTTGAAAGCGGCAGATCATTAGTAAAGGCAGGTGATTGGGAATGAGAGCTATAGGAATCGTTTTGGCGGGCGGCAACTCAAGCCACCGTATGAAAGAACTCGGTATTAGGCGTGCCGTAGCGGCTATGCCCATCGCCGGAAGTTACAGAAGTATCGACTTTGTATTAAGTAACATGTCGAACTCTCACATCCAGAAAGTTGCTGTATTTACACAGTACAACGCAGGAAGCCTCGGAGAGCATTTAAGTTCTTCGAAATGGTGGGACTTCGGTCGTAAGCAGGGCGGTCTTTTGGTGTTCACACCTACCGTTACCGCGGAGAACAACTACTGGTACAGAGGAACGGCAGACGCGATCTACCAGAATCTTTCGTTTTTAAAGAACAGTCACGAGCCTTACGTAGTTATCGCTTCGGGTGACTGTGTATACAAGATCGACTTTAACAAGCTTCTTGAGTATCACATCGACAAGAAAGCCGACATCACGGTCGTTTGCAAAGACGCCGACAACATCGCCGGCCTTGACAGATTCGGTACCGTAAAGATGAACGAAGACTTCCGTATAGAAGAGTTCGAAGAAAAGCCCATCGTGGCAAAATCTTCAACGATCTCCTGCGGTATCTACGTGGTTCGTCGTCGTGCGCTCATCGAGATGATCGAGAAGTGCGCCGAAGAAGACCGTTACGACTTCGTTCGCGACGTCCTTATCCGTTTTAAGGACATCAAGAGGATCTATGGCTACAAGATAAAGGATTACTGGAGAAATATCGCATCCGTTGACGATTATTTCGCAACGAACATGGACTTCTTAAAACCCGAAGTTCGTGATTATTTCTTCAGACAGTATCCCGATATCTATTCAAAGGTTGACGACCTTCCTCCCGCAAAGTACAATGTGGGAGCCAAAGTTCACAATTCCCTTATCGCAAGCGGAACAATCGTGAACGGTACCGTTGAAGATTCGGTGGTATTCAGAGAGACCTACATCGGAAACAACTGTTTCATCAAGAATTCGGTCATCTTAAACGATGTTTATATCGGTGACAATACTCACATTGAGAACTGTATCGTCGAAAGCCACGGAACCATCCGTTCCAACTCCTTCTTTAAGGGCGAGGACGGCATAAAGATAGTCGTTGAAGACAACGACAGATTTATCATTTAATACAATCAGTAACGATTGACAACAGGGGGTGTCTTTATGACATCCCCGTTTTGAGGTTTTGGTCGTGAACATAGAAAACGAAAGAATCTTTAACTTTTTTAAATTGTTAAAGCTGTCAAAAGAAACGAAACGGAGAGAGAAAATGGATCTGGTAGTGGGGCTTGGCAATCCGGGAAAAGACTACGAGAATACCCGACACAATGCGGGATTTATGGTGGTCGACGAGATTGCAAAAAAGTGTGGGACCGACATATCCCAAAAGGCGCACAGAGCGCTTGTTACAAAGGCGATATTTAACGGAAAGAAGATAATACTCGCCAAACCGCAGACCTTCATGAACCTTTCGGGTGAAAGCGTAAGAGCGCTTTCGGACTATTACAAACCCGAAAGACTTATCGTGATCTACGATGACATCACCCTTGATGTGGGCGGTATAAGAGTAAGAAAATCGGGCAGTGCCGGCGGACACAACGGTATGAAGAACATCATACAGCATCTTGGCACCAACGAATTTGAGAGAGTAAGAGTCGGAGTCGGAGAAAAACCTTCCAAGATGGATCTGGCTGATTGGGTATTAAGCAGATTCAAACCCGAAGAGCGCGAAGACCTGGACAGTGCGATAGATAACGCCGTAAAAGCGGTGGAACTTATGCTAAACGACGAGACCGACGAAGCAATGAACAGGTTCAACAAGAAAGTTACGAGAGATACATGAGAGTCCTTACAGAACCGTTAAAAGAGCTTGAATGTTTTAAAAGAGCGGAAGAAACCTTTAGGAATAAAGGAACTTCGGCTCTTATTTCGGGTTGCGCGGATTCTCAGAAGATCAACCTTGCGTGGGGTCTTTCCGAGTCGTTCCATGACAGGATAATCGTTACTTACTCGGACGCAAGGGTAAGAGAGATATACGAGGATTTAAAGATCTACGATAAAAACGTTCATGTTTTCCCCGCAAAAGACGTGATCTTTTATGAAGCCGACGTTCATTCAAATCAGCTCACAAAAGACAGACTCACTACGATAAAGCGCGTCATGAAAGGCTTAAGCAGCACGATAGTCACCACATTTTCGGGCCTTATGAACGCCGGAGCGGACATTTCCCTCTTAAAGAAGAACATAATAAACTTAAGCGTCGGATCCACGGTCGATGAAGGTAAACTGGCAAAGAAGCTTGTGTCCATGGGATACGAAAAATCCTATCAGGTCGAGACAGGCGGACAGTTTTCCGTAAGAGGCGGAATAGTCGATATATTCGACCTTACCGAGGAAAACCCTTACAGGATCGAACTTTGGGGCGACGAGGTAACGAGCCTCAGAAGCTTCGACGTGGAAAGTCAGCGCTCCGTCGAAAACTTAAAGACCATCGACATCTTCCCCGCAAACGAGCTTCCGCTTTCGGAAGGAGAACTATTTGACGGTTTAAGAAGGATAGAAAAGGACAAGGATAAGCTTGTCGCAAAGTTTGAAAAGAACACAAATCCCGAAGCGGCTCACAGACTGAAAGTGACATTTGGCGAGATAGATGAGACCATACGGGAATTTCCCTGGAGCTTTAATGCTGACGGCTACATCAAATATTTCGTGGAAGAACCCAGATCTTTCGCAGACTACTTTAAAGATGCGATATTTGTTATAGACGAGCCTTCAAGGACCTTTGAGCATGCCGATGCTGTGGAGACGGAGTTTAAAGAAAGCATGAAAGCAAGGCTTGAAAAGGGCTACATCGTGCCCGGACAGGCCGACATTCTGTTTGCCAAAAACGCCGTTCTTTCGATACTTAAAAAGCAGAACATACTTCTTTTGTCCACGATGGAAAACCGGGTGAGGGGATTTGAACCCACCGAGAGTGCCATGGTCAATGCTCACAGCATTCCCACCTACGGTAACGATTTCACCGCGCTTATAAAAGATCTTAAGTCCTTTAAAAAGCGGGGCTACAGAACCCTTTTACTTTCCGCATCCAGAACAAGAGCGGAACGTCTTGCGAGAAACATCGAAGACTATGAGGTTTCGGCGTTTTACTCGGACGATCGGGAGCGTTTTCTTTGTACCGGTGAGATTGCCACAATGTACGGAAACGTGGTGAGAGGCTTTGAATATCCGGAGATAAAATTCGTTGTCATTCCCGAAAGCGACATTTTTACCGAGGAAAAGAAGAAACGCAGAAAGAAACAATACGAAGGCAGCAAGGTCAACAACTTAAACGACCTTCACGTGGCCGATTACGTCGTTCACGAGCGTTACGGTGTGGGCATTTACAAAGGCATTGAGACCATGACCGTCTCGGGAGTCTCAAAAGACTACATGAAGATCGATTACCGTGAAGGCGGAGTGCTCTACGTTCCCGCCACCGGTCTTAACACTGTTATGAAATATTCTTCCGCGGACGGAAGAAGACCGAAGATAAACAAACTCGGCACACAGGAGTGGGCAAAAACGACTTCGAAGGTTCGCGAAGCGGTGGACGTCATCGCAAACGAGCTTGTGGAACTGTATGCAAAAAGAAGCAGCCGCGAAGGCCACAGATTTCCCGAAGATACCCCTTGGCAGACGGAGTTCGAGGAGCTTTTCCCTTATGAGGAAACCTCGGATCAGCTTGATGCCATAGAGGCCACGAAAGCCGATATGGAGAGTCCCAAGATCATGGACCGTCTCATATGCGGTGACGTAGGTTACGGAAAGACCGAGATCGCCATAAGAGCGGCATTTAAAGCCGTTCAGGACAGCAAGCAGGTGGCGCTTTTGGTGCCCACCACCATCTTGGCCGAGCAACATTACAACACCTTCGTTCAAAGAATGAAGGATTTTCCTGTAAAGATAGAACTGTTAAGCCGTTTTGTTCCAAAGTCCAAGCAGACCGCGATCATAAAAGCCGTAAAAGAAGGCACGGTGGACATAGTGATCGGAACCCACAGGCTTTTGTCAAACGATCTTTCTTTTAAGGATCTGGGACTTTTGATCGTAGACGAGGAGCAGCGTTTCGGCGTTACCCACAAAGAAAAGATCAAGCAGATAAAAGAAGACGTGGACGTACTGACACTTACCGCGACACCCATCCCCAGAACGCTCCACATGAGCCTTGTGGGCATAAGAGACATGAGCATTCTGGAGGAGCCGCCTTCGGACCGACTTCCTATCCAGACGTATGTGCTTGAGTACAACGATGAGATGGTGCGAGAGGCGATCACGAGAGAGCTTTCACGTAACGGACAGGTCTACTACGTTTACAACAGAGTCAACTCCATAGCGGACGCCGCGGCAGCGGTGCAAAAACTCGTGCCTGAAGCCACCGTTGCTTTTGCCCACGGTCAGATGAAAGAATCCGAACTTGAGAGGATAATGTACGATTTCATCCGCGGCGACATCGACGTGCTGGTGGCTACGACGATAATCGAGACCGGTATAGACATTCCCAACGTAAACACCATGATCATTCACGACTCTGACTCTCTGGGGCTTTCGCAGCTTTACCAGCTTAGAGGCCGCGTCGGAAGATCGGGCAGAACCGCGTATGCGTTCTTAATGTACAAGCGCGACAAGTCTCTTAAGGAGATTGCCGAGAAACGTCTTCAGACGATAAGGGATTTCACCGATCTGGGAAGCGGCTATAAGATAGCGATGAAGGATCTTGAGATACGTGGCGCCGGAAACATTCTCGGAAAGAGCCAGAGCGGTCATATGGAAGCCGTCGGCTACGACATGTATTGTAAACTTTTGAACAAAGCCGTTCAAAAACAAAAGGGAATAGTGAAGGAAGAAGAGTTTTCGACAACCATCGACCTTGACGTGGATGCGTTCATTCCCCCCGATTACATATTAAACGAGCTTCAAAAGCTGGATACATACAAACGTATTGCGGGCCTTTCAAACCACGATGATGTAAAGGAAATGGCCGACGAACTCAAAGACCGTTTCGGAAAACTTCCGGAAAGCGCGGTCAATCTCTTGAAGATCGCGGACCTTAAGATCATCGCAAACTCCCTTTACATCTCGGATATAAAGGGCAAATTCGGAGAGGTTTCTTTCTCCTTTAAGCCCGATGCAAAGATAAATGTCGTGAATATAGATACGCTGCTTAAAGCTCACAAGGGGCATTTAAAGCTGGAAAATTACGGCATACCGACCTTTATTTACACCTATGCGCCCACCGGAGAAGTCATTTCCGACGAGAACAAACTTATGGAAAATTCAAAGATGGTTCTTGAAGATATGGACAGATACCTTTCTTATGGAAAATAAGCGGTTAATCGGTGCACTGTACAATGTATAAGATTTTTACTTATTATATAATATATATCCATTGATTATTAAATGATTATCTGATACAATCCTTTGTGGTTTTGGGATATTTTACATCATATTCTTGCAGGATCATTTATGAAACAATGGCGTGAGATAGCGCAAAAACTGACTTTGTTAACGCAGCTTGGGCTGTCGTTTATTATGCCGATGCTTGTATGCGTAGGTATATGCTGGTTTTTGTGCGACCGTTTTTCAATTGGTCCCTGGATCTATATAATAGGATTTATCCTCGGTATCGGAGCATCATTCATGACCGCGTACAAATTCTATTTATCCGTGATCAACCGTCAGAAAAAAGAAAAGAAACCCAAGGTTTCATTTAATAAACATTAGGGGTAAGTCGTTTTTATGGGAAAACTTCAACCGGCAGTCAAGAAAGAAACAATGAATATTGCGATCTATACCGGAGTGGGTACGGTCGTTATGTTCATTTTGTTCTTTGTGCTTTGTAAGTTCATTCCCGATACGGTACCTTTTGATTACACCGTCATTTTGGGCGGCGTGGGCGGATTTATCGTCGCAGTTCTCAATTTCTTCTTAATGGCGGTAACCGTTCAGAAAGTTGCGTCCGAGGAGGACGAAAAACGCGCGAGATCGCTTATGAAATTAAGCTTTTCCCGTCGTATGTTACTTCAGGTTGTATGGCTTATAGCAGCTCTTGCCGCTCCGTGCTTTTTCTGGGTGGCAGGCTTTTTGCCGCTTTTGTTCCCAAGTGCCGGGATCAAATTGGTCGGTATCATCAAATCGAAAATAACTATCAATAAGGAGGTGGACGTAAAGCAAGATGGAAATCAGTGTTAACGGTGCCAAGATATTTTATGAGTTCCCGTTTGACATACCGATACTCGGAAGACTCCAGATAAACGAAACGCTTGTCGTAAGCTGGATAGTAATGATACTCATTACGGGTCTTTGCATTTGGCTTACCCACGACTTAAAAGTTGAGAACATAAGTAAGAGACAGGCCTTTGCGGAGATGCTCGTGGAAGCGGCCGACAATTTTGTGGTCGGAAACATGGGCCCCAAGTTCAAGTACATGGTTCCCTTTGTAGCGGCATTGTTCTCGACGAGTTTGGTGTCAAACCTCATAAGCCTTACGGGACTTAGGAGTCCCACGGCAGATTTAAGTACAGAAGCTGCATGGGCCATCGTGGTATTTACCATGATAACCGCCCAGAAGATAAAGACCAACGGTGTCGGAGGTTACCTAAAAGGCTTCACGACTCCCATTGCGGTCATGACCACTTTCAACGTTCTTTCGGAACTTGCTACACCCATAAGCTTGGCTTGCCGTCACTTCGGTAACATTTTATCGGGTATAGTAATTAACGGACTTATCTATGCGGCTCTTGCGGTTGCAAGCAAAGCATTGCTGGGACTAATTCCCGGAGCGGTCGGAAAGCTTCTTTCGGCCATACCGATCCTGGATGTCGGATTACCCGCGATACTGTCGGTATACTTCGACTGGTTCACGGGCGTGATGCAGGCATACATCTTCTGTATGTTGACCGTAATGTACATCGCCAATGCGGCGGAAGAATGATTAAGTAAATAAAGAAACAGTTTTTTTAAAACAGGAGGAAACAGTTATGGATTATTCAGTACTTGCAAAAGGTATAGCTCTTGCAGGATGCGCAATCGGTGCAGGTCTTGCACTTATCGCAGGTATCGGCCCCGGTATCGGTGAAGGTAATGCGGTTTCAAAGGCATTGGAAGCTATCGGACGTCAGCCCGAATGTAAGGGCGATGTAACATCAACAATGTTACTTGGTTGTGCGATCGCAGAGACAACAGGTATTTACGGTTTCGTTACCGGTCTTTTGCTTATATTCGTTGCACCCGGTATGTTCATGAGACATCTCGGATAATTATTGAAACATCACTAAGAACAGGAGGTTATGAAGAGTGGCAGAACATCAGGAACTGATAAATGCCATGCTTTCGATATCGAAGGTGCTTCTCATTGCAGGTGAAGAAACTCCCCGTTATCAAGAGCTGGTAACACTCGTACCATGGAACTTCATAGCGCAGATATTAAACCTTTTTCTTCAGATGTTTCTGATCAAGAAGTTTCTTTTTAAGCCCATCCGCGAAGTGCTTGAAAAGCGTAAAGCAAAAGCCGACGCAGAGATAAGCGATGCTACAAAGGCTAAAGAAGAAGCATTGGCAATGAAAGCCGAATATGAGCAGAACATGCTTGAGGCACGCGACAAAGCCAACGCAATACTTGCCGACGCTACCAAGACCGCTTCGGCAAAGAGCGATGAGATCTTAAAAGAGGCTTCCGCAAACGCTATAGCCATCAAGGCAAAAGCCGAGAAGGATATCGAACAGGAGAAGCGTAAAGCGGTTAACGAGATTAAAGAAGAGATCGGCAGCATGGCAATGGAAATTGCCGGCAAGGTTATCGAGCGTGAGATTAACGAAGAAGACCATAATAAGCTGATAAATGAGTTTATTGAAAAAGTAGGAGAGGCGTGATCATGACAGAACGTGCCGGAGTATACGGTGGCAGTTTGTACGATCTTGCCGCCGAAGAAGGTTTAACGGCATCTGTTAAAGAGCAGATGCTTCAGATCAGGGATATCTTCAGAGAGAACCCCGATTACTTGAAACTCTTAAACGAACCTGCCATAAAAAAGACCGAGCGCACAAAGCTTATCGATGAGGCATTTGGTGACGGTATCGAGCCTTATCTTAAGAACTTTTTGAAGCTTTTATGCGAAAAAGGTATTTTTAACGAATATGAAGGTTGTTTGGAAGAGTTCATAAAGCGCTTCAATGCGGACAACAATATTTGCGATGCTTATGTTACGAGTGCCGTTGAATTAAACGGCGAACAGCTTAAAGCACTCAAGGCAAAACTTGAAGCGTCTACCAAGAAGACGGTAAACATCATTTCAAAAGTGGATGCATCGGTGCTTGCGGGCATCAAAGTAGAGATTGAAGGAAAGCAGTTGGATGGTACGGTAGCAACCCGTATGTCGGACATTTCCGCAAGTATAAACAATACGATTATATAAGGATGGATGGATTATGCAATTAAAACCCGAAGAAATATCCAAGGTCATCCGCAGTCAGATCAAATATTACGAAAACACCATAAAGCAGAACGAGACCGGAACGATACTTAACGTAGGTGACGGTATCGCAAGAGCGGGCGGCTTACTTAACGTAATGGCCGGCGAGCTTCTTGAGTTCGAAGACGGAAGCTTCGGTATGGCTCAGAACCTCGAAGAAAACAGTGTTTCCATAGTATTGTTCGGTTCGGATGAGAAGATTGGTGAAGGCCAGACAGTTAAGCGTACCGGTAAAGTTGTTTCGGTACCGGTAGGTGATGCAATGATCGGTCGTGTCGTTAATGCACTCGGTCAGCCCATCGACGGAAACGGACCCATAACCACAGACGAGTTCCGTGCAATTGAAAGCCCGGCACCCGGTATCTGTGAAAGACAGTCGGTTTTCGAGCCCCTTCAGACAGGTATTAAAGCTATCGACTCTATGATCCCGATCGGACGTGGTCAGCGTGAGCTTATCATCGGTGACCGTCAGACAGGTAAGACTACAATAGCTACCGATACTATCATCAACCAGAAGGGTAAGGACGTTATCTGTATCTATGTTGCCATCGGTCAGAAGCGTTCAACCGTTACCAACCTTGTTGAGAATCTCGTAAAGAACGGGGCAATGGACTATACGATCGTAGTAGCAGCTACCGCATCGGAAGCCAGTCCCTTACAGTATATAGCTCCTTATTCGGGCTGCGCCATGGGCGAGTACTTCATGAATAAGGGCAAGCACGTGCTTGTAATCTACGACGATCTTTCCAAGCACGCCGTAGCATACAGAGCACTCTCATTGTTGATTCGTCGTCCCCCCGGACGTGAAGCATATCCCGGTGATGTATTCTATCTTCACTCCAGACTTCTCGAACGTGCGGCTAAGCTCGACGAAGCACACGGCGGCGGTTCACTTACCGCTCTTCCCGTTATTGAGACCCAGGCAGGTGACGTATCTGCGTACATTCCCACGAACGTTATCTCCATTACCGACGGTCAGATATTCCTTGAGACGGAGCTTTTCCACTCGGGTGTTATGCCGGCTGTTAACCCCGGTATCTCAGTATCCCGTGTAGGTGGTAACGCACAGATCAAGGCGATGAAGAAAGTTGCCGGAACCTTAAAGCTTATCTATTCTCAGTACAGAGAACTTCAGTCATTCGCACAGTTTGGTTCGGATCTTGATGCCGATACAAAGGCACGTCTCGATCAGGGTGCGAGAATAGTTGAGGTTTTGAAGCAGAACCAGAATTCACCTGTTGCGGTTGAAAAGCAGGTTGCGATCATATATGCCGTTACAAAGAACTACTTAACAAATGTAGCTGTTGAGGATGTTAAGGAATACGAAGCAAAGCTTTATGCATTCCTTGATAACGACGTTGACGGTTCAAAGGCTATGGATGCCATCGTATCCACAGGTAAGCTTGAAGAAGAAACCGAAAACAACTTAAAGAACGCACTTGAAAGATTCACCAAAGAATTCGTTGACTTAAAGTACGGAAAATAAAAAGGATGGAGGAAATTTATGGCTGCAAACATGAAAGCCGTGAAGCTGCGTATAAAGAGTGTTGAAAACACCATGCAGATCACAAAAGCGATGGAACTTGTGGCATCCTCCAAACTGCGCAGAGCCAAAGAACGTTCGGACAATTGCCGTCCTTACTTTGAAGAACTGTACGATACACTTAAGACTATAGCTACCGGAAATACCGATTTTTCGTCGATATACGCGAAATCATCCGAAGGTACGAAGGTCTGCTACGTGGTTATCGCCGGTGACAGAGGACTGGCAGGCGGATACAACAACAACCTCTTCAAATGTTTTGAAGCCGATGCCGCGGGAAAAGAATATACCGTTCTTCCCATCGGTAAGAAGGCAGTCGAATATTTCAAGAGAAGAAAAGCCGACATTTTGAGCGAAGAGTTCGCCGAGATCGCACCCATGACCGTAGGCGACTGCTTCGAAGTGGCAAGGCTTATATGTGAAGAGTTCAAGACCGGCGAGTATTCCACCGTAGGACTTGTTTACACAGAGTTTGTATCGATGCTTTCACAGGAACCCCATTTTGTACCTGTGTTACCTTTATCCGAACTTACGGATGATGAGGCTGAAGCCGAGCCGGTAAGAAACCTCATCTTATATGAGCCCGAGAGCACGGAAGTTTTCGATGCGATCGTTCCCGAGTATATGGCGGGAGTCGTATTCGGAGCCGTATGTGACAGTGTGGCCAGTGAACAGGCGGCGAGAAGAACCGCCATGGAATCGGCCACAAGCAATGCCGAAGAGATGATAGGAACATTAAATCTTCAGTACAACCGTGCACGTCAGGCAAGCATTACGCAGGAAATAACCGAAATAGTCGGAGGTGCCGAGGGTATCTGATACCCCGAATAATAATTAAAGGAGATTCGTAAATGAGCGAAAGACACATTGGCGAAGTAGTGCAGGTTACCGGACCGGTTCTTGATATCCGTTTCGGACATGACGAACTTCCCGCGCTTTTGAACGCCATTGAAATTGACAATAACGGAGTAAAGCTCACTGCCGAGGTTGCACAACAGATCGGTGACAATACGGTAAGATGTATTGCCATGAACTCGACAGACGGTTTGGTAAGAGGCACAAAGGCCGTAGATACCGGAGAACCCATCATGGTTCCCGTCGGAGAGGCTTGCCTTGGCCGTGTATTTAACCTTTTGGGCGATCCGGTTGATAATCTTCCCGCACCCGAAACCGAGGAGAGATGGTCTATTCACCGTCCCGCTCCCGCATACGAGGATCAGGCAACTTCGACAGAGATCCTTGAGACGGGTATTAAGGTCGTTGACCTTATCTGCCCCTATGCAAAGGGTGGTAAGATCGGTCTGTTCGGCGGTGCCGGCGTAGGTAAGACCGTTCTTATTCAGGAGCTTATCCACAACGTAGCTACAGAGCACGGCGGATATTCAATCTTTACGGGCGTTGGTGAACGTACCCGTGAAGGTAACGATATGTACAATGAAATGAAAGAAAGCGGAGTTATCGAAAAGACCGCGTTAGTGTACGGTCAGATGAACGAGCCCCCCGGAGCAAGAATGAGAGTCGGTCTTTCGGGTCTTACCATGGCTGAGTATTTCCGTGATGTTAAAAATCAGGACGTGCTTTTGTTCATCGATAACATCTTCCGTTTCACCCAGGCTGGTTCAGAGGTTTCAACACTTCTCGGACGTATGCCTTCGGCCGTTGGTTATCAGCCCACACTTGCAACAGATATGGGTACTCTTCAGGAGCGTATCACTTCCACAAGAAAGGGTTCCATTACATCCATCCAGGCTGTATACGTACCTGCGGACGACTTAACCGACCCCGCTCCCGCAACAACCTTCACTCACCTTGACGCTACCACCGTTTTGTCGCGTGATATCGCAAGTATGGGTATCTATCCGGCAGTTGATCCTCTTGATTCCACAAGCCGTATCCTTACCCCCGAAGTTGTCGGAGACGAACACTACGAAGTAGCAAGAGCCGTACAGAAGGTTCTTCAGAGATATAAGGAACTTCAGGACATCATCGCTATCATGGGTATGGACGAACTTTCCGAAGAAGACAAGATGACGGTTAACCGTGCAAGAAAGGTACAGCGTTTCCTTTCACAGAGCTTCTCCGTTGCAGAGCAGTTTACCGGTCTTGAAGGTAAGTATGTACCTCTTAAGGAGACGATCAGAGGCTTTAAGATGATCCTTGACGGTGAATGCGATGACATTCCCGAGAGTTGCTTCTTAATGGCAGGTACGATCGACGATGTATTCGAAAAAGCCAAGAAACAGTAAAGGAGGTCGTCTATGAAGACATTTCCGATACGAATCGGTACACCGGACGGCCTGTTGTACGAAGGTAATATCGAGCGCGTCAAGTGCCGTTCAATTACAGGCGACGTAGCCATCCTTGCAGAGCACATCAACTATGTGACCGCGCTTGGTATGGGCGAAGCATTCATAAGACTTGAAGACGGAACCGAAAGACATGCCGCTTGTATCGGCGGAATGTTAAGTGTTATGGACGGTTCCTGTCACCTTCTTGCCACCACATGGGAGTGGGAAGAGGACATAGACAGAGAAAGGGCAGAGCGGGCCAAAGAAAAAGCTGAAGCCATCCTTCGAACCGAAGGCTTAAGCGATAAAGACTTTGCTCTGGCAACTGCCAAGCTTAATCGAGCCCTGGTAAGATTGAGCGTAAAAGAATAAAGAAACTTACATGATAAGGAAACATCGAAAGGTGTTTCCTTAGATTCGTTTGGAGGGTAAATCCTTAAATGGCAATCTATACCGTGACACTTAACACGGCGATCGATGTCGTGATAAGCGAAAAAGACTATCTTGAGAAGAACAAAAAGAAAGCTGTGAACATTCCTGCGGGAAAGGGCATAAATGTGTCCAGAGCCCTTAAGAGTGCAGGTTTCGCGTCCACTGCAATAGCTTTGGTGGGCATAAAGGATGTTAAGCTTTTTAACAGGATAAAAGATGACAAGATCAACGCCATCTTCTTAACGGTCAAGGGAGCCACCAGGAAAAACACTACCATTACGGATACCTCCGACGGACTTGAGTATCATAAAAAGAGCACCGGATTTACCGCCTCCGAAGAAGATCTTACAAGAGTATACAACATTCTTCTCGAGAATGTATTTGAAGGCGACTGGGTGATCTTTTCGGGATCTTTACCCAAAGGAATGCCAAGCGATGCATATGAAAGACTCATTACGTTATGCAAGATGAAAGGCGCCTATACGCTCCTTGATTCTTCGGGCGAGGCTTTGATGCTCGGTCTTCAGGCATCACCCTTCGCTTTAAAACCCAACGAAGAAGAACTTGAAGAGATAACGGGAATGATACCCGAAAACGATGCTGAGACAGAGAAGATCGTAAAGAAGATATCCGCTCTTTACGATATCCCGATCATTCTGGCAACCTTTGGCGAAAAGGGCGGAGTATTGTACTCTTTTGAAAACGACAAAATGTACAAAAACTTTGAGCCCGACAAAGACTTAAAAGTCGTATCCACAGTCGGAAGCGGAGACTGTTGTGTTGCCGGACTTGTGGTAAGCTTGCTTGAACATTGCAAATGCGAAGAATGCTTAAAGCGTGCGATGGATTACGCACATGCCAACATACACACTCCCATTCCCGGAGTGTTTTACTCGGAAACCTAGAATATGAGGTAACGGTGTGAAGATAATCATAAGAGCAGATGCCAACAAAACGGTATCGATGGGACATGTTATGAGATGCCTTTCGATAGCCGATGTACTTAAGACTTTGGGTGCATCGGTCTTATTTGTCTGCGCCGGAAGCGATGCCAAAGAACTCATCAATAAAAGAGGCTTTGATGTATCGGTGCTTAATACCGATTTTGATAAGACCTTGGAGGAACTTGATAAGTTTACCGCTCTTATCAAAGAAGTAAACCCCGATCTGATAATATGTGACGGATACTATTTTTCTTCTTTGTACTTTGAAAAGATAGGTAAACTTGCAAAGACCGTTTACCTCGATGATTATTCAAAAGATGCATATCCCGTTGATGTACTCATCAACTACAACATATACGGTGACTTAACCGACTACGAAGGTATTTACAAAAAGGCGGGCGTAAAGCTTCCTAAACTCATCCTCGGAACCGGTTACGCTCCCTTAAGAAAAGAGTTTATCGACGCAAAACCTATCGAGATAAAGAAAGACGCACCCTATGATGTGCTCGTATCCACGGGAGGTTCCGATTCTTTGCACATAGCAAAGACTGTCGCCGACAGATTCGTGGAAAGTCCCAAGGAAGGGATCAAATTGAACATTCTTGTGGGACCCTTTTCTTCGGACTATGACTACCTTATAAATCTTGAAAAATCTCATCCCGATACCGTGAAGATATGGTCAAACATAACCGATATGCCGGCCTTTTTGGCAAACTTTGATTATGCCATAAGCGCCGCGGGAAGCACCACATACGAACTTTGTCGCATGGGCGTTCCGAGCGTCATCTTCTCCATGGCCGAGAACCAGGATCTTATAAACGAAACATTTGACAAAAAGAATATAATAAAAAGTGCCGGAAATGCCAAAAAGCATTTTGACGATACTATAAACAATCTGCTACACTGTATTTACACAATCGAAGAGTGCTACGAACAAAGGGTTATGTTTTCCGACGCACAGAAAAAATGTGTGGACGGTAAGGGTGCTTTGAGGATTGCGAACTTTTTGATCAAAGGAGAAGGGAAAAATGAAAAAAACAATTAAAGAGTTCAAAGAGTTTATTGCAAAAGGCAATGTTATCGACATGGCAGTCGGTGTCATCATCGGCGGCGCATTCGGCAAGATCGTTACAAGCCTTGTAAACGACGTTTTAATGCCGCTTCTCGGTCTTGCTATGGGCGGTGTTGATTTCTCCACCAAGAAGCTTGTATTAAGTCCCGCAGTCATTGAAGGCGGCGAAGTCGTTAAAGAAGAAGCCGCACTTTTGTACGGCAGCTTCATCCAGAACATAATCGATTTCTTACTCATCGCGATCTGCATTTTCTTCTTCATCAAAGCCATCAACAAGATGAAAGAGAAACTTGCAAAGAAAGAAGAGAAGCCCGAGGAGCCCGCAAAGCCCACAACGGAAGAACTCCTTACCGAGATCAGAGATCTTCTTAAAGAAAACAAATAATCTGTTGCGTTTACAACCCGGGGACGGCCTTTGCCGCCCCCGGGTTTTCGTTTAAGGCTTTCTTATGTTCTTTTCAATTTTTGATGTTTATGTTTTTCGTTATACAAAGAGATGCTTTTGCCATGTTGAAATTCCTGCAATATGATCACTTTGTTTGCATAATTTGCGGCAATTATGTCTGCCCGACTATCCGGGATTCCTTTTTCTCTATAGAAATCAGCCACTTCATTGGGTAAAGGCAAAAGATCAGTATCAACTATTAACTTATTCTTCACATTTGACAACATTCGTTCTTCAGACTTATAGAATGAAGTCATCTTTTGGTTTAACAATTCAACGCGTGTATATGGATTTTTGCCGAGATTATCAAAGAACATGCTGTTTCCGCTATCAAATATCGGAGCAGGTCCAATAAATTCAAGAGTATTTGAATCGCGTAAGATTCCAAAATTCATGAGATGTTCGTCAGTGTTTGTGAGGACGAAATCAGTGAGCGTCTGATAGTCCATAAAGTCGCGAACATCAATCCCATGCTTCTGACATATTTCGATATATGCATTATAATCATTGACATCATTAGAATGCTTTTCGGAATAAAGAATTTCGTAAGCAGATACGTATTCTATGTCTTTTGTTGTAAATGCGTTACACATTGATGCGATTGAACCGTCATCTCGAGAAGTAATATTGTACTTTACAAATGGAATATCGGCCATTTGTTTTGAATGGAGTAAGGATGCAAAAGCCTCATTTACGGACTGCTGACCGAAAGATTTGTAAGCTTCTTTGACAAGAACGGGAACCGTTCCGGAAATGTCCCAATATTTCTCCATCTGTCCGCTTAACGATGCATTGGGATCGTAAGAAGTAGGATTATGATAGGGTATTTTACCTTCATTATAATTGATCAAACTGTAAAAATTTATGGCATTATAATCAATGCTTGCTTCAAAAGGCTTTATCCAATAGCTGTCAATTACAGACAGAGCAAGGTTCTTGGCGAGGTATTCTTCGTTGGTCACTACGTCCAAAGATGCAATGAGGTCTCGAATAGTTTCCCTTGAGGCAGGAATTGCACGAAGTTCCCACCATTTTTTCATATTCTCAAGAGTTGCATTATTAAGAAACGGTGAGAATCCGCGATTATAATCTCGATAATCTTCAAATCGGCCGGTCGTCTCATCTATAGTAAGGATTCCACACTCTTCATTTTTATGCATTAATGTGTAGTTTTTCATATAATTGCTCTCTTTCTTTCTTTTTAAGCCAATCGTCTATATGTATTTATGCACATGCATTTGCAAAAAGCGACGGATGCTTAGTGTTGCATTTATCATATGAAGCCAATAGTTTCCAATCATTATTATCGATTATATACAAATTTATGGAATTGTTTTCAACAAGCCATTTGTAATTGATCTTTTTATATTTACCGGAGATATTATTGAACAGTAAAGGGTAGTCCATCAATTCCAACATTTCACACTCGAAGTATAAACAAATTTTGCAAAGTGTCTCCGCAGCAATGCTGTTTGTTGACTTTTTGCCTGTGAGTAATTCACTTATAGTCGTATATGGTATGCCGGTTTCTTTACTGATCCTATAGGCGCTTTTACCCGATTTGGCAACAATTTCAAGCAATTTCTCATTCATCATGGAATAATTATAACGCGCTCACGTTATAAAATCAACACGGCAATTGTCGTCCCTGTTATCATAGCGTCACTTCTTGACCAAATCTTGACCTTTTCTTGTCCGCTTTCTTGACTGTGTCGGTATAACATTTCACTGTAAACAGATGTGAATGTGTTCCGTAGATCGTGTGAAATATTACAAATTTGTAAGGAATACGTAAGTTGCATCGATGGAAATGATACTGTATGGAACCTATCATATAGGTAATGAAAGAACAGGAGAAACAGAAATGAGAAAGAATAGTACAAAAGGTTTGATGGCGCTTTTTATGGCCGCAGTCACGGCATGCTCTTTGCTTTGCGGATGCGGCGGCGCGAATGGGAATGGTCTTACGGAAAAATATGCCAAAGAAGTGAACGAGCTTACGATCCCCGATAATATAAGGGTTATCGGATTTGGTGAGGCGACTCACGGAAATGCGGATTTTCAGGAACTAAAGACCGAAATATTCAGGAATCTGGTTGAGCAGGATAAGGTCAGAGCCTTCGCTCTTGAAGGACCTTTCGGAGAATATCTTGCTGTCGATGATTATATAAACGGCGGAAAGACTACGCTTGATGAAGCAGTTGAAGCACTCTGTTTTAAGATTTATAAGACCGAGACTTCAAAAGAATTGCTTGAGTGGATGAGAGATTACAACGACAAAGCTTCCAATGAAGATAAGCTTCATTTCTACGGCTTTGATATGCAGACCTACGAGGCTCTTATCTCATACATAGATGACTTTGCCGGCAGATACGCTTTTGACAACGCCCCCGAAACAAAGGATCTTACAAGGATCTTTGAAGATGACTCTTTATCTTACGATGAAAGAAAGAAGATGGCGACCGATTATAAAGATGCGGTAAAAGAAGCAAAGAGCGGATATATTGGTGCCGGAGCCGATGAGATCGAGGCGGAGATATTTGTTCACGCAGCAGTCGTTCTTGAACAGGCGATCAACCTTTCTGAAGTTTACAGCAGCAATAACGGAATCGCAAGCTTTACGACCAGAGATAAATTCATGGCCGAGAATGTAGAGTGGATAAGCGAGCTTGAAAAGATGCGTGGCGGAAATGCGAGAAATGCGATCTTTATCACCGGTCATTGCGGTCATATAGCAAAAGTGCCTCAGAGCTCATTCTATCCTTCAAACATGGGCGGAGATATCAAAGAGGTATTCGGCGACGATTACTTTGTTATCGGCTCAGATTACTATACCACCGACTGTAACATGCCCGGCAAGAACGGCAGAGCAAACCACAAGTTTAAGTCAACCGATCCCCTTGCAAAAGAGGCGAACAATTACGATGGTAAGAGATATCTTTTACAGTTTTCCGATATAGCCGGAAGCGATGTGTTAAACGATGAGTTGGCTCACCTTAAGATGGGTTCTTTGGGAGAAAATTACTCGATGATCATGCGCCTTTCATCGGCTTCGTCGAGAGTAACGGTAGATGCACCGAAGGCATTTGATGCGGCTGTGTTCGTATACAGCGCAAAACCCCTTAAACTGATTGAGAATTGATACCGTAAGGTATCTTGGTAAAAAGAAAAAGCGGCGTTCATGCCGCTTTTTTCTTTACCCTTAACATATATAATCAAGTTAGCCAAAACATATGATTCCCGCTATAAGATAAAGTACAAATGCTATGAGCGAAACTATCGTGCTGTAGAAAAGACGAAGCTTCTTGGCCACATCCGGAGCAATACCGACAGTGGTGCCGACGTTCAGAGCTTCAAAAGTGAACGCACAGTTTTTCTCGCCTGCGATACCGGCGCCTGCAATAGCACCGATAAAGAGCGCCAAAACAGTTGTCGAATCTATTCCGAAGTTCTTTACAAGTGAATAAACTATCGGAAAAGCGATTGCATACATGGCCCATGATGAACCGAGCGCCGTGGTAAGAAGCATGCAAAATAAGAAGACGGCAGCAGGAAGCAGGAACAGTAAGTGATCGAATTCATCTATCGCCAGTTCAAAGTAAGTATCGAGCTTAAGCGTATCGAGCATCGATGAAAAGAATATCGTCATAAGATACATGATGACGGGAAGCGTTGAATCCGCTATTCCCTGAACCGCATATTCGATAAACTCCGAAGGTGACATGATACGTCTTAAGCAAAACAGCGCAAATGTGAACAAAAGAGCCACAGTAAGACCTATGGAACTGTCAACCGAGAAACTTCCCGATGAAATGCTTCTTACTGCCAAAGAAGCAACCATTAGAACAATGATGGGAAGCATGACGTTGGATATCTTGCCCCAGACTTCCGTCGAGTGTTCGCTCAAATATTTCTCCGATCCTTCCGGCCAGAGGTCGCCGTTTTCTTCGACCCTCTTATCCCCTGCTTTAAGCTGTTTGTTGCGAGGCAATTTGCCAAGAGATAACAGTATCATAGCTATAACGGTGATCATCGAGAAAAAGTTAAAAGGAATGGCTTTGCAAAAAAGCGCTACGGAGTCGGCTCCGAAGGTAACGTTCATGGTACCTATTACGAATATTCCCCAAAGTGAAAGAGGAACAAAGGAACACAAAACAACCGGAAGCATGCCGTAAAAGAGGGCCTGCCTCTCACGAGGGATTCTCTTTTCTTTGGACGGATTGTAAAGAGCATATTGTGCACAGAGCATGTTAAGCCCTTCATCGATGGATGTCATGATCATAATGACAAAGGACGTAAAGAAAATGTGTTTTTGCGATTTGGCATGCTTTGCAGCAGACTTTTCGAAAGCCGTAACACCGCCGGAATTTACGATAAGGTTAACGAGCGCTCCCATGAGAACCATGACGATGACCGTAAAAACGTTGTCGGCGGCTCCGAATGTCTCGATGAGCGCATCCATCGTGCCTGTTAAGAAATGACCTTTATACGCAAGTATTCCTGCGATAAGGCAGGAAGCAACGATGGATTCAAGGGTTCTTTTGGTGATAAGAACGTATGCGATCATGAAGATGAGGGGGAGCAAAAAGATCGGTCCCGAAATGCCACGAGGCAGTAAGAAGGAAGCAATGACAACCAGTGCCAGAAAGCCGTACTGGAACAGCCCTTGCTTAAGTGTGATAGGATGATCGTTTGCAGGGTGTGACAAAACGCCCTTTTTCATTGAAGAAAGGGCAAGTATCTGCGAATGCTTTGAAGAAAGTTGTCCGTAAACTTTCTTCATCATTTCACTGTAAACGTGAGGATGTTTTGATAAGAAAGAAAGCAGGTCTTCGTTCTCGACTTTATAGACCACGGTCTTGCCGAAGGCTCTTACAGTGGTAAGTCTCTTTTCGCCGGTCAGAACGGCATATTCACCAAAGTATTGGCCGATATGCATTAGATTGACCTGTTCGCCGTTTTTGTTTAAGACCGTTGCCGAGCCCGATTCGATGAAAAACATACCGTCGGCGTCTTCACCTGCGGTAATGATGTTTTCTCCGTGTTCAAATGTGAGTTTCTTCAGTTTCCCCGACAGTTCCTCAAGGTCAGCTTTTGACTCCTCGGAATCATCAAGGTTAAAGAAATCTTTCAAATACTTATCACTGATTCTCTTAGACATAAAAATCCTTTGAATATATTACAAAATCTGCGGATATTTTGCTTCGATGATGTTGATCGACTTTTCCTGGACAGTATCGAAAAGATACATCTTGTCTCCGGGTATGTTCTTATCTTCAACGAATCCGCCCGCCATTGAAGCATGACCTCCGCCGTTGCCCCAGCCTTCGAGTATCTCGCCGGCAAGAACACCCGCATGGACATCGGAACGTTCGCTTCTGAAACTGAATTTATATCCGGTATCTCTTTTCGCAAATATAATTACCACTTCCGCTTCCGCAAGCGCTAAGAAAAAGTCGCTTAATGCGGCTACCAGCGCGTCCGGGCAAAGAAAATCCAAAAAGGAGATGCAGACTTTACCGAATACTCTTGCGTGCTCGATCGCTTCGCCGTAAGCACGAAGATCGGTAAACTCCATGTTGTTGGTCTCAAGTTCGTTTAAAAGATCTTTGTCGGAGTAGTGGAAAAGGAAACTGAGCATATCAAGATCGAACTCGGTAACACCGCGGCTTAATTGCAGCGTATCCATCCTAAGACCGTACATGAGCGCTGTTGCAACTTTCACATCGGGTGCTACTTTGAGAGTCTTATAATACTCCGCAATGATGGAAGCACACGCACCGGTGATCCTTAGATCCGAATATTCGTAATCGATTTTAACTACGGTAGGATGGTGATCGATGGCCGCAAGCTCGTCGCCCACAAAATCCGTAGTGTTGCCGTTGTTTTTCTGACAATCGACAAGCACGATCATGTCGTCAGCTTTCATCTCAGACTCTATCTCGTCATAGGAATGCATATCTATCCCGCAAAGCGACAACAGCTTAACACTTGAAAGTTTATCAATCTGTCCTTCGTGACATATCCTTGACTTTATCCCGAAGTGTTCCAAAAGCTTTTGGAGACCGAAAGCCGTTGAAATGGCATCGGGATCGGGAAAGTTGTGTGTCTGTATCCAGACCGTTTTCTTTTTACACAATTCAATCAGTTTTTCCGGTTTCATGACTGCATCCTCCCACGTATTTTCCCGATAAGTATACCATATAAAGAGCGTTCCGTGATATTTCTTTCGTGGTTTCCTATAACATTGCATGAAACGATTATTTCTTGTTAAATGATCAAAAATGTGTTAAACTTAACAAGTCTAGTAAACATATTCACAAACAGGAGGAGATAATAATGTTTGAATGGACAGGTTTTGCCAAATTCTGGCTTTGGTTTTGCTTTATAGTTAACATCATCATGGTTGTTATCTATGTTCTTGCTATCTTCGGATCTTTCTTGGTAGGTGGCACATTGCTCATGGTTCTTTGCACTATAGCAGAAATATGTTTGATAATCGGATTGGCGATCTTGTTGTTTAAGAAGCAGAAGCTCGGTTTCTACATCGTTGCAGGTACCGCAGTTCTTAACATCGTTCTTAACGCAATGAGCGGACAGCTTATCAGAGGTATCATCAGTGCAGTAGTTAGCCTTGTAATCCTCTTCTTCGCTATCAAGCCTCGTTGGAACGAGATGGCATAAGTTGATAAAATAGAATATGCAAGAAAGAGACAGGGACGACTTTGGTTGTCCCTGTTTTTATTTGCTCTAAACTTTCCCTAAAATTCGCCGATATATTTGATAAGCGAAACTATCGAAACGGATTTCGAGTCGTTACTCAAGGATGAGGTGCTTATGAACACATTGACGAATGTTTTTTCGAACATTACCAAGGCACCGGATTATTCTTCCGGTGCCTATTCTTCTTATAAGGCAAGGCTGGACAGCCTCCATGAGGCACGAAGAAAAATGTCCGAAGACAGACAGCAGCAGTTAAAGAATGAGCTTGATACCAAGAAGACCTTCACCGGTCAGAGTGCGGAGAGCTTATTCAACAAAAACTATGCCGATGCCTTAAGGGCCCAAAGAAACAAGTCCAAGAACACTTCCCTTAACAAAAAGAAGATAAAGTATCGTTTCAAGAGCATCTCATCAAAGATCATATCTAGCAAAACCTCCGCCTCGGCAAAACAGGTCGTTTCCATGGCGAAACGGGAAGTTATGCGGCTTAAAAAGGAAAAGCAAAAAGGCGGATACGATGCGGAAGAGATCGAAGCAGCGATCGCTCATGCGAAAGCCATGGAGATAGTCGCCAAAAAGAAAGCCAGACACCTCGAGCAGGAGGAGATGGCGAAAGCAGCAAACGGTATTTTCGAGAACAATCCCGCGCTTACAAAAGCAAATGAAGAAAGGGATGAAGAACAAACCGTCGAAAATACCGACGAGACTGCACTTGATGAAATTGAAGAAGAAGCGGTCGAATACGAGGAGTTTTCGGAAGAATATACCGAAGATGAAATGCTCTCGGCAGAGGATATTCAGATCGAAATGTTAACACCGCTGATACAGGAAATGAGCGAAGAACTTGCCGAGCTTGAAAGCGACCTCATGGAAGAAATGGGGCTTGATGAGCTTACGGAAGAATTTTTGAACGTAAGCGACATGGATGCGTCTGATCTTAAAGAGCTTAAGATGAAGCATCGATTAAAAGAACAAAAAGAGATAGCCGAAGCGGACGCCGCATATCTTAAAGCCGTATTTGAACAGATGGCCAAAGAAAAAGCGTCGGGAAGCGTATCTTTCTCGCCGGGTGTTTCCGGATCGCCCGAAGCGGGCGTGGCAGTTCAGGGAGCGGTAGCGGTTTCTTCGGCCCTTGCTGCAATTTCCTTAGCGGGAGCCTCTGCGGAAGTGCCATCATTTGATGCATTTGCATAAAAAGAACAAATACTCGTAAAATTGCATAAAATCCAATGTTATAAATTGTGCAAAACAGACAAAATTCTCTCCGGGTGGGGGAATTTTGTTTTTTTATGTATCTATCTCTATGAAAGGGTAATTTACAAACCATCAATTTTACAAGGGAGAAAAAGGTATGAAGAAAAAAGTTTTAAAACGAGTATGTTCAACGGCAATGGGAGCGCTTATGTTTGTATGTCTTCCGCTGTCAGCTTTTGCGGCCACGACAATAGATGTGAGCGAAAGCGACCTGTTTCGGATAACTCTCTCCGATTATGACGAAGATGTTATTTTAACCGGTACCAATGCGCAAGTCGGAATAATCATTGAAGCGGATCCGAATGCAGACAAAGTTGTGGTGCTTAAAGACCTGAATATAGGGCCTGACGGGAATAGCCAAAATTATCCGGTATTTCTTGTTATGGATTCCGGTAATGTTTCGCTTGAACTTGACGGTACAAACATCGTTAAATCAGATTTTTGGGCGGGAGTTACGATAAATGAAACGATCGTAACGATAAAGGATGATAACGGAACCCCCGGATCGCTTGAAGCAAAGGGTGGAAATATGTCCGCCGGTATCGGAGGTGTCGCTATGGATGGTGCAGTCAATGTCATTATAAACGGCGGAACTGTAACTGCAACCGGCGGAATCAGTGGAGCCGGAATCGGTGGGGGATATAATCGACCCGCAACTGTAACGATAAACGGCGGAGAGGTGACTGCGATCGGCGGAGAAGGTGGAGCCGGAATCGGTGGCGGTGGTGCTTCTGACGGAACGGTAACAATTAATGGCGGAGAGGTGACTGCGATCGGCGGAGAAGGCGGAGCCGGAATCGGTGGCGGAATTAAATCAAGCGGATCAACTGTAACGATAAGCAATGATGCAACCGTATATGCTGCCGGAGGCGGAAACTCTTACGGTTTTGGCGAAGGAGCGGCCATAGGTGAAGGCGGAAATGTGGATGATGATGATAATCCGGTAAACGGAGAAGATGTAACTCCGGATATATCGAATCTTTATACGACAGGAAGTGTCACTACTTTTGCGGTGGGAACAACAGTTGAGCAGATAAAAGCCGGTTCAGAGGAATGCGAGATCTTAATTGGCAGCAAGGCCGATCCAAACAAAGTTAAAGAGCCCGAAACCCCGGATGATGAGACGAAAAAAGAAACTCCCGAGAAAGAGCAGCCTCCCGTATACACTGAGCGTTCCTGCATCGCAGACGTAAATGTAGCCGCACTCATAGCTGCAGCGCTTAAGGCAGACCCTAACGCAAAGGAAGTCAATATCGAATTTGGTGACAACATCTGTCTTACACCCGATATCATGAAGGACCTCTTTGCGGATAACAGAGTTGCAAAGAACTGTATGTTCTCACATAAGGGCAAGAGATATGTTCTTCGCATAAACGCAGTGGACACCAAATCAAAAGCATACGCAGACGGTTTCGCAGCGCTTAAAGAAGAGCCCGACGGCCTTGCGGGATTTTTGCAAATGGCAAAGCTTTTCGAAGCACTTGGCGTAAAAGCCACAGAACTTGATCAGTAACTATCAAACACAAAACTCCGACAGTGAAAAGCTGCCGGAGTTTTCTTTTTAGTGGCACTGAAATTACCTATCAACATTTTGGAAAGATAAAATGTCCGTTCATCAACATTTTGGAAAGATAAAATGTACTCCAAATCAACATTTTGGAAAGATAGGCGCATTTAGATGTTAAAATTGCACAAATTGTGTCCCTCCCATTTGTTATAGTTTAACAATCTTCTTTTTGTGAGGGGGGAAATCCGGCAATTCTCGTATCTATTTATATGAAAGGGAAATTGATGAAACGATCAATATAAAGGGAGATAAGATATGAAGAAAAAAGTATTGAGACGAATAAGTTCAACGGCAATGGGAGCTCTTATGTTTGTTTGTCTTCCGCTGTCAACTTTCGCGAGAGTAGAAGATGTATCATCGCTGAGCACCGAAAAGACGATCGATCTTGCAAATGAGACCGAAGACCTTATCTTAACTGGTATCAATACAAGTAAAGGCAGCGTAAAATTGATAACCGTTTCCGGCACAGACAAGGTAGTTATACTTAAGGATCTGAGTTTGGACACCTCGGGATTAGAGTATGGAACTGATGAACTAAGAGCAGCGCTCTCTGTTATCGGAACAGGAAATGTGACCTTTGAACTTGACGGGGCAAATATCCTGAAATCGTCGTATTCTCATGCCGGACTTGAAAAAGAAAATGACGGATCACTTACGATAAAGGACGATAACGGAACTTCGGGCAGTCTCGATGCAACCGGCGGATATGGTGGAGCCGGAATCGGTGGCGGTAGAGGTGGAGACGGAACACATATCACAATAGAAAACGGTACTGTAACCGCAACCGGCGGAGAAAGAGGAGCCGGAATCGGTGGCGGTAGAGGTGGAGACGGAACACATATCACAATAGAAAACGGTACTGTAACCG